>OZ243969.1:0-350000 GCA_965214675.1 Gammaproteobacteria bacterium
AATCAGCGATACCGAGCAAAGCGTTCATGGTCTACTTGTCAGGGCTTGAAGGGGTGGTGCCTGCGGATGTGGTATTCGATCGGGAAAGCTGTTGTGCTTTTTGTGCGGCACGGTTGATCGCGGCAGTAAAGATTTCCTTCACGCCTGCCTGCTCCAGAACTTCAATAGCCGCTTCAGTCGTGCCTCCCTTTGAGGTGACGGATTGTCGCAGCGCATGCGGGTCCTGGGTACCCTGTTCAATCAATTTGGCTGCACCGAGTGCAGTGTCGACGGTCAGTTGACGCGCCTGATCAGCCGTAAGGCCCAGCAACTTGCCAGCTTCCAGTATGGCTTCGATGAGATAGAAGAAGTAGGCGGGCCCACTGCCGGAGACCGCTGTTACTGCATCCAGCAACGCTTCCTCGTTCAGCCACAGGGTCGAACCTACGCTGGCTAGAATACCTTCTGCACAATTTCTTTGTACCTCGGACACTCCTGGGCCCGCAAAAAGTCCTGTGCTACCGGAACGAATCAGTACCGGGAGGTTTGGCATGCATCGCACTATGGAAAACTTGTCCCCCAGCCAGACGTCGATATCCTGAATCATCGTGCCTGCGGCAATGGAAATGACCAGGGGCCGTTGTGATGGGTATTGTGCAGAAATTTGTTCACAGACAAGTTGAATCACTTGGGGCTTTACCGCTAGTACGACAACTTGCGCAGAGAGGGGAGCTGAATCTGCCTGTGAATAGACAGGGCATTGTGGAAAGCGTCTGCCCAGCACTGAACACGTGGACCGGTCTGGGTCGATGACCGTGATATTTTCCGGTAGCCACCCGCAGTCCAGCAGCCCCCCGATCAGTGCCTGGCCCATGTTGCCGCCACCGAAAATAACAATTTCCTGCTTTTCTGAAAGTCGACTCATTTCATTCGGTTGTCCGTGTACCAAAAATTGCAGTGCCGATTCTGACCATAGTGGCCCCTTCAGCAATAGCAGCCTCTAAATCGCCACTCATCCCCATGGACAATGTATCAAGCCTGAAACCTGATCGGTTCAGTTGTTCCAGCAGGGCTCGAAGTTGTGCGAAATGCAGGCGCTGATGAATAATATCATTACTCTGTCGCGGGATGGCCATCAGGCCACGTAATTTCAGATTCGGAAGCCCTTCCAAGGCGCTTGCCAGGCTGGGTATCTGTTCGCACTGAATTCCGGATTTCGAGCTCTCTTGATCAATGTTGACCTGTAGGCAGACCTGCAGGGGCGGTAAATGGTCAGGGCGTTGTGTGCTGAGGCGTTCGGCAACGATCTGGCGTTCGATGCTATGTACCCAGGTAAAGTGTTTTGCAATTTGCCGGGTCTTGTTTTTTTGTATGGGGCCAATGAAGTGCCAGTTGAGGTCTTGCTGCTTCATCAAGGCGATCTTTTCCAGTGCTTCCTGCAGGTAGCTTTCACCGAAATCGCGTTGCCCCGCATTGGCAGCCAGGGTGATTTCCCGGACACTCTTTTTTTTGCTGACAGCCAGTAGACGTACACTGCCGACTGGGCGCTGGTACCGGCTTTCCAGCCGACGGATAGATTGTTTAACTTTGAGAAGGCGTTCTCCAGTTGGCAGACTCACGGATACCCCTCCATCTCTAGTATGCTCGAGATTCCCGGAAGGATGTTAGGTGCAAGGGATGCACCTTGGCCCTTTGAGTAGCCATGACTGAGAAAGTCATAAGGTGTGAGGTCTGTCAGAAAATGTTGGCGGCATCGAATACTGGACCGTCTACGCAAACCCGTTTCATTGCTACGGTCCTGTTGTTTTCACGATAAGGTACAACACATCCTGCGCAGCCACCAACAGCGCATGCCATGAACTCTTCCAGACACACTTGGCAAGGAAGCGCATGTTCTCGGCAGAATCCTGATACGGCTTCAAGCATCCGGTTGGGCCCACAGGCAAACACCTGCACGTCTTGTCGTGCTGCCTGATCCAGATTTAGAAACCAGTGCTCGGCCAGCTGGTGTACGTAGCCTTGGAAACAACCTGGATAGCCCTGCAGGCTGGTCAGGCGGGATACGATCCCCCAGTCATCAAGCAAAGGCATCGCCGCGATAATATCCTTCGGCATGTCCGGCGCTAAAATTTTTGAGGGCTTGGCGGGGAAAGGGAAAGGGATTTCAGATCCCAAGATTACAATTGGATGAAGCCCCGTATTTTCCCTGAGCTTTTCTGCCAGAAAAATGATGGGGGGTATTCCCACCCCGCCGCCAAGCAGCAAAGGACGCGTGGTATTTTCATGCAAGCTGAAGGCGTTTCCGATTGGCCCCAGGCACTGCAGCGTATCTCCGGGTTTGCGTGTTGCCAGTTCAGCACTGCCCTGGCCTACAATCTTGTATAGAATCTCGATATCTCCGCCAGCAGGATCGCAACGCATGATGGAGAAAGGCCGGCGCATAGCCCTTTGAGGGTCGCACTGCAGATGCAGGAAGTTACCGGCTGTTGCGTGCCGGGCACATTCAGGTGCATGCAGCCTGAGGACAAACTGTTGTGCCGGCAGGGCATCATGGCGGATCACACTGGCACACTCTTCAAAGACTGGATTAGGGCCTGTTTTCATGGCTGATGGCCGCTCAAATGAAAATCGGCTTACCCGGTTTCTGGCGGGTATACAGGCTTGCCACCCAAAATCGTATGCGTAGTGCGGCCCTTGCACTGGTGACCCAGCATGGGCGTGTTTTTGCCACGGCTGAGCAGGGTTTCGCTGGTCAAGACCCAGTCGAGTCCGGGGTCGAAAATACACGCATCAGCCGTCCCACCCACCGACAGGGTTCCTGCGCTGATTCCCAAAATTTCTGCAGGCTGCTGCGTGACACATCGCACCGCTTCCTTCAAGCTGAGTACACCTTCTTGTACCAGCTGAAGTACCAGAGGAAGCAGGGATTCCAGGTTCGAGCTACCCGGTTCTGTGGATTGGAAGGGAGCCAAAGTGGCTTCAATTTCATGAGGCTGGTGATCAGCACAAATGGCGGTGAGTGTGCCGTCCTGTAAACCCATTCGAAGCCCATCACGGTCTGGTTGTGTGCGGTAGGGGGGCAGGTTATGACACAGGCCATCAAAATCCTGGATATTACTGTCAGTAAGGTAGAGGTGCAGGATACTGACATCTGCAGTTACCGGCAGGTGATTCTCTCGGGCACGTGCAATCATGCTCACTGAGCGCAATGTCGACAGTCGGCAAAAATGAGTGCGAACATTGAGCTCCTCGATCAATGCCAGATGAAAGGCCAGCGCCGCCGTTTCTGCGGCACCGGGTATGCCCGGCAGGCCTAAACGCAAGCTTGTGAGGCCTTCGTGTACGCATCCATTATTCGCCAGATGATGGTCAAGCGGGTGCGTGAATACGGTCAAGGCCTGACTGGATGCATATTCCATTGCACGCCGTAACACAAGAGAACTTTTCAAGGGGTGCAGCACATTGGTAACTCCCACACAGCCGGCCGCCTTGAGTGCAGCCATTTCACTCAGATTTTCCCCTTTGAGACCTTTCGTTAAGGCGCCGATGACGTACACCCTGCAGTGTCCACTGTCCTGCGAAAGATGCTCGATCAGCTCTACCTCCGCAGGTGAATCAACGACAGGATTCGTTGTGGGGAGACACGCCAAACTGGTAATGCCGGCAGCCGCCGCAGCTTTTGTCTCTGACTGAATTGTCGCCTTGTGTTCCTGACCAGGTTGGCGCAGACTTGCCGAAAGCTCTACGAGCCCAGGCAGCACCAGCTTGTTTGCAGCATTGATCGTATGATCCGCTTTCCAGCCATCAGGCGGTTTGTCGACTGCAACCACTTTTCCATCGGTCATGAAGACATCTTTCGGCTGGTCAATTTCATTGGCCGGATCGACGAGGTGGCCGTTCAGTATTTCAAGTTTCATGTTCGACTCCACGGTCGCCGGTGCTGATGGCAATCGACAAGATTGCCATACGAACAGCAATCCCGTACTTCACTTGCTGTAAAATTACGGACTGGCGGCCGTCTGCAACTTCCGAACTTATTTCCACGCCACGGTTGATAGGGCCCGGATGCATGACAATTGCTTCAGGGTTTGCCAGGGCTAGTCTTTCCGGTGTCAGCCCATAGAGCTGAAAGTATTCATGTTCACTCGGTATGAACGCGCCTTGCATGCGTTCTTTTTGTAGTCTCAGCATGATGATTACATCGACATCTCTCAATCCCTGCGTGCAATCTTGAAATACCTGTACGCCAAGTTGCTCGATATTTGCAGGTAACAGCGTACGCGGTGCAATGACCCGGATCTCTCGCGTACCCAGAATATTCAGTGCCTCAATCTGGGAGCGGGCAACACGTGAATGCAGGATGTCGCCTACGATCGCAACGTTCAGTTTTGAAAAATCCTGGTGATGCTCCCGAATAGTGAAGGCGTCAAGCATGGCCTGGGTTGGATGGGCATGCCGCCCATCACCCGCATTGATAATGCTGATATGCGGAGCAACATGCTTTGCAATGAACTCTGCAGCACCGCTTTCTGGGTGTCTGACAATAAAGATATCGGTGTTCATTGCCTCCAGGCTGAACAGGGTGTCGAGCAGACTTTCGCCCTTGACGGTAGCCGAGGTGGCTACACTGATGTTGAGCACATCGGCAGAGAGACGCTTGGCAGCAAGTTCAAATGTAGTGCGGGTTCGGGTACTGGGCTCAAAAAACAGGTTCACGATGGTCTTGCCACGCAACAAGGGCACTTTTTTTACAGTTTGGCCCTCCACACTGGTGAATGATTTGGCAGTGTCAAGAATATGGGTCAGCTCTTTATAATTCAGCCTGCCAATGTCCAGAAAGTGTCTCATGCAAGAAGGCTCAATCTACAATCTCCAAAACTATCGGGTGTGGACCGCTCAGCTGAACGTGCTGTGCTGCATCCAGGCTGAGTCGTGTACCTACGACATCCGCCTGGACGGGTAACTCCCGTCCATTTCTTTCCACCAAGACCGCCAGGCTGACCGAGGCTGGACGGCCATAATCGAAGATCTCGTTCAAAGCCGCACGCACCGTGCGTCCGGTATAGAGCACGTCATCGATCAAGACGAGATGTCTGTCGGTGACGTTCAGCGGCAAGTGAGAGGGTTTGACTGTCGGCTGGATCCCTGCACGGCTGAAGTCATCCCGGTAAAAAGTGATATCGAGTACACCCAGTTCTTCCTTGCTTTTGAGTATCGATTGCATCTGTTCGGCGATCCAGACCCCGCCCGTACGAACCCCTACCAACAGTGGCTCGGCGATATTGCGCTTGTCCAGGAAAGCACCCAAATCATGACCCAGCTTGTCAATAAGTTGCTGGGCATCCAATACGGTCATGACACGGTCCTGCCTGTTTGAGGAGAGGCGTTGCTTGATAGCCACGTCTGGAGAATAACCGCTGCAGACGCCTTGTCGATGTCAGTCTTGCGGATTTTCCTGCGATGGCCCTGCACGCGCAGTTCTTTGAGCACGGCGTACGCCTGTGCCGAAGAGAATGCCTCATCCACTGTCTCCACAGGCAAGCGATAGCGGTTTTGTAGAGCCTTGCAGAAGTTTCGGATTTGCCGCTTGATACGTCCCTGGTCCTGCGTGTCGTGTTCGACCCTGCCGACGACCAAAGTGTGCGGATGCCATTGTCCAATGATCTCATCGATCTCGTTCCAGGGCGTTCCGGATGCTGAGACCATCAGCGTTGTTAAGGGGTTGGCTGTACCGGCATCGGGCATGCCAATCGCCACTCCAATCCGGCATTCCCCATAATCGAATCCAATCACGCTGACCATCGGCAGGAACCGGACAAGCGGTGTGGGACCGCCGGCATGTCTGTGAGCGGGTGTTCAGGCATGCCCGGCCTCATTCGAGATCAGGTGAACGTCGATACCCAGTCGACTGGCCGCGCTCTGCCAGCGTTTCTCAGCCGGCGTATTGAAAATGATCTTGGCCTGATACGGCACTGTCAGCCAGGCATTATCTGCCAGTTCCTGCTCCAACTGTCCAGGCCCCCACCCGGCATAACCCAAAGCAACAATGGTGTTGTCCGGACCTGTTCCACGGCCAATTTCGAGCAGGATATCTTCAGAAGTCGTCAGTTTCAGATCCTCATCAATCGTGTAGGTCGACTTCCAGTGCCGGTCCGAGTCGTGCAGGACAAACCCCCTGTTGGTATGTACTGGGCCGCCAGCATACACTGGCTCACGTTGTGTGGAAAACAGCTGCTCATCAATGTCCACATCCAGGCAACTGATCAGTTCTTCAACGCAAAGGGCACTCGGCTGGTTTACAACGATGCCCATCGCGCCGTGTTGATTGTGCTCGCAAATAAGAGTCACGGAACGAGAAAAATTCGGATCATGCAGGGCTGGCATGGCAACGAGCAGGTGCTTGGTAAGATTTTCTGACATGGATAATCAGGTACGCAACAGGGTACTTTCTTGAACCATCTGGACCGTATGTCTACCAATATACCGCAGTTACCCTCCAATTTTCAGAAAATGATAGCGATGGCATCGCCGGCATACGATTGGACGCGTGTACAGCTCTTTCTGGTCAGGGATGATGGAACAGCCTTTTTTCAATGGAATCGAGCAGTGTAGCTGCTATATTCAGGTTGCACATCCGGTCCAGTTCACGTATTCCGGTCGGACTGGTGATGTTAATTTCTGTCAGGTAGTCGCCGATGACGTCGATACCTGCAAAGTCAATTTGCATGGCTTTCAGTTCAGTTCCGACCTGCTCGCAAATCCATCTGTCCCGCGGGGTCAGGGCCACAGGCTGGGCCGTGCCTCCCTTGGCCAAATTGGCGCGTAATTCCCCTTGCGCAGGTATACGTAACAGGGCATGCGGCACGGGTTCACCATCAATGAGCAAAATGCGTTTGTCACCCTCTTGGTAGTCAGCGATAAGCTTTTGTGCCATCACTGTTCGGGCACCATGGCGGGTTACCGTTTCCAGTATGACATTCCGATTGAGGTCGTCATGGCGAACACAGAAAACGGAGTCCCCTGCCATGCTGTCCAGAGGCTTGATTACAGTTTCCTTGTATTCATCAACGAAGTCGCCAAGCGCCCCCCTGTTTCGACTGACTACAAAGGGCACAGTACACGCTGGAAACCGGGTGGCCAGTAATTTTTCATTGGCGTTTCGCAGGCTTGCAGGGTGGTTGATGACGGGTGTCCCCGACTGATGTACATGCTCGAGCAGGTAGGTCGTGTAGATGTACTCCATGTCAAAGGGTGGATCCTTGCGCATCAGTATCACATCCAGTTCATTCAGATCCTCAATTGTTTGATCTCCCGGCTTGATTCTGTGCTTGGGGTCACTTTGGAGAGAAATCGAAGTAGCTTTTCCCATCACTGCCGTGTCCGACAGGTAAAGGTCCGATGACTGCAGGTGGAAAATGTTCCAGTTGCGGTGCTGCGCCTCAAGCAGCATGGCAAAAGTGCTGTCCTTGTGCACATTGAGGTTCCCCAGGGGATCCATGACTACTCCCAATCGTATGGTCATCGCAAGATATGTCCCGTTTGTGTCATGTGCCTACAGGATACCATCCTCGTTGAAATTTCAATTCGGGAGTCAGCGGTACTGCTTGGAAACTGAAGAAAGGAATGAATATTGACGCGCGGATTGGCCTGCGGGTGCAAACCCAGTTATCAGACGTGCATACAAGGTCAGGTTTGCTGGAGGCTGTCATGCTCGCTCAGGTCCCCCCAAAGCACCTGTGCACTGATGATCGCAGCTAATGCGGCCGTTTCGGTTCGCATGATCCGCGGGCCCAGGGACACTGGCAGAAAACCTTTGTCAGTGATTCCCTGTGTTTCATGCGGTGTCAGCCCGCCTTCAGGTCCGGTGACAAACCAGATTTGTTTCAGGCGTTCATGAGCGTATCCGCCCAGTGTCTGGTTCGATCGGATATCCAGGACAAACCCTCGCGCACCTTCATCCACAGGGAGTGTTTCACTCAGGTGTTTTACTTCATGAAGGACCGGGAGAGTTGCTCGCCCGCTTTGCTGGCAGGCACTGATGACGACATTTCGCCAGTGCTGCTGACGGCGTGCTCTGGATTTATCCGAGAAACGGATCACGGTCCGTTCGGTGATTGCCGGATGAATTTCTGTCACTCCGGCCTCGACGCTTTTTTGGATAGCGAAGTCCATGTGTGCGCTTTTCGAGACCCCGAGTACGAGATGGGTTTGCAGCCTGGATTCTTTCCTGGCAAGGGTTTTACCTGTAACCTGGACTGTGATCGCCTTTTTGCGAAGAGATATCAGTTGACCGGCATAGTCGTAGCCGTCTCCATTGAAAAGTGCCAGCGAGGAGTGCTTGTTGATGCGAAGTACATGGCTTGCATGGTGAGCGGCTTCATTATCCAGCCTGACTTCGTCGTCGACGGCCAGCTTTCGATTGATGTACAGACGGTTAGCCCGCATGGCAGCAGGGGCGGGGGCGCCCGGTTCAATACCGATAGTAATCGGGTTTGTAGGGTCCTTTCACGTCGACTCCGATATACTCGGCCTGCTCGTCAGTAAGCTGTGTCAGTTTGGCGCCGATTTTTTCCAGGTGCAGCCGGGCAACTTCCTCGTCCAGTGTCTTGGGGAGTACATACACGCGATTTTTATAGCGGCCTGGGTTTCCCCACAATTCAATTTGTGCAAGCACTTGGTTCGTGAATGAATTTGACATGACGAAGCTCGGGTGCCCAGTGGCACATCCCAGGTTTACAAGGCGGCCTTCTGCCAGAAGTATGATACGTTTTCCATCCGGGAAGATGACGTGATCGACTTGGGGCTTGATATTTTCCCAGGGATACTGCTTGAGGCTCTCCACATCAATTTCATTGTCGAAATGTCCGATATTGCAGACGATGGCCTGATTTTTCATGGCCCGCATATGGTCATGACTGATCACATGATAGTTGCCGGTGGCAGTGACAAAGATGTCTGCCGTTGAGACAACCTCATCCAGGGGGACCACCCGAAAACCTGCCATCGCGGCTTGCAATGCACAGATAGGGTCGATTTCTGTGATCAGGACATTCGCACCCAGGCTGCGCAAGGACTGTGCACTGCCCTTGCCCACATCTCCAAAGCCAAATACAACGACGGTTTTAGCCGCGATCATGACGTCCGTTGCACGCTTGATACCGTCGACTAGTGATTCACGGCAACCGTACAGGTTGTCAAACTTGGATTTGGTCACAGAATCGTTCACATTAAATGCAGGGACTTTCAATTCACCCCTTTTTTCCATTTCCAGCAGGCGGTGTACGCCGGTCGTGGTTTCTTCGGACAGGCCACGTACTTTACCCAGTATTTTCGAAAAATTTTCGTGCATGACCTTGGTCAGGTCACCGCCATCATCAAGAAGCATGTTCGGCTGCCAGCCTCCAGGCCCATTGATCGTCTGTTCGATACACCACATGTAGTCCTGTTCAGTTTCACCTTTCCAGGCAAATACAGGCACACCCGTGACAGCGATGGCTGCCGCCGCGTGATCCTGTGTAGAAAATATATTGCACGATGACCAGCGCACCTGTGCACCCAGCGTTGTTAAAGTTTCAATCAGCACCGCAGTCTGTATGGTCATGTGCAGACAGCCGGCAATACGTGCACCTGCCAGTGGTTTTTCATATCCGTATTTTTCACGCAAGGCCATCAGGCCCGGCATTTCGGTTTCGGCGATGGCAATTTCCTTGCGTCCCCAGTCAGCAAGTGCCAGGTCAGCAACCTTGAAGTCAGGCTCCACGCCCTGCGCAGATTGAATACTCATGATCTTTTCAGGCATCCTGTCGGTTTTCGGCATTATACCATCGCACCACGTCCGGCCCGCTCCTTCAGTTCACCGACCTTGTCCGTGCGTTCCCAGCGAAAGCTGTCCTCGTTGCGACCGAAATGCCCATAGGCGGCCGTCGCCTGGTAGATCGGATGAAGCAGGTCCAGCATGGACAGAATTCCGTACGGTGACAGGTCAAACATGTCGCACACAATGGCTTCAATTTTGTCATCGGACAGGGTCCCGGTGCCGAAGGTGTTGACCGAGATTGAGGTTGGCTGAGCCAGGCCAATGGCATAGGAGATCTGAATTTCACAGCATTTTGCCAGCCCGGCAGCCACTACGTTCTTGGCGACGTAACGCCCCGCATACGCAGCAGAGCGGTCGACTTTGGAAGGATCCTTTCCGGAAAAAGCGCCTCCGCCATGACGGGCCATGCCACCGTAGGTGTCCACGATGATTTTTCGTCCGGTCAGCCCGCAATCTCCCACGGGGCCTCCCGTCTCGAAACGACCCGTGGGGTTGATGTGGACTTTCGTGTCAGACGTCAGCCACTTTCCCGGCAGTACCGGTTTGATGATCAATTCCCTTACCGCTTCATGCAGTTCTTCTTGGGTGACATCCGGGTCATGCTGGGTGGAGAGGACTACGGCATCAATGTGGCTGGGGCCTCCATCCTTATACACGAAGGTCACTTGACTTTTGGCATCCGGGCGCAGCCAGGACAGTTTGCCTTCTCTCCTGACCATGGATTGTTTTCGCACCAAACGGTGTGCATAGGTGATCGGCGCTGGCATCAGCACATCGGTTTCATCGCAGGCATAACCGAACATCATGCCCTGGTCTCCTGCACCCTGATCCTCCTTGTTCTTGCGGTCAACCCCGCGAGCGATATCCAGCGACTGTTTACCCAATGCATTGATGACTGCACAGGTATTTCCATCAAAGCCGATTCCGGAGTGGTCATAGCCGATTTCATTGACGGTACGCCGCACGAGAGCGTCAAGATCCACGTAAGCAGTGGTAGTAATTTCCCCGGCCAGCAGGACCATGCCTGTTTTCACAAGTGTTTCACACGCCACGCGCGCGTCAGGATCTTGCTCCAGTAAAGCATCAAGCACTGCATCAGAAATCTGATCTGCCATTTTATCCGGGTGTCCTTCGGAAACAGACTCGGAGGTGAAAGCACGCATTGCAGGCATTGGCCTCTTTGAATGTAGTATGGCCTGTCAACGGTTAACAGGCGTCCTGAATCGCGCTATTCTACGCAATTCAAACGCAATTAAAAAATGAATACCTGATCAAATGGCACTGACACCCTCGAACATGATGCCCTTGGGTACTTCAGCTCCGGATTTTTGCCTGCCAGATACAGTTTCCGGGAAAGAAGTGTGCCTGTCGGACGTGCGCGGAGAGATCGCGACCGTTGTCATGTTCATATGCAACCATTGCCCCTTTGTAAAGCATGTCCAGGACGAGCTGGTCAGGCTGGGCCAGGAGTACCCTTCCCAAGGGGTTTCGCTGATTGCTGTCAGCTCCAACGATGCGGTCGAATATCCCGAGGATTCACCGCAAAGCATGAAGGCGCTTGCCAAGTCCCTTGGGTACACTTTTCCCTACCTGTATGACGAGACCCAGCAGGCTGCAAGGCTGTATGATGCAGCCTGCACGCCTGATTTTTATATCTTTGACCAGGCACTGCAGTGTGTATACCGGGGGCAGCTGGACGGCTCGAGGCCTGGAAATGACATTCCTGTGACCGGCGCAGACCTTCGTGGAGCTCTGGATGCTTTGCTGGCAGGCCAAGAGATTGACCCCGACCAGACGCCCAGTGTGGGGTGCAACATCAAGTGGAAAGGATAGTTGCTTGACAGGCTGCAGACGGCCCGCAGGTAAAGATTACAGGCACAGTCATCACCGAGACACACAAGGCATCAGTGTCGCGTTGCATGGAGGGTTAGAAGGTGGGCTGATGTCCTGATGCCCTTCAATAACTTTCTATGAGTTCCAATAGCTGATTCCCGGCTGCTGTACAATCCGAACAGGGGCTGCAGCACGATGCTCTGAGGCATAGAATCCCTTTGAGCTGCATCATCGTGACAGGTGGGATTTTGATATGATGTTGTGTCATGAACACCAGCATGATCGAGTCGGATCACAGCATGTTGGCAAAGCTGGAAGACTGCGCTTTCGACTCAGTGCAGGTAGGAGGTAACCCTGTCGTGGTCCAGAGCGAGTGGCTGCTGCGTGAGTTCCGCACAACTGCACGGGCAACCGTTTCACAACAATTCGATCGATCCCGATGGTGCGCCATGCAAGTAGTGCTGATATCTGTCGTAATTGGATTCATGCTATCTGCGTGTTCACAATACTCAATCCTGCCGGCGCCTGAACCAGCACCCCAATTGCCCGAAAAATTCACTGGTGATGGTGTAGCCAAGTCCTACGAGGTACTGGAGTGGTGGAAAGCATACAATGACCCGGCACTTGACCAAGTGATTGAAACTGTACTGGCTTCGAACTTTGACCTTGCAGAAGCAGTCGCTCGTGTTGAGCAAGCCCGGGCCCGGGCGCGCATTGCAAACGCAGTAAGATACCCTGAGCTGCAGCCATCGGCAGGGGTGGAAGACACGGATTCTCCTACCAATGCCGGCATCGGCGAGCAAATTGAAGAGATCGGGCTGAGCCCGGAACTCAAACAGGAGTTTGGCATCTCTGTACCGGACAGACTCGGGGTAACGACCTACTCCTTGAGTGCAAACTTTTCGTATGAGGCTGACTTCTGGAATCGCAACCGCAATGATGCGCATGCTGTCCGTGCAGAGCATCTGGCTACTGAGTGGGACTACCGTGCTGCCCGTATAGGGATCATTGCGGAAACCATACATACGTATATCGAAGTTACGCATCTCCGGCGCCATCTTGGGTTGCTGGATAATATTGTGGCTATCCTGCAAGATCGTGAGAAACTCACCACAACCCGATACCATCGTGGGTTGAACACTGCGCGTGAGCTCTACACGGCACGGCTGAAGCTATGGAATTCGCAGGCCGAGTTGCCAGTGATCCGGGGTCAGCTGGCGGATGCCGAGGGACGACTCTGGGTGTTGTTGGGAGGGTACCGAGCAGACCTGGCAGGCATGTTACCTGATTCCTTGTCAGCCCCCGTTGTACTCGATCCCGTTCCTGCAGGTATTGCAGCTGATCTTCTTGCTCAGCGCCCCGATGTCGGTGCAGCGTGGCAGCGAATGGAAGCGGCCCGCTATGCGGTAGGTGCCCGCCGTGCAGACCTTCTGCCATCCTTATCGCTGTCGGGTTCTATCGGGCTGCAGGGTTCGGAAACTAATCAATGGTTCGATGCGTCTCAGTGGTTCAAGAATTTGACCCTGAACCTGGCAGGACCGGCGCTGCAGGGCAAACGACTACGTCACAAGGTAACCCTTGCAGAGTCACGCCTGAAAGAAGCTGCTTTTGCATATAAGCGCTCTGTGGTTGCGGCAGTCAATGAGGTCGAGTCTGTTCTTGCCCAACTGGAGGCCAGCTACAATCGCCATGCCTTGCTGACATCTTCTGTTGAGGAAGCTCGGGCAGAGGCCGCCTTTCAGGAGCGGCGCTACCGATCTGGCGTTGGAGATTATGATGACTACCTGGCGGCCTCGGAAACCCTGAGCAGTGTGAGTACTTCACTCGTTGCGGCAGAGCGAGATTTGGGCTACATGCGGCTTGCACTGCACCGCGCCCTCGGTGGCACGTGGACCGACACTCATCCAGATAATGTACAAATCAGCAACCCTCCACAGGCTGTAAACTCCAAGGTGGCAGCCTTACCTACCGAGTAAAACAGTATGAACAGACTAATCAGCAGATTCAGGGGTTACTTGCTTGCATTGGCCATCCTCGCTGGCGCGGGAGTGCTGGCAGTCTTTCTGGTGTCGTTGGCCCCTGAACCGGAACGCCGTGAGCTGCCTCCCCAAATCCCATTTGTCCAGTCAGCTCATGTGACGGCTGGTGCCGGGCCGATCCCCGTGTACGGTGCTGGCACAGTACGGCCAAGTGCAGAAATTGATGTTACTCCCCAGGTCAGTGGCAGAGTCGACTGGGTAAATCCAAGCTTTCATAGCGGGGGTCGCGTAGAGGCTGATGAGACACTCTTTCGAATCGAAGAAGCAGACTATCTGTACCGTCTTCGGGAGGCCATGGCCGATCTCGAGGACCGGAAAGTGGCGCTACTTGAAGCCCAGGAACTGGCCGCAGTCGCACGAACAGAATATGAGCAGTACTCCGGGCGCCAGCTTGAGTCTGGGTCTACAGTTGAACAGGCGAGTCCCCTGGTCCTGCGTGAACCCCAGTTGAAGGCGGCCCAAGCTGCACTAAAGCGTGAAGAAGCCAGCGTGGCAGAAGCCAGGCTGGCATTGTCCCGGACAAAGGTGAAAGCGCCCTTTGATGGCTATGTGCGGGAAGAGTCGGTAGCCATTGGACAATTCTTGACGGTCGGCCAGGCCATTGGGCGATTGTTTGCCGCCGATTCTGTTGAGGTGGTTGTGCCCCTATCTGATGCCAACACTGCCTTGATTCCAGACTTGTGGAGTTTGCAGGCAGGAGATTCCAAACATCAGGTGGCCGCTCGTGTGACTGCCCGGTACGGGGATGAGAGGTATACCTGGGACGGCCATGTCGATCGCGCTGAAGCCTCGCTTGACAAGCAGACACGAACCATCGATGTGATTGTGCGTGTACCTGAACCATTCTCCACAGGTGCTCCGGTAAATGCAGCCCCTCATTCAGACAACGCACCCCCTCTGCTGGTAGGTAAGTTCGTGGAGGTCGATATCAGGGGAATTGCACCGGAAAGCTATTTCCGCGTACCGCGCCTGGCACTG
The DNA here is from genome assembly GCA_965214675.1 of Gammaproteobacteria bacterium. Classification (GTDB taxonomy): domain Bacteria; phylum Pseudomonadota; class Gammaproteobacteria; order UBA4575; family UBA4575; genus WTFY01. Next base: position 14,647 of record OZ243969.1, read on the forward strand.
CAATCGGGCAATGAAATATGGACGATTCGTGATGACCAAACGATCAGTATCGTCCCGGTACAGATCCTGCAGCGCGGTGATGCTGAAATCTATGTCACTGGTGCGCTCGAGGATGGCCAGGCAGTCGTCATTGGAGGCATCCAGTTCGCCACTGAAGGCATGCAGGTTCGCAGCGGGACCGATTTGGAATAATGAGCAGCACCGCAAGTCATCCAAGAGAGCCAGGCGGACCTATCGCCTATATGGCAAATAACAGTGTCGCCTCTAACCTTTTCATGTTCGCCATACTGGCGGCCGGTCTGGTGGCGTTGACTGGACTCGAGCGAGAAGCCTGGCCCACCCTGCCATTCAACACAGTGGAAGTTTCCATGGCTTACCCCGGGGCTACACCGGAGGAGGTGGAGGAGTCGATCGTGGTGAAGATCGAGGAGCAGGTCGACTCGCTGGAGGATGTAAAAGCGGTCAAGTCGATTGCTGCACCAGGAATGGCCTCAATCAGAATCGAACTGAAATCTGGCACGGATATCGGCCGTGCATTGGACGATATCAAGACTGCAGTAGGCCGCATCCAGTCCTTCCCGGGTGGAGCAGAGCGTCCCGAGTTTAGGGAGATGACCAACAGGCAGAGCGTCATTCGTCTCCTTGTCTATGGCAATATCTCTGAACGTTCACTCAAGGAGTTGGCGTACGAGGTTGAGGATGAACTCGCTTCTCTGCCCGCCATTTCATCAGTTGAAACCAGTGGTGTACGTGATTACGAGATCTCTATCGAAGTACCGCTCTCCCGCCTTCGTGCCCTGGGTCTTACCCTGGCCGACATTGCAAACACGATCCGCCATGGGTCCCTTGATCTGTCAGCAGGCAGTATCGAAACACATGATGCCCAAGTACGCGTGCGCACTCTTGGGCAGCGCTATGACCAGCAGGATTTTGAAGAAATCGTCATCCTCAGCCGCAACGACGGTACCGTGGTGCGTCTGGGAGAGATTGCCACGGTACGTGACGGTTTCCGTGACACCGACCTGATCATCAGACATCAGAACCAACCTGCCGCCTTCGTTGAGGTATACCGATCGGAGGGAGAACAGGTGATGGATGTCGCGACGGCTGTACAGGAACACGTAGCCAACGTAATCATTCCATCACTTCCAGATGGCGTGGGCATCACGATATGGAATGACGAATCCCAGACCTACGCTGAGCGCGTCGATCTCCTTGTCAAGAATGGAACCCTGGGCCTGCTGCTGGTATTCATTGCCCTGGCCTTGTTTTTGGAAATTCGACTCGCTGTTTGGGTGGCGGTCGGCCTGGCTGTTTCCGGAATCGGCGCTCTTGCCGTCATGTTGACCCTTGATATTGCAATTAACACGATCTCCCTTTTCGCGTTTGTTCTTGCCATCGGTATCGTGGTCGATGATGCCATCGTCGTGGCCGAGCACATTCATTATGAGCGCAAGCAAGGTGCGCCCGGTGTTGTGGCAGCAGTCCGTGGCGCGCGGCGAATCAAAGTACCCTTGACCTTTGCTGTCCTTACCTCAGTGGCTGCGTTCTCCCCATTGCTTTTTATTCCGGGTGGTATCGGGGAAATATGGGGTGCGTTGCCGATAATTATCATAGCAATGTTGCTGATCTCTCTGGTTGAGTCACAGCTGATCCTGCCCAACCATCTGTCTCATCTGCATGGCCCGGATTGGGTGCCAACCGGTCCTGTTGACCGGTTCTTTGCAAGGGTCCAGGGCGTTGTAGATCGAATGCTAGACAAGTTTCTGGAGGGTCCCCTTGATCGTGGGCTGCGTTACGCAACGGCCGAGCCCGTGATTACGTTCGCGGCAGCCATTGGCCTGCTCATCGTCTGTATATCCATGGTCCCGGCCGGCATTGTGAAGACAACGTTTGCTGATGTGGTCGAGGGCGATTTTGTTACGGCCAGCCTGGAAATGCCTGATGGAACGACCGCACAAAGAACGTACGAAGTGGCAAGGGAACTGGAGGCTGCCGGGCACCGGGTGATCGAACGACTTTCGCGTGACCGAGTGGAGGGTGCGCCTTCCTTTCTTTCAGGTGTAACCGTAATTGTAGGTCAGGGACCTCGTGTTGAGGGGGGCGGGCTGATACCTGCACCCACACTGAATCCTGAAGCTAATATCGCCACCATAGAGTTTAAGTTGCTGAGTGCACAACAGCGTCAGCTTTCTACCAGGGCAGTCGTGGATGCATGGCGGGAGGAAGTGGGTTTGCTACCCTATGTTCGAGGCCTCACTTTCAGCGGAGAGATTATCGATCTTGGCAATCCTGTTGAAGCCGTGCTGTCGCACCCGGATCCGGAGCGCCTTGCCGAAATTGCGAACTCCGTGGTTCGCAGCCTCCGCGGTGTAGGGGGTGTCTTTGACGTCCGCTCCGATCATTCACCGGGAATTCGGGAGATTCAGCTTGAGTTGCGCGCCGAAGCACGCACGCTTGGTATCACACTTGAAGAGCTGGCCCAGCAAACCCGTTCAGCATTCTTCGGTGCGGAGGCCTTGCGGGTGCAGCGAGGACGCGAAGAAGTCAAAGTCTATGTGCGACTGCCGGCCAGTGAACGCAATGCGATCACTGATATTGAAGGGTACCTGATCCATACTCCGGGTGGCGCTGAGGTTCCGTTAAGCCAGGTAGCTCGACTCAAATCAGGCATTTCACCGCCATCGGTTCGACGCAAAGACGGTCAGCGTGTGGCGACAATAACGGCAGATATCGACCAGACTGTAATCTCCGGCAGAGAAGCCAATACCATCTTGACGGATTCAATTCTTGCAGGCCTATCGGCGGATTATCCTGACCTGACCTACACGTTTGGAGGCGAACAGCAGCAGCAGATGGAGTCCCTGGACTCGCTGAATCGTGGTTTTGTGCTCGCCTTGCTCATGATTTTTGCGTTGTTGGCGATCCCCCTGCGTTCCTATACCAAGCCATTTATAATCATGGCCGTTATACCGTTCGGTCTGGTTGGTGCGATCCTGGGGCACTGGGTACTCGGGGTTGCCATGAGTGCTGCATCCTTCATGGGTATTTTTGGCCTGAGCGGCGTAGTCGTGAACGACTCTCTGGTGATGATTGATTTCATCGACCAGCGGCTCAACGAAGGGGCCTCTCCCCGAACCGCGATTATTGAAGGTGCCAAGGGGCGTTTTCGTCCAATTTTTCTCACTTCCGTGACCACATTCCTTGGCTTCATGCCTCTCATACTGGAGCGCGCCATACAGGCCCAGTTCCTGGTTCCTTTTGCAGCATCGCTCGGTTTCGGGATCATGATAACGACGGCGATACTGATCATGGTTGTACCTGCGCTGATGGCCATTCATCTGCGTAAGAGGATCCGCCATGATGAAGCAGATTCCCCTGTCCCGGCTGTGCCCCAGCCCGCTGACTGAATAACTTCAAGCTGGAGGCTGCTCGCGGAATACCGTGCACAGACCTTTTGCTCTGAGTCTGGTGCTGTAGGTTCATGGCATCATCTGTCCTTGCACGACTCCGGAATCCGCACGACAGGTCTCGGAAGTTTCTGAAGCCCTACGAAGTCTTGGACAAGTTTTGATGCACCCGGAATTGATTGAGTATTAGTAACTCACTAGCTGACTCGCTACAATAAATCTGCATAGCGCTGCTATGGAACTGTGCCTTTTGGTACCATGGATATGGTATCTTTGACAATCAACACGGTCTAAATGGGATTTGCCAAACTTATGAGACATCTGATGAGAAATGAAGGCAAGTCAAACCAAACGCAGTGATTCCCCCTTGCTTTTTCCATTTCCAGAAGGCTGGTATTTCGTGGCCAGTCTTAAATCCATAATCAAGGAAAAGCTGATTCAAAAGACCTGGCTGGGTATTCAGATCGTTGTTTGGTGCGACAATGAAGGATGCATTTGCGTAGCCGAGTCCGTGTATCCACATATGGGTTCAGAGCCGGGACCTGAAGCAGGGGGCCAAGTACGTAACGGTGGCCTCGTCTGTCCCTTTCACGGATTTGAATACGATGTCTGTGGCCAATGCGTTACCACACCCTTTGCTCCTCCCCCCGAGTCCGCTAAACTGCATGTGTTTGAGACACGGGAACTTCTTGGTCTCGTCTTCGCCTGGTGGGGGACTAACGGGCGGCCTTCTCAGTGGCACCTGCCTGAGGACCCGCCAACCGGCCCTGATTGGGGCGAACTGGAATTTCGATCCATGCAGTTTCCTGGTCATCCCCAGGAAACCACTGAGAATGCCGTGGATATGGCACATTTACGCTATGTACATGGTTACGCAATGTGAGAAGGACGGCATCGGTATCTGTAAAGGGAGCCTGTCTAGAAAGTTGTTTTGAATTCAGAAGAACCCAAAATATTGCAGGTGTCATGAGCTTCATATTCGATGTTTCCGCAGTTGCTCATGTCTATGGGCTCGGCTACTCGTTTGTGCAGATTTACGAACGCACCCTGGGCATCAGGATGGGTATCTGTCCAAGCGCACCCTTCAATCAGTTCAGGCATAGTGTTTTTGGAAACAGTGTGTTCAGTTTTAATGAATAGTCTCGAGTTATCGAAACAGGATGTGAGTCATGCGATTTGCTGAAGAAATACTCTTGTTATTGCTGAATGAGGAGACGGGCTATTTCATCCCTATTCCCGAGTGGAGTTTGTCCTGTGTGCTTGCAGGTGGTGTTCTGATCGACCTCTCCCTGGAGAACCGCATCGACTCGGACCTGCAAACGCTTACCTTGCTCGATCCAACACCCACCGGTGATGAGCTCTTGGACCCTGTGCTGGAAGAGATTGTGACGGATACCCGAGTACATTCTCCTCAATACTGGGTGGAGCGCATCGCGCGGCGCTCAGATGAAATCAGTGAGATGGCGCTTGACCGGCTGGTCAAAATCGGTGTGCTCAATGCGGACTCCGGGGGATTCTGGTCCTTGTCAGGGAAGGTTGCCCGTTCGAGGCGATATCCCACTGTGGATGGCAAGATTGGAGAAGAGGTCAAGAGCAGAATCATGCGTGCACTGCTTGATGATGAAATTCCGGATCCGCGAGATTTTGCGATTATTGGCCTCATGAATAGCTGTGGCGGAATTCGTGCAATGCTTGAGCCAGAGGAATACGAGCTTGCCGAGGATCGAATCAAGCTCTTCAGTGGAATGGATTTAATCGGACGGACCATTGGGGCCGCCGTACTCAGTTCCTATCGTCCGCCTTCAGCTATACGCTCTGTACAGCGACCCTCGATTCCAGTCATCGGACCTTTTGGCATGCTTGCCTCGCGAACCTTCCGGTCCGGTAATATTCCCAAGTTCATAGCGGAGAAAAGCAAGGAGTTGGGGCCAATTTTCCAGATCAAAGCCCCTGGCCGTGACATGATCGTGTTCGCGAGTGCGGAGTTGAATCGTTGGGCGGGACACAAGGGAAGACTTTATCTACGCACTCGGGATTATCTCGAGGACTTTCAGCAGGAGTGGGGAACCGCACGGTCCATAGCCAGCCTGGACGGGGCAGATCACTTCCGAATGCGTAAAGCGGTGCAGGCAGGCAACTCCCGTGCAGTGGTTGAGGATCGGCTGAGTGAAGTGCTGGATCTTGGCAGGCGTGCGTTCACCAAATGGGGTATCGGGAAGACAGTATCCGGAGAAGTGGCTTGCCAGCGAATGATTGGCGAGCAGGTCGCACAGCTCAGCGTCAGTATCGAACCTTCTGATATCCTTGACGACCTCATCAAGTTTGAATACCGGGCGCTGCTGGTTCATCTATACCGCCTGTTACCGAAGTTTACACTGCGTACGCCGGCCATGAAGCGAGCGCATGCGCGTGTTCTTGAGCTCTATACCCAAATCCATGCGACACATACACCCGCGCAACGGGAGGGCAAGCGGCGGGACCTGGTAGACGACCTGATGGCGCTCCACCAGTCAGACCCTCAGTTCCTGCCGGAAACCGATATGGGGTTCGCATTTATTGCCCCGATTATTGCCGGACACTACCTGGGAAGTGCAATGGCTTTTGCAATCTATGAGCTGTTGATGCACCCCGATCTGCGGGATCGGATTGCTGCTGAGGCTGATGCACTTTTTGCAGATGGAGACCCGGTTGGGGCAGATCTCAACCCGCACGCCATTGACGTAACCCGCCGGTTTGTCATGGAAACACTGCGACGGTATCCGGTAGTACCAATACACCTGCGCACTGCGATGAACGCATTTGAGGTCGAGGATATGGAAATACCAGCCTACAGTACCGTTCTGGTGGCCTTTTCATCAGTTCATTATGATGAACAGCATTTCAAGGATCCTGACACTTTTGATATTGATAGGTACACACCGCCCCGGAACGAACACAAACAGGCCAGCGGTGTATATGCGCCATTCGGCGTCGGGACGCATATGTGCGGAGGATCCCGCTGGACCGAGCTGCAAATGGCCGTCAACCTGCTCTTGATTGCCCGTCACCTCGAATTGGAAATGGACCCTGCTAATTACAAACTGAAGATCAATCCGTTGCCAAAACTCAGCCCAAGCAAGAAGTTCGGGTTTCGGGTTGTACGGTATAGACACCCCATCGAAGTTGCTGCGACAGCGTAGCCCAAAACGCGGAAATTACATTTCTGGGATTTTCCCATAGACAAGGTCTGGCCACAGTTCTACCTGCACAAGAGGGATTGTCTCCCATATTCACGCTGGGATGATGGAAAAGGAGACGCGATCATACCGACTTTTGCAGTTGTGCTGCCATGTAGCTGTTGCCCTTACGAGGCAACTATTCCACAATAGCGCCCCCCAGATATGGGATTGCGGGTCCTGTGCAAGCAGGACCCTTTCTATTTGAGTTTATACGATGACAGTGGCAGTTGACTGTGCCGACTGTAAGGAATCGTCTGGATGGGAAATCGTCAGGAACTTGCAAACTCGATCCGTGCACTCAGCATGGATGCCGTACAGCATGCGAATTCAGGTCATCCTGGGATGCCAATGGGCATGGCCGATATCGCAGAAGTGCTGTGGAATGACTATCTGAAGCACAATCCGAAAGATCCCGCATGGCCGGATCGCGACCGCTTTGTCTTGTCCAATGGACATGGTTCCATGTTGCTGTATTCACTGTTGCACCTGACAGGCTATGACGTTTCCATGGAAGAACTCAGGAACTTCCGACAGTTGCATTCCAGAACGCCCGGTCATCCGGAGTACGGCGATACCCCGGGTGTGGAAACAACCACCGGTCCGCTCGGACAGGGCCTTGCAAATGCCGTTGGAATGGCACTGGCGGAAAAGATTCTGGCAGCGACATTCAATCAAGAGGATTTGGAAATTGTAGACCACTACACCTATGTATTTACTGGGGATGGCTGCCTGATGGAAGGCATATCGCACGAAGTGTGCTCTCTCGCAGGTACTCTTGGTCTTGGCAAGCTGATTGTATTTTACGATGACAATGGAATATCCATCGATGGCGAAGTCGAGGGCTGGTTTACTGATGATACACCGAAGCGATTTCAGTCTTATGGATGGCATGTAATAGCTGACGTCGATGGCCACGATACTGTGCAGGTGAAGAATGCCATTGAAAACGCAAGAAGCGCACTCACACGCCCGACTCTGATTTGTTGTAAAACAGTGATTGGTTGGGGGTCGCCGAACAAGCAGGGCACGGCAGCCACACACGGTGCGCCGTTGGGCGAACAGGAAATTGAACAGGTGCGCGCAGCCATTGGCTGGGAGCATGAGCCTTTTCATATCCCGGAATCAGTCTACGGGTGCTGGGATGCGACGGGAAAAGGGAATGACCGGCAATTGGCGTGGAAAGATAAATTCAAGCAATACCAGCAGCAATATCCGCAGCTCGCGGCTGAATTATCCAGAAGAATTCAGGGTGACTTGCCGTCGAACTGGGACGTGGAATCAACGCAAGTGATCAGGAAAGCGGTGGAGGATGGTAAAACCGTTGCCACGCGCAAGGCCTCGGAGCTTGCACTGGAAGGGTATGCGAATGTTCTTCCGGAGATCATTGGCGGTTCGGCGGACTTGACTGGCTCCAACAATACCTGGTGGTCCGGGTCGGTGGCCGTAAGTGCAACGCATGCATCTGCAAACTATATTTATTTTGGTGTTCGAGAGTTCGGGATGTCAGCGATCAATACGGGCATTGCCCTGCATGGCGGCTTTATCCCGTACAGCGCGACCTTCCTGGTATTTTCCGAATATGCGCGCAACGCGCTTCGTATGGCTGCCTTGATGCGCCAAAGAAACATTTTTGTGTATACCCACGATTCGATAGGGCTGGGGGAAGATGGCCCGACTCACCAGGCGGTAGAACAGCTTGCAACGCTGCGATATATCCCGAACATGTCTGTGTGGCGCCCGGCCGATACGGTTGAAACGGCAGTTGCGTGGAAACATGCGATCGAACGGGTTACCGGACCGACCAGCCTGGTATTTTCACGCCAGAACCTGCCTTTCATACAGCGAAATGCAGAACAGGTAGCCCAAATTGCCAGGGGAGGCTACATAGTACTGGATTGTGCGACAACTCCAGAACTCATTCTGATTGCTACCGGGTCAGAGCTGGGAATCGCGCTGCAGGCTGCAGAAGTCCTGAATAATCAGGGCAGGAAGGTGCGTCTCGTTTCCATGCCAAGTACAGATGTATTTGATGCCCAGGGTTACGCATACAAGGAATCAGTCTTGCCGGATTCTGTCCGCATGCGCCTGGCAATTGAGGCAGGGGTTCCGGATTACTGGCTGAAATACGTGGGCTTCGACGGAGATACAATCGGAATTTCCACTTTCGGGGCATCTGCACCTGGTCAGGCTGTAATGCAGCATTTTGGATTTACAAGTGATCATATTGTCGAGCACGCCTTAGGAATGCTTGACGGATAGAGGCTTTGTTTTAGAAGGAAGTACGGAGAAAGTAATGACTATAAAACTTGCAATTAATGGTTATGGCCGAATTGGCAGGAATATCATGCGTGCCTTGTACGAGTCGGGACGCAATACAGAAATTCAAGTGGTTGCAATCAATGACTTGGGGGATGCAGATACCAATGCTCACCTGACCCGTTTTGATACGGCACATGGAAGATTTAATGGCACCGTCGATGTGGATGGGGAATACATGATCATTAACGGAGATCGTATCCGGGTATACGCAGAGCGTGATCCGAGTCAACTTCCATGGGCAGAACTGGGTGTTGATGTTGTGCACGAGAGCACGGGATTTTTCGCCAGCAAGGAGAAGGCTTCAGGACATTTAGCCGCGGGAGCGAAAAAAGTCATAATTTCTGCACCGGGAGGTCAGGACGTTGATGCCACGGTTGTATACGGTGTCAATCACGACGTGTTGAGTGCAAAAGACACGGTCATCTCAAATGCTTCATGCACTACCAACTGTCTGGCGCCGATGGTGAAACCATTGCATGAGAAAATTGGGGTGGAAAATGGGGTGATGACTACGGTGCATGCCTATACAAATGATCAGGTGCTGACAGATGTATACCACACCGATTTACGGCGTGCTCGCTCGGCAACCATGTCGATGATCCCCACTAAAACCGGAGCTGCTTCTGCAGTAGGACTGGTGCTCCCGGAACTGAATGGCAAGCTTGATGGCTTTGCCATCCGTGTACCCACTGTCAATGTCTCACTGGTTGATCTGACTTTCATGGCAGCCCGTGACACGAGCGTTGAAGAAGTCAATTCTATAATGAAGGATGCGGCGGATGGGCATGTGCTGGAGTATGTGGATGCACCCCTGGTATCGGTGGACTTCAACCACGACGCTCATTCCTCCAACTTCGATTCATCCCTGACCAAGGTCATGGGCGGCCGCAATGTGAAGGTCTGTTCCTGGTATGACAATGAATGGGGATTTTCCAACCGCATGCTGGATACGACACTTGCATTGATGAACGCCAAGTGACAGATCGGCCCGGCTGCTACAGCTCAGCACTGCACAGCATCGCCACCGGACATAGCCCTTGTTAAGTATGACTGATCTTGATCTCGCGGGTCGTCGTGTGCTGATCCGTGAGGACCTAAATGTCCCTGTAAAACATGGTCGGATAACCAGTGCCAAGCGGATAGAGGCGGTCCTGCCCACACTGCGTTTGGCAATGGAGCAGGATGCCAAGGTCATCATGCTTTCCCACAGAGGACGCCCTGTCGAAGGACAGTACGATGAGGCACTCTCACTTTTGCCTGTTGCAGAGTATCTGCAACAACACTGCGGTTTTGACGTACATTTTGAAAGGGACTGGCTGAATGGCGTCGATGCTGGAACGGGTCGGGTCATCCTGTGCGAAAATGTGCGTTTTCAAATTGGCGAACTTCAAAATGATGATCAGCTTGCAAAAAAAATTGCAAGCTTGTGTGATATTTACGTGATGGATGCGTTCGGGACTGCCCACCGTGCCCAGGCTTCAACCCACGGTGTGGCAAAGCATGCTCCTGTCGCTTGTGCCGGACCGTTGCTCGAGAGGGAGTTGCATGCACTGGACAAGTCCTTGGCCATGCCAGATAGGCCGTTGGTAGGAATTGTAGGAGGTTCCAAAGTTTCGACGAAGCTGAAAATACTGAAATCGTTGCTGAACAAAGTTGACCAGTTGATCGTAGGCGGTGGGATTGCCAACACTTTTCTGGCGGCTGCTGGCAAACCGATTGGAAACTCCCTGTATGAGAAAGACCAGGTGGAAATCGCTAAGGACCTGCTAGAGGAAGGGAGTCGCCGAAAAATGGAAATCCCGCTACCAAGGGATGTAGTCTGCTCGACCGAGGTTTCTGAAGTTGCCAGGGCCACTACCAAGCAGGTGGATGCGGTCAGTGCAGATGACATGATTCTCGACTTTGGTCCGGACTCATCAAAAAGACTGGCCTCCTATCTGTCTGATGCGGGTACAATCATATGGAATGGTCCAGTGGGCGTGTTCGAGATTGAAGGCTTTTCACGGGGTACGGAGATTATCGCGAGAGCTGTTGCCGAGAGCCCGGCATTCTCAATTGCAGGAGGGGGTGATACGCTGGCTGCAATAGACCTGTTTGATCTGGGAGACCAAATTTCATATATCTCCACTGGCGGCGGCGCATTTCTGGAGTACCTGGAAGGAAAAGTCCTGCCTGCCGTTGACATTTTAGAGCAAAGAGCCAGTGCATAGAATGACCAGCAATAACCCGGTTAATTCAGGCAGTCGATTTGCACAGCCTTCAGCCGCGCACCCCAATCCCGGGATCTGACATGGAGTCGAATACAGGAGCCCGTGACAGGAAAGCCATTTTCCGGCATACCAAAATCATAGCAACGCTTGGGCCGGCTACAGATAGTGAGCAAATCATGGCCGACCTGATCGATGTTGGCATTGATCTTGTGCGTCTTAATTTTTCACACAGCACCTATGAGGAAAATTCGTGGCGCATAAAAACCTTGCGCAAGTTGAGCAAGGAAAAACATCATGAAGTGGGCGTACTCGGGGACTTGCAAGGCGCAAAAATCAGAATCGGGGCATTCAAGGATAAAAAGGTCCAGCTGGATGCTGGAGAGGCATTTTGTATCGATGCGAGCTTACCCTTGGATCAAGGTGATGAGCAGGTCGTTGGAACAACTTATGCGAATTTGGCAGATGATGTAAGTGTAGGTGACATCCTGCTTATCGATGATGGAAGGATCGTGCTCAAGGTCACACAAGTTGCAGAGGGCAAGATACATAATGAAGTTGTGATGGGGGGAGAGCTTCACAGTAGCAAGGGGGTAAATCGCAAAGGAGGTGGGCTGGCTGTAGCAGCCCTGACGGATAAGGACCAACAGGATATTCTTGATGCTGTGAAGCTGGACATTGACTATCTAGCCGTTTCATTTCCTCGCTCTGCAGACGATGTCAGACAGGCCAGAGAGTTGTTCATGAAAGCAGGTGGTAGCGGCGGGATCATTGCGAAGGTCGAGCGGATTGAAGCTCTGGATACGATCGATGAAATCTTGGATGAGTGTGACGCGATCATGATTGGTCGAGGAGACCTCGGTGTTGAGATCGGTGATGCTGAAGTGCCGGGTGTTCAGAAGCTACTGATCGACAGGGCACACGACAAAAACCGCATTGCCATTACGGCAACGCAGATGATGGAATCCATGACCCATAGCCCGATTCCTACCCGTGCGGAAGTCTCGGACGTCGCCAATGCCGTCCTGGATGGAACAGATGCCGTGATGCTTTCGGGTGAAACTGCAGTTGGGAGATACCCAGTACAAGCCGTGAAGGCGATGCACCGCACCTGCCTGGCCTCGGAGCGAAGGGTTCTGAATGCGGTATCTGACCACCGTATGTACTCAAGATTTGGGAGAGTCGATGAAGCCATTGCAATGTCTGCGATGTACACGGCAAACCATTTGAATGTGGCAGCCATTGCCGCACTGACTGAATCAGGATCCACCGCGCTGTGGATGTCCAGAATCAGTTCTGCAATTCCGATCTATGCACTGACGCAACATGAGAAAACCCTGCGCAGGGTGACCTTATACAAGGGCGTCTATCCAGCTCCCATGGAAATTCTCAGCCGCTCTCACGCCGAAGTGAATAAAAATGCAATTGATGTGCTGCTTCGATGCCGTGTCGTACAAGAGAATGACCTGGTGATCATTACCAAAGGTGATCTGATCGGAGTTGATGGCGGCACGAATGCATTGAAAATTGTTCGCGTAGGGCACTTGATAGAACCGGAATGAATGTCTGCAGACTGAAATACATACGAAATTGCTGGCTAGATTTAGAAATTTGCGACCCGTATCAGGAGAAACTGTATGAATATCGAAGAGCTTAACAAGGTTGCATGTGCCATGGTGGCGCCAGGGCGCGGGATTCTTGCCATGGATGAGAGTCATCCTACCTGCAACAAACGCTTTGAGAAGTTAGGAATCCCTACCACGGAGTTGATGCGTCAAGAATACCGGGACATGCTGGTTACAGCGGATGGGCTGTCTGACTACATCAGTGGTGCAATTCTGTTTGATGAAACCATCCGTCAAAAGACATTGGATGGGACACCGTTTGCCGACCACTTGGCCAATAAGGGCATCATCCCAGGAATTAAGGTAGATGCAGGAGCCAAACCCCTGGCGGGCCATGAGGAAGAAAAAGTGACTCATGGACTGGATGGACTGCAAGAGCGGTGTACCGAGTATTTTGAACTGGGTGCCCGATTTTCCAAATGGCGCGCGGTGATAACAATAGGAAAGGGCATTCCCAGCTGGGCATGTATAGAGGCTAATGCCCATGCGCTGGCGCGCTATGCACGCATAAGCCAGGAGGCAGGACTTGTCCCCATTGTAGAACCTGAAGTGCTTATGGATGGTGATCACTCGATTAAGCGCTGCTATGAAGTAACAGAACTCGCACAGAGAGTTGTCTTCTACCAACTCAAAAACCAGGGGGTAGCGCTTGAAGGCATGATTCTCAAGCCCAGCATGGTAATTTCTGGGGCGTCTGCCAAATCCCGTGCAGATGTGGAAACCGTTGCAGAGCAAACTGTACGTTGCTTGTTAAACACTGTGCCTGCGGCAGTACCTGGCATAGCCTTTTTGTCAGGTGGACAAACGGACCAGGAAGCAAGTCAGCACCTTAACGCAATAAATTTGTCGGAGTTCTCGCGGCCTTGGGCCTTAACATTTTCCTACGGACGTGCCTTGCAGCAAACGGCGATGCAAGTATGGAGTGGTGATAATGCCAATGTGCAAAACGCCCAGCAAGCATTGCTCTGGCGTGCGAATTGCAACGGCTCGGCGGCACTTGGCAAGTACACGGATGCCATGGAAAGCCAGGCAGCTTAATGCAGTTTTGGTATGCAGCCTGTGCAGATAATATTCACACTGCGTACTCAAGTGCACCGGTATACTAATTTATTTATAATCTTCTGCAGCCAGGAGCGGTGACCTGTTCAGGTGTCTGAAACGCAGCGAAGACTTAAATCGGATATTGTTGAAATCACATACGTGAAGGAGTGTTGCCATGAAAATGATCACGGCCATCATTAAGCCATTTAAACTTGATGATGTGCGGGAGGCCTTATCTGAAATTAACATACAGGGCCTGACTGTAACTGAAGTTAAGGGATATGGCCGCCAGAAAGGACACGCTGAACTTTACCGCGGAGCAGAATACGTTGTGGACTTTCTTCCCAAAATAAAAATTGAAATAGGGGTCCCGGAAGATCGTGTGGAATCTGTCATTGAGGCAATCATCAGAACGGCTAACACCGGAAAAATTGGGGACGGGAAAATTTTTGTAACCAGCGTTGAACAGGTCATACGAATCCGCACCGGTGAAACCGGCATGGATGCACTGTAGGGAATACCAGGAAATACGAATGAAAGTCATACATAAAAGCTGTCGAGGCTTCTGCCTTGCTACCATGTTGGTCTATCTGCTCCCATCTGCCGCATGGGCTGAGTCAGCTCTGGATACAGGTGATACCGCGTGGATCCTGACCTCCACTGCATTGGTGCTGTTCATGACAATTCCCGGATTGTCACTGTTCTACGCAGGCTTGGTGCGCAGCAAGAATGTTTTGTCAGTGTTGATGCAGTGTTTTTCGATCACTTGCCTGATCTCCCTTTTATGGTTGGTGTTTGGTTACAGTCTTGCTTTCAGTGATGGAGGTACCCTAAACAACTGGATAGGCGGTCTGTCCAATATATTTTTGTCGGGCGTAACTCGAGACTCGATGAGTGGAACCATCCCGGAAACAGTATTTGTCATGTTTCAGTTGACCTTTGCCATCATTACGCCTGCACTGGTTGTCGGTGGTTTTGCAGAGCGTATGAAGTTTTCTTCCATGCTGTGGTTTTCTGCACTGTGGTTGCTGCTTGTCTATCTTCCAGTCTGTCACTGGGTTTGGGGCGGCGGCTGGCTAGGCGAGAAAGGTGTACTGGATTTTGCAGGGGGGCTGGTTGTCCATTTGACTGCTGGAACGGGTGCAATCGTTGCTGCCATGATGCTTGGTAAAAGAAAGGGTTTCCCGAGGACCGCGATGCCGCCTCATAACTTGACCATGTCGGTGACTGGTGCCGGGATGCTGTGGGTCGGATGGTTTGGCTTCAATGCAGGAAGTGCAGTCGCTGCTAACCAGGATGCAGGAATGGCCATGCTGGTCACGCATCTCAGTGCTGCTACCGCATCACTCGTCTGGATGTTTGCCGAGTGGGTCCGCTACGGCAAGCCAAGTGTTCTTGGAATAGTTACAGGAATGGTGGCTGGGCTTGGGAGCATCACCCCGGCGTCGGGATTTGTAGGGCCTCTGGGAGCACTTGTCATTGGTGCTGTTGCAGGCCTGGTCTGCTTTGCTGCGACAAACTACACTAAACGCGTTCTGCAGATCGATGACTCACTGGATGTATTCCCGGTACACGGTATTGGGGGAATTCTAGGTACGTTCCTCTGCGGTATTCTGGTTGCTGAGCAATTTGGAGGAGCCGGCCTGGCTGAAGGTGTAACCATGGGCCAGCAGGTGTGGGTCCAGCTTCAGGGCATCCTTGCAGTGCTGATATGGACTACCATTGCCACTTTTGTGATCTTGCAGGTTGTGAAGGTGATTGTAGGACTGCGTGTTGATGACCAACAGGAAACGGAAGGTTTGGACATTACCCAACACGAGGAAGCCGGATACAACATGTAGTTCCGGAAGGCCCCACAAGGTGTGAGCCCCCAGAAACGGTCTAGGTCCGGTTTTAATGGCCCCTTACTGCCAGGAGAATTGAGCGTGCCTTCTCAGTGGTATTTTGCAGTACTTCCTGATGGGAAATCGTGAAAACTGGTACTCCGAGACGCTCGGTTACATCATCGAAATTATTCATTTCAGAAGTATCATGTGCAGCGATTTGGTTCAGGATCACCGCACATGTAGACAACCCTTGGGTACGAATCGCCTCAATGGTTAGCAGGATATGGTTGATACAACCAAGCTTGTCATTCGCAACCAGCAAAACGGACAAGCCCAGTCTTTTGGCAAGGTCTGAATTCATGCCATCTTCGCACAGTGGCGAATAGAATCCCCCCGCACCTTCGACGACCAGGAAATCTTCATGCGTTGTCCCCTGTACGCATTTTGCAAATGCTTCTTCGGTATACACGGGTTGATTGGCCAGACGTGCTGCACGTTGTGGTGAGATCGCTGGCTCGAAACGAAAAGGACAAACCTCTGCGAGCGGGAATTTCCGGTTTGTGGCTTCATAGTATTGATGCGCATCTTGTGGCACAAGCGCGTCCTGGATACGAATGCACCCGGATTCAACTGGTTTTCGAGGCACCACATTGATACTGTTCTCATGCAGCAATGCAACGATTTGTGTTCCGACATATGTTTTGCCAACGTCGGTATCTGTGCCTGTAATAAAAATCCCTTTGTGAGAAACCATGATGAAGGGATGGCTAGATCGTCATACCGGTTAATTGTTTACAGGCTTCCCGGTATCTTCTGCTGGTATTTTCTATGACTTCCTTGGGTAAACTTGGCCCTGGCTTTTGCTTGTCCCAGTCCAGTGTTTCCAGGTAGTCGCGTACGTACTGCTTGTCGAGACTCTTTGGGTTCTTGCCAGGGATGTAAGTTTCCTTTGGCCAGAATCTAGACGAATCAGAGGTGAGTAACTCATCCATCAGGATAATGTTTTCCTGATTGTCCAGACCAAATTCAAACTTCGTGTCTGCAATAATGATATTGCGTTGCAGTGCATATTCAACTGCTCCCGCGTAGATCTGCAAGCTGATTTCACGCACGTGCTCGGCAATGTCCTTGCCAACCAGGTTGACAACTTTGTCAAAATGGATATTTACATCGTGTTCGCCTACCCTGGCTTTAGTGGACGGTGTGAAAACGGGTTCAGTGAGTCTTTGTGCCAGCTGCAGATTTTCAGGCATGCGAACACCGCTGATCATGCCGGTCTTTTGGTATTCCTTCCAACCTGATCCTATGATATAGCCTCGCACAATTGCTTCAAATGGAAGTGCCTTAAGTTTCTGCACAACGACACTTCTTCCATCTAGGCGCCGTAATTCCTGCTCATCCTTGATGACCGCTTCAAGAGGCAGGTTGCTGAGGTGGTTGCTTACTTGATTATCGAACCGGTTGAACCAGAAGTTGGATACTGCAGTAAGCGCAATACCTTTTTCAGGAATAAGGTCGGGAAGCACTACATCAAAAGCAGAAATACGGTCACTGGCTACAATAAGCCAGTGCTTGTCATCGACTTCGTAAATGTCTCGTACTTTGCCCTGATATATTTTTTTTAGGGATTTTAGCCCGGGTTCCAACAGCATTTGGGTATTTCAGTAGCCAATTCTTCGCGGCACACTGGTTTTATTCACCTGTCTCAGCCAAAATGCGCGTTTGTCTTCCATAACTCGTCAAGGGAGCAATCATAATGGCCAATCCAACAGTAAGCTTAATCATGGGAAGCAGTAGTGACTGGTCAGTCATGCATGCTGCTGCAGACATTCTTGATCAGTTTGGCATATTGTACGAGAAGCGCGTGATATCTGCACACCGCACACCAGATTTGATGAAGGAATATGCCCAGTCTGTCGAATCGCGCGGTGTTCGATGCATTATTGCAGGGGCTGGCGGTGCTGCCCATCTGCCTGGAATGGTGGCTGCCATGACCCCCATACCCGTCCTCGGGGTGCCCGTGCCAGGAAAATTTTTATCTGGAGTGGATTCTTTGTATTCAATCGTGCAGATGCCCAAGGGAGTGCCGGTTGCAACCTTTGCAATTGGAGAAGCTGGTGCTGCAAATGCGGGGCTCTTTGCAGTCGCAATGTTGTCAAACGTCGACAGGAATTTGAAAGCAAAGCTTGATGAATTTCGCACAAAGCAGACTGGCAAGGTGCTAGACGCACGCCTGCCAGACTAAGATGATCTTGCCAGGTTCTACACTTGGTATGTTGGGTGGCGGTCAGCTTGGGCGCATGTTTACCCATGCTGCGACTGCCATGGGCTACCGCGTGGCTGTGCTGGATCCAAACCCCAGCAGTCCAGCCGGAGAAATTGCCTACTTACATCTTCAGGCTGACTATGAAGATAAGCAAGCCTTGAGCAAGCTGGCGAAGGAGTGCTCAGTCATCACTACGGAGTTCGAGAATGTGCCAGCGGAAGTACTGGAACATCTTCAGAACGATTGTCGTGTGTATCCAGCTGCAGGTGCAGTTGGAATCGCCCAAAGCCGGATCAGGGAAAAGCGGTTTGCACAGTCGCTTGGCATCCCTTGTACTGCGTATCATCCTGTATGCAGCAAACAGGATATTGAACAGGCCTTTAAAGAGATTGGTCGGGACCTGATTCTTAAAACAGACCGATTCGGATATGACGGTAAGGGCCAGGTTGTTGTAAAAAATGCTGAGCAGGCTATTCAGGCATGGAAGGATCTGGGCGAGGTGGAGTGTATTCTGGAGAAAGAGATTGACCTGCAAACAGAAATTTCCAGTGTGTTGGCTTGCTCATCTACTGGTGAAATAAGTTATTTCGAGGTTGCCGAAAATATACACCGCAAGGGTATATTGTTTACCAGCACAGTTCCTGCGCACGTAGATGAAGCAACCCGGCAATTGGCAAAACACCACGCACAGAAGATTGCCGAGGATCTAGATTATTGCGGAGTGCTTGCAATCGAATATTTTATAGATAGAAATAATGACCTTTATTTTAATGAGATGGCGCCACGCACGCACAACAGCGGGCATTATACGATTGATGCCTGCTATACCTCGCAGTTCGAGCAGCAAGTTCGTGCAATCTGTGGCTTGTCGCTGGGAAGTGCTGTCACACACAGTGCGGTTACCATGGTGAATATACTGGGAGATCTCTGGCAGGAAGGGGAACCCCGCTGGTGCGATATCATCGATGATCCGCATGTCAAGCTGCATCTTTACGGCAAACAACAAGCGCGCCCGGGCCGGAAAATGGGACACTTTTGTGTGCTTGCACCTCCCGGCGAGGACACCCTGGTTCGGGCTGAGCGGTTGTTTTCTAGACTACAGCCTAAATTCGAATAAGCCTGTCGTTATGGAGCCGTTTTCTGCATTTCGTATTCACGCAGGTGAAAACGGGACACATGCAGGAGTAGAACAGCTCGGGTTAGCGCAGTTATCCAAAGGGGATGTCGTTATTCGCGTAAAGTACTCCAGTGTGAACTATAAGGATGCGCTCGCAGCTACTGGTAAATCAAAAATACTCAGAAAATCACCGCTTGTTGGTGGAATTGATCTGGCAGGTAAAGTGATCGAGTCGTCCGGTTCGTCATTTTCGCCGGGTGATCCTGTCATTGTGAATGGATGCGGCTTGAGCGAGGTTCACGATGGTGGCTACGCGCAAGTTGCACGTGTCCCTGCAGATTGGGTTGTGCCACTCCCAGCAGGATTGAGCCTCGAGCAGGCCATGGTTATTGGAACTGCAGGCTTTACTTCTGCACTGTGTATCCATCTGCTGCAGTTAAACGATCAACATAGAGTCAATGGGCCCATTGTTGTTACAGGAGCCAGTGGGGGAGTCGGAAGCTTTGCCGTTACTCTTTTGCATAAGCTTGGCTACGAGGTTATGGCTGTCACGGGATCTCCAGGGGCATACGATTATCTCTATGAATTAGGGGCAGACAAGGTTGTGCACCGTGATCAGGTAGGGCTAGGAGACGGCATGCTAAGCAAGGCCAGCTGGGCTGGTGCCATTGATAATATAGGTGGGGAGACACTGAGTAGTCTCGTGCGAGGGACCATGCCATGGGGCAATGTTGTAAGTGTGGGTATCGTGGGAGGCACCGGGTTTCAATTGTCAACAATGCCTTTCATCATCCGTGGTGTGAACTTGCTGGGAGTGAGTTCTTCCAGTTGTCCGCAGGATTTGCGAAAGAAAATCTGGAAGCGATTGGGCAATGACCTATACCCTGACCATATTGCTAAAATTCACATGCAAACCTCATGTCTGGAAGACTTGCCAGGCGTATTCAAAAAGCTTCTGAACAATGAAATCCGGGGGCGTGTCCTAGTCAAATTGTAGGAAACATTGACCAGTTCAGTTGTTGAATCCACCTGTGTACTTTCAGGCGAAGAACCAATAGCCGATTGCGATCGCCGCAGTGATGCCAGCCAAGTCTGCAAACAGACCACAGCCGATGGCGTGTCGTACACGTTGTATGCCCACGCTGCCAAAATAGACCGCCAGTACGTAAAACGTTGTTTCCGTACTGCCTTGGATTGTTGCCGCGAGATTGGCTGCAAATGAGTCAACTCCGTAGGTGCTCATGGTTTCCAGCAGCATTGCACGGGCTCCACTGCCCGAGAAAGGTCGCATCAGGGCGGTAGGCAAGGCCGCCACAAAGTCTGTATTTATTCCGAACACTGTCAGCACTTGCGCAATTATTGACAGCACATGGTCCAGAACCAGGCTGGCGCGTAAAACGCCGATCGCAACGAGCATGGCTACAAGGTAGGGAATTATTTTTATTGCAACGTCAAAGCCCTGTTTGGCCCCGTCAATGAAGGCATCGTACACATTGATCTTGCGCACGTAGCCCAACACCAGGAATGAAATGATAATTAGCAATAGCAAGAGGTTGCCCAGCAAGCTCGAACGCGCGGTCAACCCGTCAGGAGCGCCATTCAGCAGGAATCCCAACAACAGCAAGATCAAGAACCCAAATCCGGTGAGGTAGATCAGTACGGTCTTGTTGGCCAGACTCAAACCCTGGATGTAAGCGACCATAAGCAGACCGGCCAGTGTAGATGCTGAAGTTGCGAGCAGGATAGGAATAAAAACGGCAGCAGGGTCCACGGAACCTTGCTGCGCACGGAATAAAAATATTGTCACTGGAAGCAAGGTTACAGAGGAAGTGTTGAGTACAAGAAAAAGAATCTGTGCGTTGCTAGCGATGGTTTTTTGTGGATTCAGCTCCTGCAAATCCTGCATCGCTTTCAGTCCTAACGGGGTCGCGGCATTATCGAGGCCCAGCATGTTTGCTGCCATGTTCATGGTGATGGAGCCTATGGCAGGATGGTTGCTCGGCACTTCGGGCATCAGGTGCCTGAACAAAGGCCGAAAGATCTTTGCCAGCTGGTCCACAAAACCAGCACGTTCTGCGATAGTGAAAAATCCTAACCAGAGACAAAGAACGCCGATTAGCCCCAGCGCAATTTCGACGCTTAATGCGGCCATATCAAAGGTCGCCTGAATGACATGCGCAAATATTGCGCTGTTGTCCCGTACAAGGGCTTGATAGATGCAGCTGAGGAATCCAGCAATAAAAAATCCAAGCCAGATAAGGTTAAGCACGACTAAGGCCTAGACTGGGTTCTGCTTCATCAAGTATGCAGCAGGTCGATGGTAGGCTGGCAAATCCATTTTAGCGTTCTCTTGGCTATTGATGACCTGCGCAGAGAGCGGCAGGCGCCGGAACAACCAGAGTTTACTGGAACTGGGCTGCAAATTACATGGTTATAAGCTAAAGTGCTGTACCCCAAAACAAGTGTTTAGAGCTATGCAAACTGACTGGATTGCACCCTCAATATTATCGGCTGATTTTGCACGTCTTGGCGAGGACGTCGCAGCAGTACTCGATGCTGGTGCAGACATCATACATTTTGATGTGATGGATAATCACTATGTACCGAATCTTACGTTTGGACCCGTAGTGTGTGAAGCCCTGCGCAGCTATGGTATTCAGGCACCTATTGATGTGCATCTCATGGTGAAGCCTGTAGACCAGATGATTACGAGTTTTGCTGCTGCCGGAGCAAGCTATATTACGTTTCATCCGGAAGCATCGGAACATGTTGACCGCAGTCTGCAATTGATCAACGACCTGGGATGCAAAGCTGGTCTGGTATTTAATCCGGCCACCCCTCTGGATGCGTTGGAGTACGTGATGGAGAAAATCGATATGGTATTGCTGATGTCAGTCAATCCAGGCTTTGGGGGGCAGAAGTTCATTCCATCGGTTATAGAAAAAATCAGGGCCGCCAGGAAGTTGCTTGACCGTTCTGGTCAGTCGATTCGTCTGGAAGTGGATGGAGGAGTGAAAGTAGACAACATCGCAGAGATCAAGTCTGCAGGAGCGGACACCTTTGTTGCAGGTTCCGCCATATTTGGAGCACACGATTATTCGTCTACGATTTCTGAAATGCGCAAACAACTGGATAGCGTGAAGTAAATCTGCCTCACTTCTTAAAACTCTCAACAAACACATGGAGCTGACGTGCAACTCACCGAGTTTGAGGCGCTAAAGAAGCAGGGGTTTAGCCATATTCCGCTGCTGCGGGAAGTCCTTGCAGATCTCCATACACCTTTAGGCACATATCTGAAGCTTGCCAATCGGCCTTTCACCTATCTATTTGAATCCGTTCAGGGTGGTGAAAACTGGGGTCGGTATTCTGTTATCGGCCTAGCCTGTGAGGAACGTATCAAGATATTTGGTGAAATGATCGTACATGAGCGGGATACCTTGCGCTCGAAATCGGAACAAACCAAGGATCCCCTGGCCTGGATTCGAGAATTCAAGCAGCAGTTTCGTGTGCCTGATATCCCTGAGTTGCCCCGTTTTACCGGAGGTCTTGTAGGGTACTTCGGTTATGACACCGTGAAGTACATTGAGCCAAAGCTTGCAGATAGCATCAAGCCTGACACTCTGAACACGCCAGACATTTTTCTGATGGTCTCCAGGGAGTTGGTTGTCTTTGATAACCTGAGTGGGAAGGTGTTCTTCATTGTGCATGTCAGCCCGGATGATGAAAAGGCCTACCAAAAAGGACAACAACGTCTGGATAACCTTATACGGGATTTGCACAAGCCCGTACCTGTTCCAGTTGGGACCTGTACCCAGAAGACGTCAGTGGATTTTACTTCAGAGTTTTCCGAAAGTGCTTTCAAGCAGGCGGTTGAGCGGACGCGCGAGTACATTCGTGCAGGGGACGTGATGCAGGTTGTGTTGTCACAACGACAAAGTGCAGTGTTCGAAGACCCGCCAATCAACTTGTACCGCGGGTTGCGAAGTTTAAACCCCTCTCCCTATATGTACTATCTGGATATGGGTGACTTTCAAATTGTAGGCTCATCCCCTGAAGTCCTGGTACGCCTTGAGGACCGAGAGATCACGGTACGCCCTATTGCCGGTACGCGCCCACGAGGAAAGGATCATATTCATGACAGGATCATAGAACGTGAGTTGTTGCAGGACCCCAAGGAGTTGGCTGAGCATCTGATGTTGATCGACCTCGGTCGCAATGACGTTGGCAAGGTAGCTGATACTGGGTCAGTAACCCTTACAGACAAAATGATCATCGAACGTTATTCACATGTGATGCACATCGTTTCAAATGTTACCGGAAAGCTGAAAGAGCCGTTCGATGCAATTGATGTCATAAGGGCTGTATTTCCTGCAGGCACGGTGAGTGGTGCACCTAAAATCCGCGCCATGGAGATTGTCAATGAGTTTGAACCTGTGAAAAGGGGCATCTACTCAGGAGCTGTTGGTTATATTTCATGGGATGGGAACATGGATACGGCTATCGCGATTCGTACTGCAGTTATCAAAGAACATACGCTCTATATTCAGGCGGGAGCTGGAATAGTGCATGATTCAGTCCCGGACAATGAATGGGATGAAACAAACAGTAAGGCAGGTGCCTTGATGAGAGCTGCACAAATTGCAAAGTCGATAGTTTGAGCGTCGCTATCGCTTATAATCCAGATCTGCCATGATATTAATGATTGATAATTATGATTCTTTCACCTACAACCTAGTACAGTATCTGGGTGAAATTGGTGAGGATGTCAAGGTTGTGCGCAATGACCAAATTGATGTTGATGAAATCAAGACGATGCGCCCAGACCACATCGTTATTTCTCCTGGCCCATGCACTCCCAATGAAGCTGGAATTTCGCTGGATACAATTTCTGCGCTGGGTACTGAAGTCCCGATCTTAGGTGTCTGTCTTGGGCATCAAAGTATTGGACAAGCCTATGGGGGGAGTGTAGTCAGGGCGCAAAATGTGATGCATGGCAAAACATCCAAAATACACCATAACAACAAGCATATTTTCAAACAGTGCAGCAATCCCTTTACTGCAACCCGATATCATTCTCTGATAATCGATAAGACAAGCGTACCCGATTGTTTGGAGATCACCGCTTGGACGCAGACCGACTCAGGCGAAGTCGATGAGATCATGGGGGTCCGTCATAAAAAATTTTCCGTGGAAGGGGTGCAGTTTCACCCGGAATCGATACTGACTGACTTTGGGCACCTTCTATTAAAAAATTTCATTCACCAGAACAGAAAAAATGAGCGAACCAGCCTTTAATATTCAGCAAGTACTGCCGACGGTCCTTGAAGGTCAGAACCTCTCTGAAGAAAGAATGACTGCATCGATGCGCGAGGTCATGTCTGGTAACGCAAGCCCGGCACAGATTGCCGCTATGCTGGTAGCATTGCGCATGAAAGGAGAGACTGTAACGGAACTTGCCGCCGCCGCATCTGTGATGCGTGAGTATTCTGCTAAAGTAAACGTGTTTGCAGATTTCCTGGTGGATACCTGTGGCACTGGCGGCGATGCCAAAGGCACCTTCAACATATCTACTGCAGCAGCATTTGTAGTGGCTGCAGCAGGAGGGACTGTGGCCAAACACGGCAACCGCTCAGTATCCAGTCAAAGTGGCAGTGCAGATGTACTGGAAGCTGCAGGAGTCAATTTGAACTTGACGCCTGAACAGGTGGCTCAGTGCATAGAGAATCTTGGTATAGGTTTTTTGTTTGCACCAATGCACCATAGCGCCATGAAGCATGCGGCGGGCGTGCGCAGGGACCTGGGGGCGAGAACAATGTTTAACCTGTTAGGCCCATTAACGAATCCTGCAGGTGCGCCTAATCAGGTGCTTGGGGTGTTCGGGAGTCAGTGGGTTGAGCCACTTGCGCAGGTGCTGCGAAGACTGGGAAGCAGGCATGTGCTGGTTGTGCATGCTGAGGACGGACTGGATGAAATCAGTATTGGTGGCAGCACAAGCGTTGCCGAACTGAAGGATGGGGAAGTCACCTGTTATGAGATTACTCCTCAACAATACGGTATCAGGCAATACGGCATGGATGAAATTTTGGTGAAGAATACACAGCAAAGCCTGTTGATGGTAAATGCCGCACTCGGCGGTAAGGAAAATGCAGCTTCTGAAATTGTAAAGTTCAATGCAGGTGCAGCATTGTACGCGTGCAATAAAACTCCAACCTTAGCAGAAGGGGTGGAATTGGCGGGCTCGGTTTTATCTAGTGGAGAAGCCAAGAAGAAATTCAAGCAGTATGTAGAATATACGAACGATTTCTGAGAATGTCCAAGCAGCCTGAAATTCTTGCAAAAATCATTGAGCACAAGAAAAGTGAACTGGTTGAACGCAAACGGCGTGTATCTCAGCAAAATATGCAGGAATGGGCCCGCGAAGCTCCTGCTTCAAGAGGATTTGAGTCCGCTTTGCGAAGTGCTCAGCAAGCAAATCGACCGGGTGTAATTGCAGAGATCAAGCGGGCATCACCTAGCAGTGGCATTCTGAGAGAGGATTTCAACCCCCTGCAGATCGCAGCAGGCTATCAAATGAATGGAGCAACTTGCATTTCTGTTTTAACAGACAGCCACTTCTTCAAAGGTTCATGTGCAATTCTGGAGTTGTCCCGCAAGACCTGCTTTTTGCCAATCCTGCGCAAGGACTTCATCATAGATAGTTATCAGGTGTATGAAACGCGCGCAGTGGATGCCGACTGTTTGCTGCTAATTGCAGCAGCATTGGAATTTGAACAGCTATCAGAACTCAATGCTCTGGCCAAGGAACTCTGTCTGGATGTGCTCATCGAAGTGCATAGTGGCGAAGAACTTGAGCAGGTACTTGCTATACAACCCACTTTGCTGGGAATAAACAATCGTAACTTGCATAGTTTTGAGACAACCCTGAACACTACCCTGGAGTTGCTTCCTGAAATCCCGGATTTCTGTCATGTAGTAACTGAAAGTGGCATTCATACAAGAGAAGATATTGCAACCATGATGGAAAATGGCGTCAACTCCTTTCTTGTGGGTGAGGCATTGATGACTGCTGAAGATCCGGGGACTCGGCTGAAAGAGCTGTTTTTCTGAATTGCGGAAAATTTAGTATTCAGCAATACATACCATTGTTCGATTATCCAGCCGGTAACCTCAAGAGGTGGCTGACCTAACCTTGATGGTGTCTTTGCTTTAATTTGGCAATTTTCATTTTGCTAATCTTGAGGCAAGACTGTCCTGTCTGATTCTGCCTTTTTCATAGGGGGACGGAGTTCAGATGATCAATATCTTGCAATAAGTCGGTACAATAGTTTCCAGGTTTATCTCTGGGCACTGGAAAAATATGCGAGCCATGGTGTTGAATGCCGTTGGGGAGCCTCTTGAGCAGGCTGAACTGGCGATGCCTCAGCCGGGTGCGAAAGAGGTGCTGATAAAAGTCCTGGCATGCGGTGTTTGTAGAACAGATTTACATCTGGTGAGTGGTGAATTACCCGACGTCCGTACACCGATTATTCCAGGGCATGAAATTGTTGGACAAGTTGTCAGCACAGGTGCCGATGTGCCGTTGGAGTCGGGCAATCTAGTGGGTATTCCATGGCTAGGCTGGACATGTGGAGACTGCAAATTCTGTCAGATTGATAGGGAAAATTTGTGTGATAAAGCCCGATTCACTGGATATCACCTTGATGGAGGTTATTGTGACTACACGGTTGCAGATCACCGATTTTGTATCCCGATAGACCACGGAGCCAATGTTGCTGAGATCGCACCTTTATTGTGTGCAGGACTGATTGGATATCGATGTCTAAAAATTGCAGACACGTTGTGCCAGCATAACGAGAAGATTGGCCTATTTGGTTTTGGTGCGGCGGCACACATTCTCGCGCAAATTATTGTTAGCCATGGCAGGAATTTTTTTGCATTCACTCGACCGGATGACATGGATGCACAGCGATTTGCTAATCGATTAGGTGCTGCTTGGGCAGGGGATTCAAATCAGTCGCCACCAGATTTACTGGATAGCGCCATTATTTTTGCGCCTGCAGGAGATTTGATTCCTCAGGCATTGCGCAGTGTGCGCAAAGGAGGGGCAGTCGTATGTGGTGGTATCCATATGAGTGATATCCCGACCTTTCCATATGCAATTCTCTGGGGCGAGCGGCAAATCAGCTCGGTCGCAAACCTGACTCGACAGGATGGGATAGAATTTTTCGAGGCCGTCAATCAGATGCCTGTTCACACGCACATTCACCCATACCCTCTGACAGAAGCCAACCAGGCACTTGAAGATTTACGTTGTGGAAAACTTAATGGTGCGGCCGTGCTGATTGTTTAAGAAAATCATGTATCGCCTTGTAGGCTGACACGCAGACTTTGATAATGTCAGACATACTTTGGGAAATAGGGTGTTGATACCCATGAGAAAGGCTTGATCGGCTGACAGCTGGAAGTGCTGGAGGAAGGAATGGCGATGCTTGCTTTTTTTGTTCAGGAACCCGGGTTAAGCTATTGAAATGTATACAATCGCACTGATGACACGTATCTACCATGAAAGCCATACTTGAAAAACTGCATAACGACCACATCAGTTTTGACAAGCTTCTGAACTTTCTGGAAGGGCAGCTTCATCTGCTGGAAGACTGCGAGGTATCCGATCTCAGTACAACTTTGGATGCTGTGAGATACATGAAGGAATATCCTGATTATGTGCATCACCCGCTAGAGGACACTATTTTCAAATATTTTCTGGAGCATTATGAGCCGGAGTACGGACCAATACGTGATCTTCTCCGTGAGCATGATCATTTGCCTGTTCTTACCGACAGGCTTTTTGAAGCTTTACAAAATGCTTTGACGGGGGTGCCCCAGAGAAGAGAAGAACTTTGCACTATGCTGGGAGAATACATTTCCATACAAAGACAGCATATTGATCATGAAGAGGCACATGTATATCCCGAAATTAACGCCAAGCTCAATGAGAAGGACTGGCAGCAAATTGGCGCAATGACATCCAGATTAGAAGATCCTTTGTTTGGGAAAAAAGTACACAAATCCTATCAAAGATTATTTCAGAAAATTATCAGCCAGTAGCGGCCTATCTGATTTGGTAGCGGTAAATTTTTGCCGCGAGGTCAAGCAGAAACAGTCATAGCGTTGCCATGCAAGTAATTTTAACGAGCAGAAAAATTGACAGTCAGGTATGAGTAATGAAGGTACGTGTAAAGTGGACTGACCATATGAGATTTGTAGCCAGTACGGGCAGTGGGCATTCTATTGCCATGGACGGCCCCCCTGATCATGGCGGCCAAAATCTTGCAGCGCGGCCCATGGAGATGATGCTCGTGGGTATGGGTGGGTGCAGTGCTTTTGATGTAGTGCATACCCTCAAGAAATCAAGACAGCCCATAGAGCACTGTGAAGTTGAGTTGCGCGCGAAGCGTGCAGATGCAGTACCAGCTGTCTTTACCAATATACACCTGCACTTTGATATTACAGGTTCAAATCTAGACCATCGTCGGGTCAAGCGTGCTATCGAATTGTCCGTTGAAAAGTACTGTTCAGTAATCATGATGTTGCGCGACAGCGTAGATATTACGTATGACTATGACGTGCTGACAGAGACTGCCGATGGATAGTGGTTTGGATTCCAATTCATTTAATTTTGAATAATGTATATGAGCGTTGATTGTTCAAAAGTCAAACTCCATGGGTTTAATAACCTTACCAAGACCCTGAGCTTTAACTTTTTCAAAATTTGTTACACGCATGCACCAGCGCACCTGCACGACTATCTACGCCATATCGATGAGGCTTACAGCGCAAAAAATCTCCAGCGGGTGCTTTGTGAGGTTGTGGATATCATCGGTGCCAATATTTTAAAAATGTCTGGTTATGACTATGAGCCTCGTGGCTCAAGTGTTACCTGTTTGATTGCAGAAGAACCTGCATTACCTAGTGCAGATGTTACTGATTTGCATTTGGATGATCAGGTAATGGCTATGAAGCAGTCTACTGTTGTACACCTGGACAAGAGCCATGTGACAGCACACACGTATCCTGAGAGCCACCTAGATGAGGGTATCAATACTATTCGTATTGATATGGATATTTCCACCTGTGGCCAGGTTTCTCCACTCAAGGCACTGAATTATCTTATTGATGCTTTTGACGAAGATATCATTGTTTTGGATTATCGAATTCGCGGATTTACTCGGGATATCCTTGGGCAGAAACATTATCTGGACCATGAAATTACATCGATACAAGAGTTTTTATCCAAGAAGATAAGGCGTCAGTATCAAATCACTGATATGAATGTGAGGCAGACAAACACATTCCATACCAGGATGAAGCGGCTTGATTTCAGGCTGGGTGATTATTTGTTTGGGTGGGGAACACACCGGTTTCAGGAAGGTGAACTGAATACCATAGAGCAGCGGCTGAAAAAAGAGATAGATGAAATATACTGCGGAACAAGCTGCCCTATTGATCAGGCCCAGTAGGCAGTTTTAGTCATAACTTTGGATATGGCCTGCATCACATGACGTACAGGCTTGGGCATTTCATGAACTCCGGCATCCCGCGCATTCTCATCATGCTTTGCTTCATCCTCACGTATCCTTAACAAAATCTCTCTACTTTTATTGTCATTTTTCGGCAAGCGGTCAAGGTGCTTGTCTAGATGCCGTATAACCTGTTTTTCTGTTTCTGAAACAAAGCCCAGGCTCCATTCATCACCCAGTAATCCGACGGTCGCACCGATAGCGTACGAACCCAAATACCAAACAGGAGTTAGGGTGCTTGGATGATCGTCAAGTTCAGTCAGTCTTTTCTCACACCAGTCCAGGTGAGCCTGCTCTTCTTTTGCACATTTTTGCATGTGTTGTCTGACGTTTTTTTGCTGTGCTGTAGATGCTTGCCCGTGATAGAGGCCTTGCGCTGCAACTTCTCCAGCATGATTTACGCGCATCAGTCGTGCAGACATTTTTTTGTCATGTGCTTGCAGTCCGGCATCAAGGGTCGCGTGGTCATTTGAGTCAGTGTCAGGACCCATATCAAGCACTGCAAATATGGCACGGATGCCACTTTCAGAATGGGACAAAAAATGATCAAGGGTGCTGTAGTTCCGCATGCTTGGAGTATATCAATTGCTGTGCAAAGAGTTGTATCGGATGGCAGACTATGACTGGAGCATTGATTTTTGAGAGTTGTGCTCGAAAGTGCATGGCACAGCCGATGTTCGGTGTTACCAAATAGGTGGCATCACTGTTAGCAATTTCAGTGATCTTATCCTGGATCAGGCAATCTGCATGCTCGTCATGAAACAGCATATTCAATCCACCAGCTCCACAGCACGCCAAATCATCCTGAAAGGTTTCCAGTTGGATATCAGGTATTATGTTGAGCAACCTTTCCGCTACCTGTGTAATGTTGCCGATCTGTTTTTGTGTGCAGGGCTCGTGGATAAAAACTTTTTGTGGCAGTGGCCTGAATTTCAGTGCCTGTTTTTCCATGTGTTCAACAACAAAAGAGCTGATGTCCGTATGGTTGCTAACCAGTTCTGCGGCAAACGGATGATTTAGTATTTCTGGATATCGATTGATATGCGCGGCGCAGCCCGTAGTCAGGGATACTAGTACATCAATATGTTGTTTCTTAAACAGATCGCAGTATTCTTGGATTAGATTTCTTGCCGTGTTGGAATAGCCACTATGTTGGTGCAAGGCACCGCAGCAACGAGTCTGTGGCAAACGTGTAATTTCGAAACCCAGCACCTGTAAAACTGCTTTTGCTGCCGGAAGTGCAGCGTCGGAAAAAATGTTTCCGGCACATGATTCTACTAACGCGACCCGCAACTCTTGCGTATGTCCGAGTAAGGGCCGACTTGGAAACCGGACCCTGTCTGGGCGAGGAATCAAGGAGAGTATGCGTAGCCTATTCGGAAAACGAGCAGCAAATATTCTAAAAAAAGAATCTATTCTCAGACCATGGTAAATGAGCAGAAGGACCTTGACGAATCTGCGCATCGAGGCTTTGCTTAATGTTGCAAGCAGTAGTGTCTGCTTCATTCGGTGAAGAAGTGCATGTTGTTGATTTGTGCTGTCACGGCCAGCATCCAGAATCTTTGCATACTCAATATTTACCGGGCAGACAGACACGCAGTTCATGCATGCCACACATTGATCGAGATGATCTATCAAGACAGGGCTAGGCAATAATTCGCTTTCATGTAACGCCCGCACTAGTGCAATGCGGCCGCGCGGTGATTCCGCTTCATTTTTTGTAATGGAATAAGTCGGACAGTGAGGCAAACACAATCCACACATGACGCATTCGTCAGTTGCAGCAATGATATCTTTATTTTTAAGGTGGGAGGACTGCATGGCATTATTTGCAAATACTTGAAAGACTGGAGGTAACAAGGATCGGCATGAGTATTATATGCCAGCAACAACAAAAGACCGGCGACGGTTTAGCATTTTGTACAAGTGTATAATCGAAAGTGCATACAGGTAATTTACAACAAAGATTAGCAATGTCATTTTATAAACGTCATCTCTTTATGTGCGTGAACTATCGTGAGGACAAAGCTTGTTGCCAAGACCACGAGGCTTCTGATTTGCGTGCATATGCTAAAAACAGGACAAAAGAGCTGGGTATTGCAAAACAGGGTGGGGTGCGTGTAAATCAGGCTGGTTGTCTAGACCGCTGTGCTGAAGGTCCTGTTGCAGTCGTCTATCCTGATGCCGTCTGGTACACCTATAAGGACGAAAGTGACCTGGATGAGATTATCACCAAACACCTTATTTCAGGTGAGGTTGTTGACCGTCTAAAAATTTGATCCTATCCATATTGGGGTAGGCCACAGAAATCAGTTGACTACAATATAAATATATTAGAAAATACGCATATTCTTATAGTTTGAATTCAAACTAAAGGCTCCTCCATCTACCTCTCTGGTAGTTATCTAAGCGTAGGCCGCAAAAGCCTACGCTTTTTTTTGTCTGGACACGGGGATAATCTTGTCATCATGTGTGATGTCCGTTACCATTCCTCGCCTTTCAGAAGCAATAATTTAGGTGGGTTGAATGGCTACGGTCAATGCGAAGCAAGGACAAGTACAGCGCGACTGGTATTTGGTGGATGCTACGGATAAGACTTTGGGACGCATGGCCAGTGAAATTGCAACAAGGTTGAAAGGTAAACATAAGCCTATTTACACACCACATGTAGATACAGGTGATTTTATTGTTGTTATTAATGCTGAGAAGGTGCGAGTCACAGGTAATAAAATGGAAGACAAAATTTATCATCGGTATACGGGTTACGTTGGTGGTCTTAAGTCCATGACACTCAAAGAACTGCATAAAAGGCATCCCGAGCGCGTCATTGAAAATGCAGTAAGAGGGATGTTGCCAAAAAACCCATTGGGCCGAGCAATGTTTCGTAAGCTGAAAGTCTATGCTGGTACGAAACACAAACACGCTGCACAACAACCTCAACTACTAGAGATTTAACCGAGACATGCCACAAGAACAGTTTTATGGGACCGGACGGAGAAAGAGTTCAACAGCACGCGTTTATCTGCGCCCTGGATCAGGCAAAATCACTGTCAATATGCGGGCCTTTGATCAGTATTTTGGCCGGGAGACGTCTTGCATGATTATCCGACAACCACTCGAACTGACTGAGCTAACGGATAAATTTGATATTGATGTTAAGGTCAAAGGTGGTGGCTCCAACGGTCAGGCAGGTGCAGTGCAGCTGGGCATAGCTCGAGCATTGCTGGAGTATGATCAGAATTTGCGCTTGCCATTGCGAAAAAACGGGTTTCTTACACGTGATGCGCGTGAAGTGGAACGCAAAAAAGTCGGCTTGCGTAAAGCGCGCAAGAAAGAACAGTATTCCAAGCGCTAATTTCACGTCTTTGCTGAGGTGCTGTCCCTTGGTACTCAACAGTTCTATCTAGTCAGCGTACCTTCGATTTTTCGATTGAGGAGGGACCCTTGGCCCAGACTCCAAGGGGGGTATCGTTGAGAGCAATGCGGCAGGACGGTATTCTAAATTACTTCCTTAGTATTCTTGCAAGGTAGACGCTGGATTACTTAAGCAGGCGAATTCTACTGGATGATCTGAAGATCTGATTCTCCACCCAACACCAAAATATCGGCAGGACGCAACGCAAATAGCCCTACGGTAACAACACCTGCAATATTGTTCAGTTCACGCTCCTTATCTATAGGGTTCAGAATTGTCAAATTGTGCACATCGAGAATGAGATTGCCATTATCAGTTTTGTATCCATCCCTTAACTCAGGAATACCACCGTGTTTGACCAATTGTCTGGCTACGTGACTTCTTGCCATTGGGATCACTTCAATAGGTAGGGGGAAGGCTCCCAGAGTGTCTACCAGTTTGGTATCGTCCGCAATGCAGATGAATTTCTCACTTGCCCCAGCAACAATTTTTTCACGTGTCAGTGCGCCACCTCCCCCTTTGATTAGGTGTCTGTGGGATGTCGCTTCATCGGCGCCATCTACATATATTGGTAGACCAGGTACGGAATTTAGATCTAGCACTTGTATGCCATGATTCTTGAGTCTCTTTGCTGTAGCTTCTGAACTTGCTACGGCCCCATCAATCTTTCCCTTTATACCTGCAAGTGCATCAATGAAATAATTTGCAGTAGACCCCGTGCCAACACCGATTACATCGCCAGCTTGTATATAATCCAAGGCACCCTCGGCAGCAGCTAGTTTCTTTTTTTCAGTTGACATAGCATGGCAATAGTTTGAGTTTTGTAAATGATACAGATACTAGCTATGAAAAACATAAAGTATAGAAGATTTTGAAAATGACAATTAAGAACCTTGTAAGCAAAATTGAAAATGCCAAAGTGTATGATGTTGCTGTCAAGTCCGCACTTGATTTTGCAGACACCTTGTCTAAACGGTTCTCCAACCAGATTTACCTGAAGAGAGAAGATCAGCAAAGTGTTTTTTCATTCAAACTCAGAGGTGCATATAACAAAATTGCCCGCTTGTCAGATTCTGAAAGAAGGCGTGGAGTTATAGCAGCATCGGCAGGTAATCACGCACAGGGCGTAGCTCTGGCTGCAAAAAAACTTTCTATTCACGCCACGATAGTGATGCCGTGCACGACTCCATCCATCAAAGTGCAGTCGGTTACCCGTATGGGCGCAAAGGCTGTTTTGTATGGCGACACCTATGATGAAGCCTTTCTGTATTCCCAAGAACTTGCAAAAAGTGAAGGGCTGCCTTATGTGCACCCATATGATGACGAAGATGTAATCGCTGGGCAAGGCACTGTTGCCTTAGAAATCTTGCAACAAATGTCATCGGACATAGACGCAATATTTATTCCGATTGGCGGTGGTGGGCTCATTGCCGGCATGGCATCCTATATTAAACACTACCGGCCTGACATAAAGGTGATTGGTGTTGAACCGCAAGATGCTCCTACTATGCACGCTGCATTGCGCGCAGGAAAAAGGGTGCAGCTGGATACAGTTGGGATATTTGCAGATGGGGTTGCAGTAAGGTGCGTTGGCGAAGAGACCTTCAATATCGCAAAACAGCTTGTTGATGAAGTGCTATTGGTAAGCACAGATGAAATCTGTGCTGCTATAAAGGATCTTTTTGATGAGACCCGTACACTATTTGAGCCTGCTGGAGCACTAGCATTAGCAGGGATCAAGCAGTATGTTGACCGCGAGAAAGCCTTAGACAAATTGTTGGTTGCTGTAAATACCGGTGCAAATATGAATTTTGATCGTTTGCGCCATGTGGCAGAGCGTGCGGAACTCGGAGAAAGAAGAGAATGCTTGTTTGCTGTAACTATCCCAGAAAAACCTGGCAGTTTTCTGACTTTCTGTCGAATGCTTGGGTCTCGTGGGGTGACAGAGTTCAACTATCGTTATGCAGACAGTGATCAAGCACAAATATTTTTGGGTGTAAAAGTCGAGGATGCTGAAACTGAAAAAAGTAAACTACTGAATGAACTGGAAACATCTGGGTATCCTGCACTAGACATCTCTGACAATGAAGTTGCAATACTTCATTTGCGGCATATGGTAGGTGGTCGAAGCCCAACATTGGAAAATGAAATCTTGTTCCGCTTTGAATTTCCGGAACGACCAGGCGCGTTGTTAGATTTTTTGGAAATGATCGGCCAAGAGTGGAATATAAGCCTGTTTCACTATCGCAATCATGGAGCAGCCTATGGACGCGTCTTAGCTGGCATTCAGGTGCCTGCAGAAAACCGGAAGCGGTTTGACCAGTTCTTGGCTAAACTTGGGTACAGCTGCTGGGAGGAGACTGGTAACCCAGTTTATAAATTGTTCTTGGGAGACTGATTTCCAAATGACCTGAATCTGAGTGATCTTCAAGAAAGGCTCTAGAGATGCCTCTTTTCGCACACACAAAAAAGGCTCTGTAAAGAGCCTTTTTTGTGTGTCGCATTGATGTTTTTGGTCAGCGAGTCTTACGTTTGACTGCTTTACGCTTGACGGCCTTTTTGGCGGTTTTGCGTTTGACTGCTTTACGCTTGACGGCCTTTTTAGCGGTTTTGCGTTTGACTGCTTTACGCTTGACGGCCTTTTTAGCGGTTTTGCGTTTGACTGCTTTACGCTTGACGGCCTTTTTAGCGGTTTTGCGTTTGACTGCTTTACGCTTGACGGCCTTTTTGGCGGTTTTGCGTTTGACTGCTTTACGCTTGACGGCCTTTTTGGCGGTTTTGCGTTTGACTGCTTTACGCTTGACGGCCTTTTTAGCGGTTTTGCGTTTGACTGCTTTACGCTTGACGGCCTTTTTAGCGGTTTTGCGTTTGACTGCTTTACGCTTGACAGTCTTTTTAGCAGTTTTGCGTCTGGCAGTTGCGGCGGTTTTACGTTTCTTGATGGCCATCAATACTCCCCTCCAAACAATAAACGTTTAGTTATAGACGCACTAAAGTATAAACGTTTGATATATAAATACTAGTATTTTTGTAATGGATTTAATTCCAAGTCCTGCATGCAAATTCAAGTCACAATGCATCGGTTTATTCTAATGACAAAATATAATTCCAATGCTTTTTGCTTACTGGCATGACTGAAAGTCGATTACCAGGTTTTAGGAGTTGCAAACCGTCCAGATGTTTTTGCTGTCTGAGTTCTGCAAGTGTAATCGTGCGCTTTAGCTTACGTTTATAGCGTACATCTACCATGAACCATCGCGGATTCTCAGGATCACTTTTCGGATCGTAATGTTTATCTTCCGGATCAAAAGCGGTGTGATCAGCATAGGATTCACGCGCTACAGTCATGATTCCTACAATTCCAATTTCGTCACAATTCGAGTGATACATGAAGGCTAAATCACCTTTTTTCATGTCGTCACGCATCATGTTGCGTGCTTGGTAATTGCGAACTCCATCCCAAGGCTCTACCTTGTCACGCTTCAGGTCATCGATACTGTATTCACCTGGTTCACTTTTCATCAACCAATACTGCATGAAGAAATACCTAAATATTTGTATGTAAAAAGGTTCTAGCGAGGATTTGAAAACGCAGTACGCGGATACACTCCACGATTACTGTGGCTACCGTTGCCCTTGAACCAGAGGTTCAAGTGGGAGAACTGAAAGATGTATCAGGCTTCCCATATTCTGGGACTGCACAACAACATATTTACAGTATGTTCCCTGGGTAAAATAATAGGCTCAAGGTATGTACTTAGCAGCTCACCTGTTCCGCAGAGGTATCCGGTTTCAGTGAAGTTTATCAGATTATCAAAGTTCGAGCTGTCGGGTGTTTTTTAGGGCAGCCTCAATGCGATCCTGAAGGCCACGAACACATGTATGGAAATCTCTGCTAA
This sequence comes from Gammaproteobacteria bacterium, assembly GCA_965214675.1. Taxonomy (GTDB): domain Bacteria; phylum Pseudomonadota; class Gammaproteobacteria; order UBA4575; family UBA4575; genus WTFY01. Next base: position 51,567 of record OZ243969.1, read on the forward strand.
TTTGTTCCTGATTACCTGTTTGCGAGAGTAGTGCATGGGCAAGGTTGAGTGCGGCCATGACTGCGATGCGGTCTGCCCCGATGACTTTGCCATCATTTCGCACTTCCTGTATATGGGTATTCAATAGCTCTGCAGATGCCTGCAGAGACTCTTCTTCTCCCTTTCCGCACACGACACGATATTCTTTGTCCAAAATGCTAAGTACGATAGGAGAATCTGGTGTACTCATATACTGACCTCCATTGACTTAAGTCGAATTATCATTGCTTCGACTCTTTTTCGAGCCTGTTCATTTTTGTCAATCAAACTGGCTCTTTCAGCTGTGTATGAGTCCTGCTGCGCCTTTAGCAGGCTATTCTCTTTCTTGAGGTCTTCGTATGCCTGAATAAGGTTGTTCACACGACTCTCAAGCCGATTTAGATCTTTTTTATTGAGCAGGCTTGAGTCTGTCTTCCCCATTGCAAAATGGTAGGATGAAGCACCTTTACCGTCAACTCGAAATTGAGAAATAAATCCTGATTTGCTGAAATGATTGAAAATATTGCATGCTAGGGTCTGTATCTGGGCATAGATTCAAAGCAAAAGCTCTCAGGGGCCTATAAGATAGAGAATATTTCGAGAGATTAAATTTGCAGGTGCTGTCTATACTGGACGGATTTATTTTCAGAGGATTAAGCCAATCTATCCAAGAATGGCCTGCTCAAATACCTTGCGAGGTTTGTTGCCTTAAAATGGAATGAACACGAAAGAACTGCTTAAACGACGTAAAATGCTGATGCGTATGGTGGGCCAAAAAGGTGTCGCCATAATCCCTTCTGCAAAACCGGTTTCGCGAAATAGAGATGTCGATCATGTCTTTCGCCAAGACAGCGATTTTCTATATCTGACAGGCTTTGAGGAGCCTAACGCTTTGGCATTATTGTTACCAGACAAGGGTGGCGATCAGTACATATTGTTTTGCCGTGAACGCGATGTTGAGCAGGAGATATGGAATGGGTATCGAGAGGGTCTGGAAGGCGCTAAAAAGAATTATTTTGCAAACAAGGCCTACGCGATCAGCCAAATTAATGAAATTCTTCCACGTCTCCTCTCAGATCGTGAAAGAATTTTTTACCCAATGGGCCGTGATGCGAGTTTTGACAGTAAGGTAATTAACTGGGTGAATCAGTCACGTGGTTCTTACCAGACCGCAAAACATACTATGCATGAATTGCGCTCGCTGGACTATCTGCTTCACGACATGCGTTTGTACAAGTCTCGGAGTGAGGTGAGCTTGATGCGAAAGGCAGCGAAGGTCTCTATTTCAGCACACCAGCGCGCCATGCAGGCCTGTAAGCCGGGAATGCATGAGTATGAGGTCGAAGCTGAGTTGTTATATGAGTTTAAAAAAGCCGGCTGCGTTCCAGCGTATCCCTCCATCGTCGGAGGTGGAAGCAATGCCTGTATTTTGCATTACATCGAGAATAGTCAAATGCTCAATGATGGAGAATTATTGCTTATTGATGCAGGCGCAGAGTATCAAGGCTATGCGAGTGATATTACGCGCACCTTCCCAATAAATGGTGTCTTTTCAAAGATTCAGCGAGAAGTGTACGAGCTGGTGTTGGAGGCTCAAATCGCGGCAATTCGCAAGGTAAAGTCCGGTAATCACTGGAATGACCCACATCAGGAAGCTGTGAAGGTACTTACCAAAGGCTTGGTGAGCTTGGGCTTGTTGAAAGGCAAACCTGCTAAACTAATTAGAGATGAGGAGTATAGGCAGTTTTATATGCATCGTACCGGGCATTGGCTGGGCTTGGATGTGCATGATGTGGGTGACTATAGATTTGATGAAGAATGGAGACTGCTGGAGCCAGGTATGACATTGACTGTTGAACCTGGCTTATACCTTGCACGTGCGAAAGGTGTACCAAAATGTTTCTGGAATATGGGTATCCGCATTGAGGACGATGTACTAGTTACTAAAGATGGCAACCAGGTGATTACTGAAAAGCTTACCCGTGATCCAGACGAAATTGAAACCCTGATGGCGGCCACTGTACATTAAGACCCCCTGCACATCATGCCGCGTTGTTATGATATTGCCATTGTAGGGGGTGGGTTTGTTGGCAACACTTTAGCTTGTGCCCTAGCTACAGTGCCTGGTCAAATTGCATTGATAGAAGGCAAACCTATCTCTCCAGCAAATGGCAAAAGTCCCAATAGAGATGAGCGCAGCATTGCACTGGCTCTCGCTTCCCAAAAAATGTTTGATGCCTTGGGCGTGTGGGAGCAACTAGGCCTACACTCCATAGCGATAAAAAAAATCCATATTTCAGATCAGGGGCGGTTTGGTGCAATGCGCTTGGATAGCCGCAACTATGAGTCAGAGTGCTTCGGCTATATGGTCCCTGCGGAAAAGCTCATTCTTTCTTTGCAAAAGCATCTTCAAGGATTCGAGAATATCCAGCGTGTACAACCCTACAAGGTGTCTGATATCGAGAGTCATAAGGATCGGGTAGTTTTGCATGGAAATGGTGAGTCCATACAAGCTAAGCTTTTAGTAGCAGCGGATGGGTCACAGTCCTTTATTCGCAACAAGCTGGGCATACCTGTACAAGAAAAAAATTATCATCAAACTGCAATTGTTGGCAATATCAGTATCGATAGCGACCACCAGTTTACAGCATATGAGAGGTTTACCCGGTATGGACCCCTAACATTGTTACCGCATGCTGGCAACAATTGTGGATTTATATGGGTATTACCAAATCACGTTGCACGTGAACTTATAGCGCGCCCCGATGAGGATTTTCTGCTTACGATGCAACGGGCCTTCGGTTACCGTCTCGGTTACTTTTCCGGAATGGGCAAGCGTTTTTCTTTCCCTTTGTCATTGCTGGTGAGTCAACAGCGTGTGTACCAGCGTGTAGTGTTGATAGGCAATGCAGCCCAAACTTTACATCCAATTGGTGCGCAGAGCTTGAATCTTGCGCTACGCGATGTTGCAGAACTTAGTGAAACGTTACATTCGACCCAGGGTGTCTCAGATGAAATTCATGAGAAACTTCGCATATATGCAACAGCACGTCAGTCGGACATAAGACGCACAATCCGCCTTACAAATCTTTTCAATTTCCTGTTCACTACGAATGATCCGTTGCTATCTCGGAAAAGAGGGATGGGTCTGGCACTTTTAGGTGCTGTTCCAATTATGGAAAGTTTTATCCTGAAGCAAAGCTCAGGTGTGCCCAGTACTGCATCAAGGATTTTGCCAGGCAATTCACTGTAGTCTCCATGACTGCAAAAGCAACAAAGGTTGATGTCATAATTGTGGGAGCTGGCATGGCTGGTCTGACATTGGCAAATTTGCTGGCGAAACAAGGCAAATCACTGGTCATGATTGACCGCGCGCTTCCAAAAAAATACGATCCCGCAGGAACTTGGGATGTTCGAGTGACTGCTGTCAGCCCTGGGTCCAGGGCAATTTTCAAATTTGCTGGTATCTGGTCAGATGTGCAGGCGAAGCGAGTAAGCGAATTCGACACCATGGTAGTTTGGGACGAAGCCAGTACTGCAAGAATAAACTTCCATGCGAGAGATGTTCATCAACCTGTTTTGGGTTATATCGTAGAAAACAGGTTAATTCAGTCAAGCTTGTATAACTCCCTGCAGGATGTTTCCAATATTCAGTGGTGTGTGCCGGGAAGTGTGACCGGTGTAGCTCACTGTGATGATGTGATCGAAGTAACTTTAGATAATAGCGAAGTGCTTCGGGCGGAATTGCTTGTAGGGGCAGACGGGAGTCAATCTGTGGTACGTGACCTCGCTGAAATATCTTATGTAGAAGTGCCTTATCAACAGCAGGGTATTGTGGCAAATGTAAAAGCAGAACGTCCACATCAGCGTACTGCGTGGCAGCGTTTTCTCAAAACTGGTCCATTGGCCCTGCTGCCCACTGGAATCGGCAAGGAAAATCACGAATGCTCGATTGTCTGGTCAGCTGAAAATGGATACGCAATGCAACTGATGCAAATGGATGAGGAGGCATTTTCCAAAGCTGTTACAAAGGCTAGCAATTCACAGCTCGGCAATCTTACAGTGATGTCGGAGCGTGCTTGCTTCCCACTGCATTCAGGTCAAGCTGGCAACTTGGTTCGGCCACGAATCGCATTGGTTGGTGACGCTGCCCACACGCTGCATCCTTTGGCAGGTCAGGGGGCCAACTTGGGATTTACAGATGTAGCAGTGATTGCCCATATCCTGGAAGAGACTAAACGGGATATCGGAAGCCTCCGGGTGTTACGGAAATACGAACGTGCTCGGGCAGGCGAGATCAGGGTTATGCAGCATGCAATGGATGCATTTGTTGCAGTATATGGCTCTTCTTTCAAGCCTCTTGTAGCTGCGCGAAGTATTGCGCTGAACATGGCAGAACACACGCCTTCCATGAAAAGATTTTTTATGAGACATGCGATGGGGTTGAACAGCGGCAGACCCGTTTTTTCAGACAGGTGATCTGTATATTAACTATGCAGACTAAGCATTGCTGCATGCTGAAAGCTGGAGTCACTGTGGCAGTGCATTAGGGAAAAATAGCTGTTGACCATTTAACGTGAAGTTAGCAATTGTTTGCTGACCTTCACCAGATGTCAGCCAATTAATGAACAACTCGGCCTCCTTGTACTTTATATGTGGATGACGATCGGGATTGATCTGAACGATGCTGTATTGATTATGTAAAGGGGGGTCATTCTCGAAAAGCAGAGCCAGTCCATCACGGTTTTTAAATGAGAGCCAAGTGCCCCTGTCAGTGAGCACATAGGCACTCATCCCCTGCGCTATGTTCAATGTAGTACCCATGCCTGCTCCGGTCTCGTGGTACCACTCACCGCTGTATCGCTGGGCATCTACGTCTGCCAATGCCCATAATTCCATCTCTTTCTTGTGGGTGCCACTTTCATCTCCGCGTGAAACAAATGGCATTTTATGTTCATGAATTAGTGACAGCACACGCGCTATACTTCGTTCTCCTCTTATGTTCACAGGGTCTTCTGACGGTCCAGCGACGATAAAGTCGTTGTACATGACTTCCCGACGTTGAATCCCAAAACCTTTAGATATGAACTCTTCCTCTGAAGGCTTGTGATGTACCAGTATAAGATCCGTATCGCCCATTTCTCCCAGTTTCAATGCGCGGCCTGTACCTACGGATACTACCCGCACATCAATGCCGGTACGGTCTCGAAATTTGGGGATAAGGTAATCTAGCAAACCGGAGTTTTCCGTTGAAGTGGTGGATGATAAAGTTATAAAAGGTGATTTTTCCGCCTGCACGGAGGTAAGCAGAACACAAAGTGTCGCCACCGCAATGGCATTAGCCAAATACTGATTCATTATTTTCTTTCAGTCTCAATCGAGTAGCTTGCCAGCAAGAAAATCTTCAGCGAGGCTGGTCTGGGGTTGGGCAAAATACACTTTAGCCGGAGTATGTTCAATTAATCTACCCTGATGAAGAAATAGAATATCGTGTGCCAATCTTTTTGCTTGGTCCAGACTGTGGGTGGTCATAATTATTTTGGTATTCTGCTGTGCAATTTTTTTGATTAGCTTTTCGATAGTTGCCACACCCGAAGGGTCCAGTTCAGCAGTAGGCTCGTCCAACAGCATCACTTTCGGTTCAAGCACCCAAGCTCGCGCAATATTCAATCGCTGTTGTTCACCACCGGATAAGATCCGTGCACTTTGCGCAGAAAGCTTTACAAGTCCTGTATGCTGCAGAGCTTGCTGGATAAGCAAGTTCTGCCTGATTTTGACTACTTTGTGTAAAGAAAGTACATATTCAAGGTTGGCTAGCACACTCCGCTGCAGGAAAACTGGTTTTTGGAAAACGAATGTGCGCCAGGATTCCTCAGGCTTTGGCATATGCTGATCCCATCTTAATGACCCAGCATCTGGCCTTTCCAGGCCATGAGCAATGCGGAGCAATAAACTTTTTCCTGCACCATTAGGTCCGAGAATGATCGTAATTCCCGTGGATCCGATAGTGGCATTAACGCTGTCAAGTAGCAGCTTCCCTTGTCTTGAAACACTAAGGTGTTGAATTTTTAGGGGCAAGGGTAGTGCAGATGTCATGACCATTAGCTATACACGCTGTAGGCAGCATGCCGAGCACTCATGACAGCTGAGGTGACGATCAAAGATAGTGTAATCAGTATCATGCCTAATGCTAGTGCTAGTTCAATGTTCCCTTTGCTGGTCTCGAGGGCTATGGAAGTTGTCATTACACGAGTGTTGTGATTGATATTTCCGCCTACAATCAATACTGCACCCACTTCGGCAATTGCCCTGCCGAATCCTGCAAATACGTTCGTAACTAAGCTGTATCGAGTTTCCCACAAAAGTGTGTTCATCATGCTCAATGACTTGGCGCCAAGTGCACGGAGTTGCGCATGAAATTCATTATTAGCATCCAAAATGGTCTGGCGAGTAAGCGCTGCAATAATGGGTGTGATCAAACACACCTGTGCAATTACCATGGCCGTAGGCGTAAACAGCAAGCCCAATGCACCAAGCGGACCTGAGCGAGAGAGGATTAGGTAGACTACCAAACCCACGACTACTGGTGGCAGACCCATAAAGGTATTCAGTATGGCAACAAGGAGGCCTCGTCCAAAAAACTTGTACAGGGCCAGCGCTGCTCCAAGCGGTAACCCAATCAGACTGGCTATCAAAACAGCTGTCAGGCTTACCCGTAAAGATAGCGCGACGATCTCTATCAGGTTAGGGTCAAGGTTTAAAATGAGTTGGATCGCTTTTAGAAAAGCTTGTGAGAAATCGTTCAAGGTGGTTACTGTATTGCCTTACTGGGTGCCAGCAGAGTATTTCCGACTGGCCTGTTTTGCACTTCTATATCAGGTTGCGTAAACCAACATGTACCGTAAACCAACATGTACCGTCTGGATGTGGAATGCCCATGATCCCTCAATAATCATTGTACAGCAGGGAAGTTCTGGCTATTTTGATCTGAATGCTTGAATCAGGACAGTGATGCCAATGCCCTCCTGTCTTTACCCATACATAACATACACAGTAAATGACAGTTTGTCGCCGCTCTTACAGTTGGGTCTTGGGCCAGCAGGTATCAGATGAAAATCTCCGGGTTTCAGCGCAAGCGAAACGGATATTGGTATAGCCTGCTGACCCTGAGCCAAGATACCGCAAGCAAGAAGACCAGAATAGCTGCTGACTTGCACAAAAATGTAATTGCTTTGTTAGCAGTTTTTCCGATGTGTACAATACCCGGTTCTAAAACCATGTCAAACGATTCTTCGAAGATAACTTTGTGCTTGTTCTGTGAGGTTACTGATGAGTAATGTGCCAGATGATCGTGTCTATTCGCCTCAGCATATTTGGTTGAAAATGCAAGATAGTGTTATTGCAATTATAGGCATCACCGAATTCGCACAGTCTGAATTAGGAGATATCGTCTATATTGAACCTCCTGATCTCGACCGCGAATATCAGGCTGGTCAGGTATGTGCCGTGGTTGAATCAGTGAAAACGGCCAGTGACGTGTACATGCCAGTAAATGGCAGAGTTATTGAAGTTAATGGGGACTTGCTGGATGCACCTGAAATGTTGAATGAATTACCCTACGAGAATGGATGGCTCTGTAAGATAGAACTTCCGATAGATACAGCAATTGACAGTCTGCTTGATGCAAGCCAATATGAAGAATACATTGCCTCATAATCGAGGTGTAATAGTTATCCAATAGAGTAAGCTAACGCACTTGTGGCCCTTATGAAAATCGATAACGTTATGCAGGTATGTTGCTAAATCAATGCGAATGCACCTGTTACTGGGGAGATAAAAATGGCAAAAATTACTCTACATGGAAATGAGATCCATACGAACGGAAACCTACCAAATATTGGTTCAGCTGCGCCAGATTTTACACTTGTGAACAAGGATCTGGAGAATGTATCTCTTTCCACGTTTCCGGGCAAAAGGAAAATACTGAATATAGTACCCAGCCTTGATACGCCGGTATGTGCAATATCAGCAAAGAAATTTAATGACTATGCAAAAGAGCATGAGGATACGGCGATTCTAGTCATTTCTGCAGACCTACCATTTGCAATGTCTCGATTTTGTGTTTCTGAGAACCTGGAGCAGCTTACCCCGCTATCCATAATGCGCTCACAGGAATTCTCCAAAGAATATGGTGTGCTGATAGAAGACGGGCCACTCGCGGGCATTACTGCACGAGCAATAGTGGTAATGGATCAGAACAATGTGGTTGTCCACACCGAGCTTATTGGTGAGATTGCGAACGAACCCGATTACAAAGCTGCCATCCAAGCACTAGGGCGAGTACCCTAGCTCGAATTTTCAACTACCCCAGCAATTGAGTTTCTCGCAAGCTGGGCAAGCTGCTTTCTCAGCTGGTCTTCGCTAGGTATGGGTTCGCACAGCGTCAATTCTGCTGCTGTACGCTTGGCTGACATAATGCGAAAAGCGTGCTTCACCAGATTGCGGTTGTCAACAAAAGGCACAATTGGGTTGACACCTTGGTGATGCGGGTAGCGAAGTGCTGCCGGTTGAATAACAGACTTCGTTTCAATGGCAGCAGCGAACAGCCGGGGATAGAAAGTATGTACAACAGTCCCATCTGTAGCTTTAGCTTCAGGGAAAGACGCCACGCTATGTCCTGCACTGAGCCTTTCCTGCATTAGGCGTTTCGCTTCGAATGCACCGGACTTGGATCCTCGACGGATGAAGAGCGTGCCTGACTTGGCAGCAAGGGTGCCTACCACAGGCCATTTGCGAACTTCTACCTTGGACAAAAATGAGACGGGTAATACAGAGGCAATGATTACGATGTCCAGCCACGAAATATGATTCGCTACTACAAAAACCGGTGATTTCCGTATGGTCCCTCGCACGGTAAGGTCAATCCCAATGATTTTTGCCACTTGGGACAGCCAGGTCTGAATAATCCTGTGCTGTTTATCTGTCAGGTCAAAATTCTGCGAGTCGCCCAATGCGGTGTAGCATATGTAGATACCTTTGAGGAGGTGGACAAGCAAACGGATTAGCCGAAATATCCCTCTGAGTATATTCATCGAATCAAACGCGATGACGTCCTGCAAATCTATTGCGGGGTTCCAGTATCTGTTATTGCGCTTTGTAATTCAGCCAAACTCGTGATCGGGGCCTTGCACGACATGCCTTCACAAACATATGCTACGACACCTTCTGGGCATGGTTCGAAATACTTCTTTTCGATTAGCGCATCCGGCAAATTCCTTTCGTCTGAATCAATGGCAAAAACCAGTCGGCGGGGTTCAAAACCCAAGGTGCATTGTTTTTGCCATTTTTTGAGGTCATTTTTTCTGCCTCGAAGAATGATGATCTGCAGCGGGTAATGCTTCTCTTCATAAGCATTGATCAGGCTCGCGTGCCCCATAGGGGCATGTGTTACAGCTTGACCGGAAAATTGCAGCACGCGTTCCGTTGCATCGAGGTACTCGGTATTTCCCAATAAATAGCCGAGTCGTGTCAATGCCATGGCAGCAATTCCATTACCAGAAGGCATGGCCTCGTCACTCAGGGTTTTGGACCGCTGTATAAGGCGCTCATGATCTATCGAGGTGAAGTAAAAGCCACCTTGCGCTTTATCTTCAAATTTTTCCAGCAACACATCGGCGATTTCACAGGCCCAAGTCAGGTCTTCAGTGCACCAGCGCACTTGCAGCATTTCTAAAATAGCATCCAGCAAGAAAGAATAGTCATCCAGATATGCATCAAGGTGGGCAATGCCATCCTTGTACGTTGCGGTCAGATGTTGATTGGACCACATTGTGTTACGTAAAAATTCCAGCGAACGCTGCGCCGATTCAATATATTCAGCCCTTTCCAGAATCCTGCCGGCAATGGCCATTCCGCGTATCATCAATGCATTCCAGCTGCTCAGTATCTTATCGTCACGGTCAGGATGTATGCGCTTCTCTCGTTGAGAAAATAGTTTATGTTTAGCTTGCCGTATCAGGGTCTTGAAGTTTTCTTCTGATATGTCAGCCTGCTTGCATATTGCATCCATGCCTACAAAGGTGTGCAGGTGATACCTGCCTTCAAAATTTGCATTTCGGTCCAGGCCATAGTGTGTTGAAAACACTGCATATTCATTGTCATCCAGTACCTGCTTGATCTGATCGCGATCCCAGGCATAGTATTTTCCTTCACTGCCCTCGGAGTCAGCATCTATAGAGGAGTAGTATCCTCCTTCAGGTGATTGCATCTCGCGTATCACCCATTGTGCAGTAGCCTCGCACACATTTTTGAATTGCTCAGATCCGGTCAATGCAAATCCCTGCGCATACAAGGCTAATAAAGGACCATTGTCATACAACATTTTTTCAAAGTGAGGAATCATCCAGTAGGAATCCACTGAATATCGGCAAAAGCCTCCGCCAAGATGATCAAAAAGACCACCTGCTGCCATTTTTTCCAGAGTGAAAATTGCTGCATGCAATGAGCGGGGGCTGTTCTGTTGTGTCGAATTTGATTGCGCGTAGTAACGCAATAGCCGCTCAATATGAGTAGTGTGTGGGAACTTGGGTGCAGGTCCAAATCCACCGTCCTTTACATCGAAGGCCTGCTCGATCTGTTGGTTACAAATTTTGAAGAGGTCAGGAGAGAGATCTGTTAATGCGTAGGTCGGTTCATGGATTTTTTGCAATACACTTTGTATCGATTGATTTTGAGCTGTAATTTCTTCGCGTCGATCTTGGTACACTTTTGAAATGTGTTGCAGCAAATCCTTGAATGATGGTAGCCCGTGACGCGCTTCATTGGGGAAATATGTACCTCCGAAAAACGGCATTTGGTCATCGGGAGTTAAAAACATGGTCAATGGCCATCCACCTGTGCGCTGTGTCAGCACAAACTGCGCAGTCTGGTAAATTTTGTCAATGTCAGGACGCTCCTCACGATCAATTTTGATGTTGATGAATAGTTCATTCATTATTTTTGCTGTGGTTTCATCCTCGAACGATTCGTGCGCCATGACATGGCACCAGTGGCAAGCTGAATACCCGATTGACAACAGGATTGGTTTGTCTTCTTGTCTGGCACGCTCAAGTGCTTCATCGCTCCAGGGATACCACTCTACCGGATTATCCGCATGCTGAATCAAGTAGGGGCTGGTCTGTCCGGCAAGATGGTTTTTACCTTGATTCATGTTTATGATGCGCTCACTGTTTTTTGTATAGTCTGCACATGGATTTTCCAGCATCTCAGGTCGTGGGACGGAAAATTAAATGTATATGATATGGCATGTTGAATTTCCCAAATCTTGATCCCGTTATCTTTTCTTTTGGACCTCTGAAGCTTCACTGGTATGGCTTTATGTATGCAGTAGGGTTCCTGTCATTCTGGGGCCTGGCCCATATTCTCGCAAAAAAGGAGCATACAGTAGTACAGCCTGCGGATGTTGACGATCTTTTTTTCTATGGCATGTTGGGAGTAGTGCTAGGTGGTCGCCTCGGCTCGGTACTGTTTTATAACCATTCCTATTTTCTTGAAGACCCGCTTTACCTGTTCAGGATCTGGGAAGGAGGTATGAGTTTTCATGGCGGGCTGCTGGGTGTCATCATTGTGTTGTGGATTTTTCATAGGAAAAAAGGGTGTAAATTTTTGCAATTGTGCGATTTTATTGCTCCAACTGTACCAGTGGGGCTTGGGGCAGGGCGAATTGGTAATTTTATTAATGGAGAGCTGTGGGGCCGTGCAACGGACGTCCCATGGGGCATGGTATTCCCGGGTGCAGATTCACTGGCCAGGCACCCTTCGCAACTTTACCAGGCCTTTCTGGAAGGCCTGGTATTGTTCTTGATACTTTGGTTGTTTGCAAAAAAACCACGTCCAGGCGGAGCAGTAGCCGGTTTGTTTATGCTGTTGTACGGAGTATTTAGGTTTATGACAGAGTTTGTGCGAGAGCCCGATATGAACTTGGGGTTTGTCGCCTTCGACTGGATGACGATGGGCCAGCTTTTGACGATACCCATGATCTTGATTGGTGTTCTGTTGATGTATCAGGCATACATAAGATCTGGGCCAGCAATTCGGACACACTGAACGATGCAGCAATATCTTGAACTATTGAGGCACGTCATTGACAAGGGTGTAGAAAAAGAGGACCGCACCGGTACCGGCACCTATTCTGTCTTTGGCTATCAGATGAGATTTGACCTGGCAGACGGTTTTCCTCTTTTAACTACAAAAAAACTTCATCTGAAATCAATCATTCATGAACTGTTGTGGTTTTTGAAGGGCGACACCAATATTGCCTACCTGCAAGAAAATGGTGTTTCAATCTGGGATCAGTGGGCTGATCAAAATGGAGATTTGGGCCCAGTCTACGGCGCACAATGGCGCAACTGGTCTTGTGCTGACGGTAAGTCAATTGACCAGATCACCACATTGATCGAGGGCTTGAAAGCAGACCCGCTATCAAGAAGGCACATAGTCAGTGCCTGGAATGTTGGCGCACTGGGTGGCATGGCACTGCCACCTTGCCATGCTTTTTTTCAGTTTTATGTTGCCCAGAATCGACTTTCGTGTCAGCTATACCAACGTAGTGCCGATGTTTTTCTTGGGGTTCCGTTTAACATCGCTTCCTATGCGCTTTTATTGTTGATGGTTGCACAGGTAACAGGCTATCAAGCCGGTGAGTTTGTGCACACTTTTGGCGACGTACACCTCTACAAAAATCATGTTGAACAGGCGAATCAGCAACTTGAGCGAACCCCTTTCGAGTTGCCGAAGATGCACATCAATCCGCAAGTAAACTCAATTTTTGATTTTGTATATGAGGATTTTGAGTTGCAGAATTATCAATCTCATGGTCACATCCCAGCCCCAGTAGCAGTCTAGTGCAAAATCCAGAAATTGTTGTTATCGCTGCCATGGCTCATCATGGGGTCATTGGGAAAGATGGCGCAATCCCCTGGCATTTGCCTGCAGATTTGCAGCGCTTTAAAAACACCACGATGGGCTATCCCATGGTGATGGGGCGTAAAACTTTTGAGTCACTACCGAGTGTGCTGCCAGGTCGGCAGCATGTCATTCTTACCCGAAACAGGAATTACATCGCAAAGGGTTGTGACATTGTCACCTGCTGGGAGGAGGCAAAGACCCTACTGGCAGAATCGGAAAAGATATTCGTGATTGGTGGAGCTGAAGTTCATGCACTCGTGTTACCCCATGCGCAGCAGTTAGACCTTACATTCGTGCATGCAGAGCTGGAAGGAGATACTTTTTTCCCACAATGGGACAAGAGTCATTGGAAGGAAGTAAGCCGGGAATTTCGTCCCAGGGATGATAAAAACCAATATGACCTGGAAAATATTCGGTATCTGCGTATCAACAGGGGTTTGAAGAGTTGAAAGGCGCAGCTGCGAGGCATTAATTAAAACAGATTAATCCTGAGTGACAGAAGACCCAAGGGACAGTGTCTAAACGGCCGGAATTGCTCGCTTGGCTTCGCAGGCGATCTGAAATTTCTTGTACTTGGGCTTACGGATTCTTACGGCTGTCAGCGCCCCGCCCCAAAGGCATCCTGTATCGGTCGCAATAATATTATTACTGTCCCGGTAACCCAATGTTGACCAGTGCCCGAATACAATGGCAGTGTCTTTGCTTTTCCGTGAACTAATCTCGTACCAAGGCTGCATCTTTGGACCCTGCGTGCCGGGTGGCCCTTTCTCTGTCATACTCATCACACCTTCATGGTCACAATAACGCAGCCGTGTGAATGAGTTGGTGATCACACGCAGTCGCTCCCATCCGGTCAGGGTTTCATCCCACTGCCGGGGTGTATCTCCGTACATGTTTCTCAAAAAGTCGATGTAGTTTCCAGAGCGCAAGATCTCCTCTACCTCATTTGCATATGCGGCTGCGTTTTTAACACTCCACTGAGGGATGATTCCGGCATGCACCATGGCAATGTTGAGTACTTCGTCAAAGTGCATCAGCGGACGATGTCTTAGCCAGTCGATCAATTCATCCACGTCGCTGGCACGAAGGGTTTCGGCAAGACTGCTGTATTCTGTAGTCGGTTTAACATTTGCATGGGCTGCCAGCAAATGGAGATCATGGTTCCCCAATACAGTTGTAGCTGATTCACCCAGGGACTTTATCCAGCGCAGTGTTTCAAGTGATTTTGGTCCTCGGTTGACCAGGTCGCCAACAAACCACAACTCATCGCACTTTGGATTAAATTCAATCTTTTCAACAAGTGCAGTCAGCTCATCAAAGCAACCCTGCACGTCTCCAATAGCATAAATAGCCATGTCAGGGTTTTAGTTTGTGGAGTTGAATAGCTGAGAAAGGTGAGAACCAGGTCTAGTTAAAACCTGAAGTCATGAACGTAACTATCTGATCATAAACATAAAGTTCGAAGAAGTGATTCGGGGTTAGGTCCACGTGCTGAACATTGCGCTAATGCAAAACACGGGGTGCGGCCAAGGTGAACGGATTGATCTCCGCGTCAAACTTTGTACCGTCATCAGTTACCATCTGATAACTTCCTTGCATCGTGCCTACCGGCGTTTCCAGCATCGTTCCGCTAGTGTATTGAAATGCTTCGCCAGGGCGTAAATAGGGCTGTTCACCCACAACCCCTTCACCCTTTACTTCCTGAGTCTTGCCATTGGAATCTGTGATAATCCAATGGCGTGTCATCAGCCGGGCTGGCACAAGTCCGGTATTATGTATGGTAACGGTATAGGCAAAAACGAATCTATTTTGCCTTTCATCAGCTTCAATAAATGCACTATCCACACTTACATCAATACTATGATTTTCTAACTTTTCCACAGTGCTTGCTTATGCATTTACATCGATCATATGTCAAAAAAACATATCACCCTGAGAGCAGGTTGGCAAGATTTATATACTGCTGCACAGGTATTTCTTGGGGGCGATTGCGTGGATCAATATCAACCTGTTTCAACTGTGTAACCGAGACATATTTTGCGAGGCAGTTTTTGATTGTTTTTCTTCTTTGCTGAAAAGCAGATTTTACGAGCTCGCTGAATAGTGTCTGGTCACGAATCTTTCTCAGCGTGACTGGGTCAGGCAGTATGCGCATGAAGCACGAGGTTACCTTCGGTGGTGGAGAGAACATATGAGGTGGAATTTCAAACAGGTTCTCTGACTTATAAGCGCTCTTCATTACCACGCTAAGTCTGCTGTATTCAGGGGTTTTCGGACGTGCTGTGATTCTTTCTGCAACTTCTTTCTGGAGCATGAAATGCATATCAGAAATTATTTCAGAGAATTGCAGCAGATGAAATAATAATGGTGTCGATATGTTGTATGGCAAGTTGCCAATCACACGAATCGGCTGGTCTGAATTGCCCACACGATTGAAATCAAATTTCAGAACATCGCCTTGATGTAAAATCAACGCCCCAACTTCCCGACATTGCTTTGTTAGTTCTGTAGACAGGGCTTGATCGATTTCGATGGCATGCATCGTGCCTGCCTTTTCTAATACGGGCAGGGTGATGGCACCAAGGCCGGGACCGACTTCACAGATATTTTGTTTTGGAGCAGGGGCTATGGCCTGAGTAATCAAAGAGATGGTAGCTTTATCCGCTAATAAATGCTGCCCAAGGTGTTTGTTAAGCTTCATGGTCAAAGCTGAAAATTCGTGCAGATAGCTCAGGTTTTACTTTCCCAGATACCGGTTCTGGTATCTCCACGCGATCTGACAGGCGACACAGGCTACAGTGCAGCATATGTTGAACAGTAAGTCAGCACTAATCTGTGGTTTTTCTTTGTGCTGGGGAGGGCGCTAAATGCGTACTTGCCGTTGTTTGTGTAGGTGTCGTGTGCTCAGTGTCATCATGTTTTTGGATTTTCGTTTCTCTGACAACATAGGTACAGATGATTTCATAATGCTCCTGTTCGATCGGCTTAACCAAGGAGAGAGTAATTATAAGATCTGGATGATAAAGCAGGAGTTGCTTGCTCTCCTTTAGGGTATCTGATGTCGTTGAATCCGTAATTACGCCAAACCGCAGCGCTAGGCTTCTTCCGATCTGATCTGCAATATTGCGCAAGGCTGCCAAGGTCGTAGAGTTTTTTCTAAGTAAAAGTTGACCCAAGTGGGTTACGCCGAGTGCTGAAGCATTTTCCGTAATTTCCAACGCGCGTGCTTTGCTGGAAAGGGGCTTGAATTTGAATGCAATTTTTCCGTCATGGAGCAATTCGAATTCTTCGTTGCTCGAAATAGTGATGACGCGGTCCAAGTCAACGGAATACGCGGCAGGCATACAGCAACTAACCAATAGTACTGAAAGCAGTATAAATTTGATTTTGCGGTTCATTTATCAGAGCGTAAAGTGGGATGATTCAGTCCAAAAGATATCCATTTTGTCAGAGTCAGCTGCAGCCTTTATGTTGCTGTAAAAAGATAGAGCGTTTGTCATAGTGTGGGACCTCTGCTGGTTTAATGAGTGTGACTGCCACACAGTTTTGCAGCCATCACTGCCGCCGTAGAAATACTTCCGGCCTCTGCAATACCCTGTCCAGCGATGTCCAGCGCAGTACCATGATCAACGGAAGTGCGAATGATTGGCAGGCCTAATGTTACATTAACGATGTTTCCAAAATCACTGTACTTGATAACAGGCAAGCCCTGATCATGATACATTACAACGATCACGTCTCTCGTGTGGAGTTTTTTCTGGGCAAAAGCTGTATCGGCAGGAAGTGGACCTTCCAGTTGCATGCCTTGTTTGCGCAGCTTATCAAGTAGTGGACTGATTATTTCTTTTTCTTCTGATCCCAAGTAGCCGTTTTCTCCTGCATGCGGGTTCAACCCGCATACACTTATGGATGGCTTTTCGATTCCGAATCGGTGAACCAGGTCTTGATGCAAAATTTTCAGTACGGTTTCAATGCGTTTTGGTGTGATTTGGGCAGGTACGTCCGAGACTGGCAGGTGCGTGGTTACAAGTGCCACGCGGAGTATCTGCTCTGTCTCTATGTTACTCATTTCGTTACTGAGTAACATGACTGGGTCACATCCGGTTTTCTCAGCAAAATATTCTGTATGTCCGGAGAAGGAAAATCCTGCCTCTTTGATAATGCTTTTTTGCACAGGACCTGTCGTCACCGCTTGGCATTCGTTTTTCTGGGTAAGCTCAATAGCAGTATTCAGGGTCTCAATGACATAGCTTGAATTCTCGACATCCAACTTTCCTGGAGTTACGTGGTTCAAGATTGGAATATCGATCACATCAAGTTGACCGGGGCGATGGGGCGCAGGAATTTGCCCCGGGGTAAAGCTATTCACTGATACGTTGATGCATAACTGCTTTGCAATACCTGCCAATAATTCTTTATTGGCAACTGCTACGATCTCAAACGCAAGTGCATGTCGGGCGAGTTTGAGTACAATCTCAGGACCAATTCCAGCCGGTTCGCCTGGAGTCACAGCAATTCGTGGTACGGGTTGCATGGAGGCAGTCGATCAATGCAAATGGCCGAAAGGCCTGGATCAGTTAGAGGAATGCAATCGATTTTCTATATAGCTTTCATCACGAAGTCGTCTTAGCCACAGCTCGGTTTCTTCCTCAATTTTTCTTTGCCGAATTTGTTCAAAGGCTTTGGCACGGATTGCTGCTTGAGTATTATCATGTTTGCGTACGTCCTGTAATTGCACAATGTGCCAACCAAACTGAGTACGGAATGGTTCGCTGATTTGTTTGGCTGCCAGCGCATCTACAACTTCCTTGAACTGGGGCACATAGGTGCCCGACACAGCCCACCCTAATTGGCCACCATTGAAGGCACTGCTCAGGTCCTCCGAATATTCTTTCGCAAGCTCAGTGAAATCCTCACCTGCCTCAATCCTTGACTTGATGTCTTTCAGTTTTTTTTCGGCAGCCTCATCGGACAGCAAGGCATTCGTGCGAATCAGTATGTGGCGCACCAGCACCTGGTCAACCATGGTTTCTTTTTCGATCTCTCGCTGGCCCAAAAGCTTGAAAATATGAAACCCTGATGGACTTTGGATGATTTTGCTTATTTCGCCAGGAGTCATCTGATTGATTTCCTGTACTAGCACCTGCGGCAATCGTGTTCTGTCCCGCCAACCCAGGTCACCGCCCTGCAGGGCATCCTGAGCATCAGAAGCAGCTATGGCCAGCTGAGTGAAGTTGTCTCCTGACACAGCACGTTCGTATACCATAGAGGCACGATTCGCAGAATTTTTTATTTGCTCCGGACTCGGGCCCTCAGGAACTGCAATAAGTATGTGCGCAACGTGATACTCATTTTCTACTTGCAATAATTCACCATTTGACCTGGCAATGAGTTCTTCGACTTCCGTTTCTGAAACCTGAATGTTTTGATCAATGATACGTTGGCGCAGTTGCTCTATTATCATCTCGTCCCTGATCTGATTTCTAAATACTGCGTAATCCAAGCCTTGCTTGAGGAGCGTGTCGCGAAACTGTTCAAGATTCATATTGTTACGTCGTGCTAAATTGCGCATCGCTTGGTCAAGGGTTAGCACGTCAATCTGAATCCCCCGGCGATCAGCAAGCTGAAGTTGCAAGCGTTCAATGATCAGACGTTGCAGTACCTGCTCAACAAGCACATTTTTTGGGGGCAGAGCGCTTCGGTTTTGTTTGAATTGTTGCACTAGGGCCTGTATGCGCTGCCGGAGTTCACTCTCCATGACGACATCGTCTTCTACGACGGCCACGATTCGATCAAGTGCATTTGTACTGGTGCTGGCGATTAGCAGTACAGCGCACAATATGTACAGGGAACGTTTCATTCAGGTATCAGTGGCGGGAGGCAAGGTATTCAGTAAAAATATTGATCATCTCTATCATCGTATCCGCGAATTCCACGTTTAAGCAACTCGCCCAAGGGTGAACCAATCTGTCCCAGCCCTTTCAGAACCAGTTGGAACTCCATGCTGTTATTATAATCTTCGCTCACATTTTGATTATAGCGCCTTCCGGCTACACGAAGTTTCCAGCAGCAGGTTTCATACTCCAGCCCTGCAAGCAGCTCCAGATTGCGATTATTCTGCAGGTCATAGTTCCAGCGCGTCACGGTGCGCCAGCGATTATTCAAGGGCAATACCAAGGATAGATCTGATTGTTCCAGGCTTTCTTGTCGATTAGTCATCAGATCGACCGGTTCTGTACTCTTATGCCGATACCTGTAGGCCGCGTTTAATGCCAGGCTATCTTCATTGCGGTAGTGGAAACGTATAGAATTTCTCTGTGTGCGATCATTATGAGTGTCGCGCAAGATTGAACCGATTACTTGCCAACGTTCGCTGAGTCCCAGGCTCAGTTCTGCTGCCACTTCTGAAGATTGATCAAGCTCGTCGAGTACACCTGGCTTCCAGGCTTTCCGATCCCTGAAGTAGAAGATTCGCCCGACACTTGCCCGCAACTTCTCATGGCCATTTTCCGCATTCAGGATCCGAGAGGTCACTCCTACGCTCAAGCGATCAGCTTCGCTGATGCGGTCATGGCCACTGAAACGACTGTTCCGGAAAAGCTGCTCGAACCCAAACTCATATTCCTTGGTATCAAAAAGCGGAATTTCATCCTGATTGCGATACGGGGTATGGAGGTAATGTATTCGAGGCTCCAGACTCTGGATATTTCCTGATTTCTTCAAATCTCTTTCAAATCTAAGTCCAGCATCGAGGTATATGCTTGGCACGCTGCGTGTAGGCTCATGATCAAGTCCATCTCTACGGTGCAGGTCATACCGGGTATGAGCAAGGCGCATGCCGGGCCGGACAAAATAGGCTGCATTTTCGTAGGGCCGTTCAACCGCTACTTCTAAGTGAAGCCGTTCGCCATCAATTTTGTCATCATGATGGAAACGGACCCACTGGTTTTCAGTAATGAAATCTAATGTACCCAGCACAGAGG
Organism: Gammaproteobacteria bacterium; assembly: GCA_965214675.1. Lineage (GTDB taxonomy): Bacteria > Pseudomonadota > Gammaproteobacteria > UBA4575 > UBA4575 > WTFY01. The sequence goes on from OZ243969.1 coordinate 71,534, forward strand.
GGTATTTGCCCTTCAGCTCAAGTTGTGGAAGACGTTCAAATGGCTCTTCTGTACTAGTCAAGCTGGGATCTACCACCTGAAAACCTTGCATAAGACCTGTGAGTTCCCAGTGCCGTCCCAGGTAACTCAAGCGTCCATATTGCTCGATGTACTGAGTGCTGCTAAGACGCAAGCTATCACCAAGATCCTCGAAATACATTTTGTCAGAGGCCCTGTTATACAGAACATCCAGTTCTATCCCGGGAATTAAGGAGCCTTGGTATTTGACTGAAGTCAGATAACGATCATCATCAAACTCACGGTCATCCAGGTACTCGATACCCACCTGGCTTAGCCCCTTGCCATTAAGGTGACGATAGCTGGATTTCAGTTGTACCCCGCGATCAGTGAGCAGGCGGGGCGTAAAGATTGCATCCTGGTTAGGAGCAATGTTCCAGTACCAGGGTGTTTCAAGTGCCAGGCCAGAGTCGCTGGAATTACTGAATGTAGGTGCCAGAAATCCTGATTTTCGAGTATCGTCTATAGGGAACCGGATCCATGGCGTATAAAAGACAGGGATGCCCATGAATCTTGCGGTTACACCTTTTCCCACTCCGTCACCCGAGGTTCTGTCAAGGTCCAGCGTATTGGCAGCAAGTTCCCAGGAGCTGTCCCCCATGGCACAGGTTGTATAGGTTGAATTTTTCAGGTGGACTAAATCCTTGGAAGTTCGCTCAACGCTGTCTGCTTTGCCACGTGCGAACAGTGGTTTGTATTGATAGCTAACAGAACTTGACTCAAAGTAGCCGGTATCCAGGTTAAGCTGCGCTTCTGTGCCTTCTATAATCCACTCGTCGTCCTCTATGCGCACGTTGCCGTGGGCATCTATTGCCTGATCATTTTCCAGGTAATGCAGAAGGTCTGCATTCAGCTTCTGTGACCCTCTCGTAATTTGTACCGCCCCCTGCAAGATAACTGCGCCACTATCGTCGTGCTCAATTTGATCAGCACTTAACTGCACAGGTGCATCAGGATTTGCCAGTGCAGTAGTTTCTGGGGGCTGTGTCCTTAGGCAGGCCTTGTTAGTAGAGCTTTCGCCATTCGGAATAACGGCCCCGCTCCCATTCTCGGCAATGGCTTGTCCGGCTGTCAGGGATACCAGACATATGCTTGTCAAGAGGGGCGCAAATAGCTTATTCAAGGTAATTTTTGACACAGATGAAGTATGTGCAATATGCGCATGGGATGGTAGCACGAGCAGTCTAGCATTTTCAGGATAGCCGGCAGGTCCAGTGCATTTCAGCACAAAGCAAGGCTCTTGCCTGACATGCAGCCTCCCGAAGCAGAACTGAAGCCTGCAGTAGAGAACCAACACATCTCAACTGCAAGCCCCGCGCACGATTGAGCCGGGCTGCCGGGTCAGTGTGCCGAAATCATCACAAGAGTGGTGCAATAACGAGGCTCACGATGGCCATTACGTTGATAAGGATGTTCATGGATGGCCCAGATGTATCCTTGAGTGGGTCACCTACCGTATCACCAACCACTAAGGCCTTATGCACGTCAGAGCCCTTGCCACCAAGATTTCCTTTCTCGACGTATTTCTTAGCATTGTCCCAGGCTCCTCCAGCAGTGGTCATCGTCAGTGCAAGCAGGACACAGCCCAGCAAAGCTCCTCCCAACATACCACCTAGTGTTTTGGCGCCGAAACCAAATCCGACAACCACCGGTGCAATCACGGCCAGCAAGCCAGGGGCCACCATGCGTTTTAGTGCAGCCGTGGTAGCAATATCAATACAACGAACTGTGTCAGGTTTTGCTTGGCCTTCAAGCAGCCCGGGAATCTCATGAAATTGCCTTCGAATTTCCTTGATCATATCGAATGCTGCATCGCCGACGGCGGTAATGGTCAGAGAGGCTACAATGAAGGGGAATACCCCTCCAATGAACAATCCAATCAAGACTTCAGGATCACTCAGGTCCAGAGCTAAGGGTTCTTTCCCGTGACTCACCTCAGAAAGAAAGGCCGTGATGATCGCCAACGCCGCCAGAGTGGCTGCCCCAATAGCAAATCCTTTGCCAATGGCTGCTGTAGTATTACCCACCTCATCCAGTTCATCGGTGATTTTGCGTACATCATCTCCAAGTTCAGCCATCTCAGCTATGCCACCTGCATTATCGGCCACGGGTCCATAGGCATCTATCGCCATGGTAATGCCCACAGTTGCCAGCATACCCACTGCTGCAATACCAACTCCGTATAAGTCAGCGAATTGATTGGCAAAAAATATGATTGCAGCGAGACTCAGTATGGGCACAACTACGGACTGGGTACCTGTAGCTAAACCGGCAATAATCACCGTTGCAGGGCCGGTTTCACCACCTTTTGCAATCTTCCTGACTGGTGCACCACCGGTATAGTATTCAGTGACCAAGCCAATGATGATCCCTCCTACTGCACCCGCCAGGACGGAGCCCCAGACGCCGATGTTGATCCCGAGTGCATGAACGACCCAGTAAGCAGCAACGATAAAGATCACTGCAGCTGAAAAGGTCCCGATTCGCAGTGCTGTGGCGGGGGATTTTCGCGCTGCAGTTTTTACCAGGAAAATTCCCAAAATTGAGCAGACAATGCCGACTGAAGCCAGACCCAGAGGTAAAAACATCAGGGCCTGTCTTTCGCCCAGGCGTTCAATGACGGCTGGAGCTAGAGTTGCCGAGATAGCTATAGTGGCTATGATCGAGCCACAGTATGACTCGAAGATGTCAGATCCCATGCCAGCGACGTCTCCGACGTTGTCCCCAACATTGTCTGCGATGACTCCCGGGTTGCGGGGATCATCCTCCGGGATACCTGCCTCTATTTTCCCCACCAAGTCGGCCCCCACATCCGCGCTTTTCGTGTAAATTCCGCCACCCACACGGGAAAACAGGGCTACCACCGAGGCCCCCATCCCGAAGCCGTGAATAACATTCGCTGTTGCAGGATCGCGTCCATAAGCCAAATACAACGCTCCAAGACCAAGCAGTCCCATAGCAGCTACGGTAAGTCCCATGATGGAACCTCCCATAAAGGCAACATCGAGTGCAGCATCCCGGCCTTTCTCATGTGCTGCCACGGTTGTCCGAACATTAGCGCGGGTAGCTGTATACATCCCAATATAGCCTGCTGCTGATGAGCACAGCGCACCTACAATAAACGCGATTGCAGTGTTTGGACCTAGGCCCGAAAACCAGATGAAAACAGTCACCACTGCTGCAAAAGCGTACAGAATTGAATATTCTCGGCGCATGAAAGCCATTGCACCGTCATGGATGGCATCAGATATCTCAATGACCTTATTGCTGCCCTGTGGATGGCGAAGTACTGACCGGTATATCCACAGTGCAATGACAAGTCCCAGAACACCTAAGGTGAAGGGTAAATGATGAATGGTCATGAAAAATTCTCCCTATTGAGATGCCAATTTTGTAATCGGTAGCCGATGCGGTAGGTAGCATCCCGCTAAACGAATAATCAATCCTTACAATCGAGCAACCGGGTATTGTACTTGAATACGGATGTTCGCCGACATGCGGTACACAGCTTTTGCGCTAGAACCGTCGTAGGTTCTGACCGATTCTGTAGCAATCCACATGATAAGCCTATGGAAAGAGTATATCCGTGCGGTTTCAAGGTGTATATTTGATACCACCTGTTCGTGCACTGGATTGTATAGTCAAAATTGGCTGCTCGCGATTTTTTTAAAAATACCAAGCGGGAAAAACGCTATTTCAGGACGCGGATTTACATCGTAGGCCTGCTGGTCTTGCTGTGCATACTGGTTCTTGCCCTCCGATTGTTCTATCTACAGGTCAAAAGTCACGATTACTATGCGACCCTGTCGCACGAAAATCGAATGAAAGTCGTGCCTATACCCCCTACGAGAGGGCTAGTCTATGACCGGAACTTGAATTTGCTGGCAGCCAACAGGCCCAGTTACCAGATCAGGGTCACGCCGGTAGACGTAGACGATATTGAGCAGGTTATCACTCGGCTTGGCCAGCTTGTTGACTTGGAAGAGCATCATTTAAAAAAATTTTATGGGGACTTGAAACGCAAACAGGCGTTTGAGTCTATCCCGCTAAAAGTGAATTTAAGTGAGGAAGAAGTTGCACGATTCGCGGTCAACCGCCACCGGTTTCCTGGCATTGAGATAATTGCACATGCCAGCCGCCACTATCCTATGACAGGAGTTAATGCTCATGCTTTGGGGTATGTAGGACGCATCAATGCAGATGAGATGCAAAAGCTGGACAGAAAGGATTACAGCGGCACCACCTATATTGGGAAAGTGGGCGTGGAGAAATTTTATGAAGAAACCCTGCATGGTACAGTGGGCTATCAACACATTGAAATCAATGCACAGGGTCGCAGGCTTCGGATATTGAAGAGCATTCCGCCAGTACCGGGTAAGGACATTGTGTTGTCCCTGGACTCACAATTGCAGGAAGTGGCACTACAGGCTCTGGGCGAGAGAAGAGGATCGGTCGTTGCCATAGAGCCTGTGACGGGTGAAATACTTGTATTCGTAAGTGCGCCGACGTATGACCCCAACTTGTTTGTAAATGGTATTGGCAACAAGCAATATGCAGGGCTGCGTGATGATCCCGATCAACCGCTATTCAATCGAGCTCTTTCTGGCCTGTATCCACCTGGCTCAACTATCAAGCCTATGGTTGCTCTGGCAGGATTACACTATGGTGTAACCCGGGCAAAAGACACCATCTGGGCAGGTCCGTACTTTCAGCTGCCAGGCAACACGCGCAAGTACCGCGATTGGAAAAAGGAAGGGCATGGCAGCGTTGATATGCTGAAGGCTATTACCCAATCCAGTGACGTCTATTTTTATACACTGGCCCACAAGCTCGGGATTGACCGTATGGCCGAGTTCCTAGCACAGTTCAATTTTGGCAGAAAGACAGGGCTGGATATCTGGGGTGAGGTAAAAGGCATTCTGCCCTCACAAGAATGGAAACGCAGTGCACATGGGCAACCTTGGTACCCTGGTGAAACTGTAATCACCGGGATAGGCCAGGGCTATATTTCGGCAACGCCACTTCAGCTTGCCTTGGCAACAAGCGTTTTAGCAACACGAGGGAAAGGTGTACAGCCAAAATTTTTACGGGCAATTCAGCTATCTCAGGAAGAACAAAGCGTGAACCAAGCATCCGTTGCACGCTCCGTTGGTGTCACCGATGAGTCTTATTGGGATCAAATTGTTGAAGCAATGACGGATTCCGTGCACAAGCCGAATGGGACCGCATATTCGATGGGAAAGAACGCTAGCTACACTATTGCCGGGAAGACCGGAACTGCTCAAGTGTTCAGTTTGCAAAAAGATGGGGAGTATCTGGAGTACAACGAGGAAGACATTGATGAAAAGCTACGTGATCACGCCTTGTTTATTGCATTTGCGCCTGCAGAGAAACCAGAAATTGCAATCGCAGTAGTTGTGGAAAACGGAGGCAGCGGTGGGGTTGCAGCCGCTCCGATAGCAAAAGCTGTCATGGACCATTACTTGCTGGAAGACGAGTATGCCCATCAGGATTCTTCATAGCGTATATCGGCATGGCTACATTTAGCGCAGATACAAATCGGCAGAAGAAACCGCTGCTCAACCTCGACCCTATATTGATGGGAAGCTTGGTTTTACTTAGTGGAGCAGGACTGGCTGTGCTCTACAGTGCAGCAAACAATAATCTCGATATCGTCATTCGCCAGTTTACGCATTATGCAATCGGTTTTATGGTACTGGTCTTGTTAGCTCAAATACCCAGCAAGCAACTGTTTAAATGGTCTCCATGGGTATACTTGGGAGGCTTGATCGTGCTGATTATGGTACTGGCCGTCGGATACAGTGGCAAAGGTGCGCAACGTTGGTTGGACTTGGGGCTTATTCGTTTTCAGCCATCTGAACTCATGAAGATTTTTCTTCCCATGATGGTGGCCTGGTACCTTAGCGACAAACATGCACCACCTTCTTTACGGCACATTGTCGTGGCATTGCTCATGATTGCAATTCCTGCTTGGTTGATCTTTATACAGCCTGATCTGGGTACCGCGTTACTGGTACTTAGCCTTGGCTTTTTTGTTGTTTTTCTGGCAGGAATTACCTGGCGGTTGCTGGCAGTGTCAGGTGGCCTGCTTTTGGCCAGTGTGCCAGTTTTCTGGTTTTATCTGCATGATTATCAGCAGCAGCGAATCATTACCCTTCTGAATCCAGAAAGTGATCCGCTCGGAGCCGGTTACCACATCATTCAATCCAAGATTGCGCTTGGTTCAGGCGGTTTATATGGCAAGGGCTGGTTGAATGGAACGCAGTCTCAGCTTGATTTTTTACCCGAGCGATCCACCGATTTCGTTTTTGCCGTATTTGGTGAGGAATTTGGCTTTTTGGGAGCTATATTACTACTCTTCATCTACGGGTTTGTTGTGATGCGTGGTCTAAGTATTGCATCTTATGCAGAGGATACTTACTCTAGGCTGCTTGCAGGCAGCCTGAGCCTATCCTTTTTTGTTTATTTCGTGGTCAATATCGGTATGGTTAGTGGTTTGTTGCCGATCGTAGGTATTCCTTTGCCATTGATTAGTTATGGTGGGACCTCTATCGTCACCATATTGGCAGCCTTTGGGATACTGATGTCTATCCACTCAAGTCAAAACCTGTTTACATCCTAGGCCATGGTAAAACTATTCTCAGCTGTTGTTTCTATATATATATTTGCAGCCTGTCAGGCAGTCGCAAGTGAAAGCTACTTGGACCTTGCAGAGGTTAGAAGTTTTATTGATAACTTCTCAGAACAACATGCCTACCCGAAGTCTTCTTTGACTGCGCTCATCGGGAATGTAAAAAAACAGGTCCAGGTGCTGGATGCAATACGGCGCCCAGCCGAGAAGAAAAAGAACTGGCGTGAGTACAGGGAAATTTTTATCACCACAAAGCGCATTAATGAAGGTTTGCAATTCTGGGCTCAAAATGCTGTGGTCCTGGACGCTGCGGAACGGCAGTTCGGCATACCGCCTGAAATCATTGTTGCCATCATTGGGGTTGAATCGTTTTATGGTCGATATAAAGGTAGGTACCCGGTTCTTGATTCTCTTGTCACACTGGGGTTTGAGTATGAGCCGCGGAAGAAGTTTTTCCGTAGTGAACTGGAGCATTTTCTGTTACTTGCCAAGGAAGAGGCACTGGACCCCTCGGCGATCAAGGGCTCGTATGCGGGGGCGATGGGTAAAAGTCAATTCATATCAAGCAGTTATCGGAGATACGCAGTTGACTTTGATGAAAACGGAAAACGGGACTTATGGGAAAGCAACGCAGATGCGATCGGCAGTGTAGCCAATTATCTAAAAGAGCACGGATGGCAGATGGGACAGCCTGTCACTTTTCCAGTAACCGTCAGGGGAGAGCGCTACAAGACGCTTTTGGAGATGGGACTCAAGCCGGCGGCCCCGATTTTAGAGTTGTCTCGATATGGTATTCAGCCGCACGACGAATTGCCTACAGAGAAGGGTGAGGTAGCGCTGTTGGAATTCAAAAAGGACCACTCGACTGAATACTGGATTGGCATGAACAATTTTTACGTGATTACACGCTATAACCACAGCTCCATGTACGCTATGGCTGTGTATCAATTAAGCCAACAAGTCAAACAGGGTTTTAAAGACTACGTTGCTCAGAACTGAATTTTTCGGGCTGACAGCCCGCTTTATCAATGCAAGGATTTTTGTTCTGCTGATCTCAGCGCAGGTAGCCTGTACATCCAATAAGCACGTCGCGGTAATATGACGATTCCGCCCGTGACAATGGACCCCTCACGCGGATTGCCCCCTGACCCGATACCAAGGGCGGAGCCGCGCACTCGCTACGGCAATCCGCCACCCTATAAAGTACTTGGCAAGCGCTATTCTACGCTTTCCAGTAGTGACGGTTTTACAGAACGTGGCATTGCCTCCTGGTATGGTAAGAAATTCCATGGCAAACGGACTTCAAGTGGTGAAACCTACAATATGCATGCCATGACGGCGGCCCACACCCGTTTGCCATTGCCAACCTATGTGCAGGTGAGCAATCTGAAAAATGGCAAGCAGGTTGTCGTGCGCGTGAACGATCGCGGTCTCTTTCATCAAAACAGAGTGATCGATTTGTCATATTCAGCTGCAAAAAAGCTCGACATTATGGCAAAGGGGACTGGCTTGGTAGAAATTCGTGCACTCGATCCATTACACTACCGCCAGACAGAAATTACTGGAACAAAGGCCACACAAAACACCTATACTGAAAAGACCAAAGACACAGCGGTTTGGACTCAGGGAACGGGTCAGCGGACCGTCCATGGAAGGCCTGTAGTATGTGTACAAGTGGGCGCCTTCAGCAAGCGTGCAAGTGCGGAGCAGCTGTTAAGCCAACTTCGTGATCTCAATCTTGGGACGATTTCTGTATCCTCGATACTCAGAGGCAGGGAGGAGCTTCATCGGGTGCGAATCGGACCACTGCCTACAGTCCAGTCTGCTGATGATACATTTGCCAGACTCACTGATCTGGGAATGGGAGAACACCGCGTCGTGATTGAGTGACGACTGCCTACGGATGGTTAACATGGAGCAACAAAGCAATGAAGCTTAAAACGGTGATCTCAATTCTCGGGCTTGTGCTTGTTTGCACCTCTGTATACGCACAACGGTCGCCCATTCCTACAGCTCCAAAATTTGGAGCATCCAGTTACATACTGATGGATTTTGCGAGTGGGGATGTTTTGGTTGATCACAACTCCAGAGAGCGTGTCGAGCCTGCAAGTATCACGAAAATAATGACGGCATATATCGTCTATGTGGCTTTAAAAAATGACGAGGTGCGTCTGGATGATCAGGTTTTAATCAGCGAGAAGGCTTGGCGCAGTGTCGGTTCCAGAACATTTGTAGAAGTAGGGGATCGGGTTTCCCTTGAAGATTTGCTGCTGGGTATGGTTGTGCAGTCAGGTAATGACGCCAGCATAGCACTGGCTGAACACATTGCAGGAACCGAAGACAGTTTTGCGAGCATGATGAATGCCCATGCAGCACGATTAGGCCTCAAGGACAGCAGTTTCATGAACGTGACGGGTCTTCCTGGTCCAGCGCACTATACAACGGCTTACGACATCGCTTTGCTTTCTCAAGCGATGATCAGGGAATTTCCACAGGAATATGAACGCTACGCACAGAAAGAATTCACTTACAACGATATCAAGCAATACAATCGAAATCGCCTGTTGTGGCGTGACGGTACCGTGGACGGTATTAAAACTGGGTATACCCAAGCTGCACGCTATTGCTTAGCTGCCTCAGCCGCACGTGAAGACATGCGTTTGATTTCGGTGGTGATGGGTGCAGACAGTCCTCGTTCTCGGATGGTAAACAGCCAGGCATTGCTGAATTACGGCTTTCGGTACTACCAGTCACACAAATTGTATCAGGCGGGTCAGGTTCTTTCTGAGCCACGCATATGGCAAGGGGAGTTAAAGCAGCTCCAACTGGGACTGGAAGAAGATCTTTTTGTAGTCATACCCCGTGGTCAATTCGAGAATCTCAAGGCTGTTTCGCTGGTTCCGCAAGACATCGTCGCACCGGTTTCAGCAGGTGCTCAGTTCGGTACCGTCAAAATCAGCTTTAAAGATGAAGAAATTGCAGAAAGACCGCTGATTGCCTTGCATGCGAATCCGCGGGGTGACCTCTGGCGTCAGATTGTTGATTTTTTTGCAAAAATTTAAAACAGCAGGCTCTATATGTGATTCAAATTCCAGCTTTTTTAAATGGTGAGTACATGCCTGTTGGGGAGTGCCGAGTTTCGCCTCTGGATCGTGGGTTCTTGTTTGGTGACGCGGTTTATGAGCTGATCCCCGTGTATAACCGCAAGGCTTTTTGTATGTCGCAGCATTTGGCGAGACTTGCGCGTAGCGTAGAACAGGTTCATATCCAGAATCCCTATACGCCAACACAATGGGCAGCGATTGTTAAAAGACTCATTCAGCAATCTGATGATGAAGATCTGGCTGTATATATTCAGGTAACTCGCGGGGTTGCCAAGCGAAACCATATTTTTCCTGAAAACGTGAATCCTACAGTGTTTGCCATGGCAAATCCGATGGCCAGGGTAGCCGGTGACGAGCTACAGAATGGGGTGGAATTAATCACAGTAAAAGATATTCGCTGGCAGCGCTGTGATATCAAGGTGACTGGGCTGCTGGCCAACATTCTAGCCAAGCAGGAGGCAATTCAGTCCTCAGCCTATGAAGCCATTCTGATACGTGATGGTTTTGCTTTGGAGGGCAGTGCCAGCAATCTCTTTGTAGTCCGCAATGGTACGGTCTATACACATCCTGAAGACAACCTGGTTCTGCCTGGGGTAACACGTGACTTCATATTGGGATTGTTAAATGAGCTTGAAGTGGAATTTCGGGAACAGGCAATACCAGAAGAATGGCTATATTCGGCAAATGAGCTCTGGGTTACCAGCTCAGCAAGAGAGGTTTTGGCCGCCACTAAAATTGACAAGCGTGTTGTGGGAAAAGGAGTTCCTGGTGAGCTCTGGAAGGATGTTTATGCCCTGTACCAGAAAAGCATAGCCTAGGGAGAGCATCGTCCGCTTACCGTTTGGCGACGTGTCGTTCAGGGTGAATCCTGGCCGCCAATCGTTATAAGATTGCTGCATGGTGAAGAGTGCAGGAAAGTGCGGACTGAAGATTCGTGATCTGGGCATACAGGAATACCTTCCTGTATATAAAAATATGCGCAAGTTCAATGCGAGGCGAAGTGCGACTACTGCCGATGAGTTCTGGTGCCTGCAACATTTGCCTGTCGTCACGCTGGGAGCAAATTCAAGCGACGGACATATCCATTCAGGAATGAATTTGCCCATCGTACACACGGACCGCGGAGGGCAAGTCACCTACCATGCACCGGGGCAGGCCATTATATATCTACTGATAGACCTGAGACGAAAAGAGATCGGCATCAAGAATCTTGTACAGCGTATTGAGCAAGCCGTAGTGGAGCTGCTGGAGCGTTATCAGCTCTGTGCATCTGCCCGCGCCGATGCGCATGGCGTTTATATTGAAGATGCAAAAGTGGCATCCGTAGGTTTGAGGGTCAGTGGCGGCTGTTGCTATCATGGTATAGCGCTCAATGTCGATATGGATCTTGGCCCATTTTCATGCATGAATCCGTGTGGATTCCCTGGACTATCCGTCACACAACTGAAAGATCACGGAATCGCATCCAGCTGCCAACAGGTGCATATGGAATTAGCGATGCAGCTATGCAAACACCTAAACTATAAAACAACGGGTATTGAAACCATTGGCCAATAAGTCGCATCTCGCAAAAATTGGTGTAAAACGGCGCGGAATTGAAAAGGTCATTCGCATCCCGGTTCATCAGGAGGGAGCCCCTCAGTACCTACCAAAACCTCAGTGGCTGCGTGTACAGGCACCGACGGCGAAGGTCAAAGCCTTAAAAAGGCTGCTGAGGGAACAGAAGCTGAACACTGTATGCGAGGAGGCCTCGTGTCCTAACCTGACTGAGTGCTTCAGTCGTGGCACAGCTACATTCATGATCATGGGAGACATCTGTACCCGACGCTGTTCTTTTTGTGATGTAGCACATGGCAGGCCTTTGCCACTGGATGAGCAGGAACCAGAACATCTGGTAAAGGCTATTGATCTAATGGGGCTTCGTTATGTAGTCATCACTTCGGTTGACCGTGATGATTTGCATGATGGAGGCGCCCGCCATTTTACGAAGTGTATACAACGTATACGTGAGTGCTGCACAGGAACAACAATTGAAATTCTTGTGCCAGATTTTCGTGGGCGGTTGGATCTGGCATTGCAAACTTTATCTCTGCAATCAGCTGATGTATTCAACCACAACCTGGAGACCGTGCCACGTTTATATCCATTGGCTCGGCCAGGTGCAGATTACTGGCATTCGCTGAAACTGTTGCACAAATACAAAATGCAACACTCACATGTTCCAACAAAGTCAGGCTTGATGCTGGGTCTGGGGGAGCAGATGGATGAAGTCATTCGAGTGATGAATGATTTGCGTGCACATAAGGTGGAGCGACTTACTTTAGGACAATATTTGCAGCCAAGTCGCCATCATCTCCCCGTGCATCGTTATCTCGACCCAGATGAATTTGATCAACTACGGCGAATTGGGGAGGATATGGGTTTTCATCATGTAGCAAGCGGCCCATTGGTCCGCTCCTCTTATCATGCAGATAGCCAAGCTTATGGGCATTGATGTGTTTCCAATCGATGCACCTGGCTTAGGGAAGACCCTGGTCGGTGACTACTCAGAAGTGGCAGGAGACTTTACGGACGATGTCGGGTTTTTGGTCTGATTCTTCAGGTACTGCTCAGCTTCGAAGAGACGTTCAAAAGTACCAATATCAAACCATGCACCAGTATGGTGTTCTGCAGTAACCTGACTCTGGTTGATAGCAGAGCGCAGAACAGGGGCTAAGGCCTGATTTTCGCCTGTCTGTGTTTTGAAAAGCCCAGGTTTGAAAACACCAATTCCACTGAAGGTCAGAAAATTATTTCCTGTGGTGCAGGCGTTGCCGGATTCATAGGCAAAATCCCCATCGGGATGGTGGGCCGGATTATTTACAAGGACCAGGTGAGCGTTCTCATGCACTGGATCAGGGAAGGAAAGAGGGTGGTCACACCAGACATCACTGCTTATGACCAAAAACGGCCTTTCTCCCAAAAGTGGCAAGGCATGAACAATTCCACCAGCAGTGCCCAGGGGGTGTTCTCCTTCATGGGAATACTGAATGCGTATCCCATAACTTCCACCATCACCAAGCTTTTTCTGAATTGAGTCCCCTAAATGGGAAAGATTGATAACAACCTCCTTATAGCCTGCAGTTTTGAGTCTTGCCAGGTGGTGTTCGATTAACGATTTTCCTGCAAGCCTGATAAGAGGTTTCGGAACCTGGTTGGTCAGCGGTCTCATTCGCTTGCCCAGACCTGCTGACAGTAGCATGCACTTCATCACAACTGGAAAGAAACCTCATCACTAATGAATTCTGCCAACTTCTGGGTCTCGGGGTAATTTGGTGCAACGGATTTCACATACCCCAGAGTCCGCGGAATATCTTTCAGATAGCCTGTCTTTTTATCGCGCAGGCTCAGGCGTGCAAATATTCCAATAGCCTTCAAGTGTCGCTGGATGCCCATCAAATCAAACCACTTCAGAAATGTTTCGTCACTTACATCACAGGCCATGTTTGTTTCCATCAGCCTTTTCTTGTACTCCAGTGCCCAGGCTTTGACGCGGTCTGGTGACCATTGAATATAACAGTCCCGTAACAGTGACACTGCATCGTATGTGACCGGGCCACAAACTGCGTCTTGGTAATCGATGATACCTGGCCAGTCGGCATCGATTTTCATTAGGTTGCGTGAATGGTAGTCGCGATGAACAAACACCTGTGGTTGAACCAGGGCGTTTTGTTTCAATTGTGCAAAGACATTGTGTAACATCTTTTCAGTCGACTCTGACAGCTTTTTGTCTAGAAGTTTGGCTAGAAACCACTGCTGGAATAACTCCATTTCCTGTAACAATAGTTCTTGACTGTATCGTGGCAGGCTATGTGCAGGAATTTGTTGCATCACTGTCAGGGCATCCAGTGCATTCCCATACAGTCTGTCCACATTTTCTGCATCCAAAATGTCCAGAAACAGGGTATTACCAAAATCATCCAGAAGAAAATAGCCGGAATCCAGAAAGCTGTAGTGGATGTGTGGTACGGGCAGTCCTTCTGCCTCAAGCAAATGAGTTACCTCAACAAAGGCCTCATTCGATTCTTTTTCAGGAGGGGCATCAACCGCAATGTATCGCCAATGATCAGACAGGACCCGAAAGTAGCGCCTGAAGCTTGCATCTTCGGACGCTTGCTCGAGCGTATACTGAACATCCCCGAATACTTCCCTGATCCATCCATGCAATTGGGAAAGGCGTGGGTCAGGGTCCATCTGCATATCCGAAGGAGGTACTGTTCAGTAACCGGGTGAGTGATGTTAAATCTGAATGCCTCGGGGTTTGACAGGGCTGCGACCATGTCTGGCAAGCGCTACTTTTACAGCAGGCTTACATTTTCTGCCTGAGGTCCTTTTGCACCCTGTACTACATCCATAGAAACTTTTTGACCTTCGCGCAGGGACCGGCGTCCGCTGCTCACGATAGACTTGTGGTGTACAAAGACATCTTCACCGTTTTCCTGCTCAATGAATCCAAAACCCTTTTTGTAGTTAAACCATTTGACAGTGCCTTCCGTCTGCGTGGAAGTGGTTCTGAACTTGGTGCCGCCAGTGCTTGTTGTCCTGCTATTACGAGCCAGAGTAATCAGGGCGGGAATTACAATGACGGATATAATTGCCAGTCCCCCAGAAATCAATAGTTTGGTGGTGTCTCCACCGGTGAGGATAGCGAGCACTATACCCACCACAATACCCAGACTTAATAAAATAGTGGAATTGATTTTCATGAAGCGTGTTTCTCTCCTGAGCTTAGCTATCTAGATCGTATTGACTGCTGAATATAGCGATCCAGTGTGATGCATGATACCTGCCGAGCAGTTTATTGGATAGATTTGCTATACACTTTAGACTTACGCATATCATCATAGAGCGCCTGTTTTTCCACAGGCAGGTCTTCAATATTTGAAGGCTTGAAGCCATGCTCTTGGAACCAGTGCTCGGTTTGCGTCGTAAGCACAAAAAGTTTGCTCACGCCAGTCTCGCAGGCTTTTCTTTCCAAGTGCATTAACATTTTGCTACCACGTCCGATCGATTGAAATTCGGGATGTACTGCCAGGCAGCCCACTTCGGCAGCATTTTCTTCCGGAAATGTGTACAAGGTCCCACAGGTTAGCAGTACACCATCACGCTCAATGACATCAAAGCGGTCAATTTCAAGCTCGAGCTGTTCACGAGAGCGTGATACTAGGAGTCCTTTATCCATAAAGGGCTGTATGAGTTCAGCTATACCGTCCAGATCATCTAGGGTGGCAGGTCTTATTTCCTCATAACCTTGAGCAGTTACCAGCGTGGCTGCACCGTCCAGGCTGTAAAGCTCTTCCAGCAGTGTACCCGGTTTTTCAATGTCAACCAAATGCACGTTCCTGATACCTTTCAGGCATGCCTGAATAGCTATTTCCAGATAACGCTTCGCATCTTCATTATGCGCGGACAGCTTATTTACAAGCTCCTTGGCTTCGGGAATGGTGTAGTGTCCTTCACCTTGTTCTTCATGATTTGTAAGTCTGAATTTGTCCAGTATCAATATCAGTTTTTCACTTTTCAGCACGCAGGCTGTGCGCTGTGCAAGTTCTTCACTGGGCAAAAGGAACAAGTTGTCATCCGTTGAACAAACCATGGGAGTAACGGCTACAATATTTCCCTTGTCCAGCTGAGACTGCAGCATCGCTTGGTCGATACTGTAGTCAGCCTCATAGGGAACATCCGTCTTGCCACATCCGTGAGGGCCGGGATTTGCGTGCAGGAAATTGTCACAGGTAACATCCAGCTTTGCGCCCGCAAGTGGGGTATTGGCAAGGCTGGTAGAAAAATGGACTTTTACGCGCTTACAAATTCTTCTTGCAGATTCTTTGGTCTCATCAATGGTCCGTGGACTTGTGATGTGTAGACCGCTATGCAACCCGTTTTCACTGGGTTCAGTGGTTTTTTGGGTAATGAATGCCCCTTCGCCGAGCACCAGTACGAGTTTGGCCCCCAGTGCATGCATCAATGCCAGATCACGGACGAGCACGGCTAGGCTGGTCTGTGCCAGCAGAACACGGCTGTGAACATAGACCACGAAAGTTTTGCCGCGGTGGGTATGAATATAGTGGGCGGCTTGGCGAAAACTCCCGGTCTGAAACAGGGAATCACTGCTCATTTTTCACGCTGTAACCAGATGTGGAGGTAGTGTAACTTGGTTGCCCCAAGGTAAGCCCATGAAATAATAAAGGATTCTTCCTGCAGGTCTTTAATGCTATCCGAGGCTGGACTTGCCCCTTATAATGGGTAATCCAAGTAAGCCGTTGATAGTATTGTCCAATCGACTGATCACATTTTATACATAAGGAATAAAGAATGCGAAGAATTTTACTGGGTGTGAAGGGTTTGTTTTTCCTGGTGTTGATACTGTCGGGCCCGCCAGTTTTTGCCAGTGGCGAGGTACTTAAATCTCCAATTCTAGATCGCGTTAAGATACTTTATTCAGCCCCAAGCAATCTGCAAGATTTGACTTTGGAGCAATTGCATGAAGAAAGGGCTGTGCTCGAAAAAGAACTCAATTCTTTCCGCCAGGCCAGCGACGCCCCTGAAATTGCCAAGCAAAAATTCCTTGAAACTGTTTTCGAGCACGATGACAAACGCTTGCAGATTGTCGGGGTAATTCGCGACCTGATCGATGAGTATCAAATTGAAGGAAAATTTCGTGATGATTTGATTGGTTACAGCAATACATTTGATGTAGCGGTCAGGAATGCCCGTAAGCATGTTCATACATTGGAAGACTACAGATCATACGACTTCAGGTTTTCTGCTGTCTATATGTCCATGATGATGAGGTTCAATGAAGACCCCGAGTTTCGAAAACGCATGGTGGCAGATATGCAAAATCCGGATACATCATGGGGCAAGTATCGCAAGGAAATAGATGAGTCTTATGCCGAGGTACAGCGTAAAAAATTTCTCATTCAGAACATATACTCAGTCAATGAGCTCGAGCGGGCAGTCACGAGCATCGATGAGGAAATTTCCAGAAGGGGACGTACGGAGTTGTAGGGGCTGGGTAACTAAATGATGGTCCGGCGAGTTCTCATATTTCAGATACTGCTGCTTTGCGCAGCACTCTCACTCGCAGAAACAGATAAAAAGGCCATCAGCCCTCCGGATATGATTTCGGGTGCACCGCCTGCTGTCAGGGCAGATGCTATGCAGCAGGAGCCACAAGCAGAAAGTGTAACCATTTACGAATCGAAGTTTTTCCCAGGCTTTCGCCCATGTACATCACAGGATTATCGTGATCATGATTTTGGTCCTGTTGCTTGCCAGAACACCACAGCTGCACGAACCTTGTCTTCAATTCAAGAAGAAGAATCAGGCAGCGGTCTAGCAGAGGCAGATACGGTATCCCAAGGGAATATATTCAAGTTGCGTTTTGGGCGCTTCACCAAGGATAAAGACTCTGGGCAGTAAATGCGGACCCAGCCATCGAAGATCTCCTCTTGACACTGATGCGCGGGTGTTGGTCAGGACTGGGCATCGACTGTCAGGACTGAGAACTTCACACAGGCCTTTTATCCAATCCCAGCTGGGGGTTGCTTAAAATTGCTAAAGGGGTAGCTGTCAAAGGATTGGGCCTGAGTAGAATTGTCCTGGCTACATACATATAGAGTGTATGACTTTTTGCAGCAATTCAGTAGTTGGCTTGAGTGACGAAAGTTCAATGAACTCATTTGGCTGGTGGGCCTGGTCTATTGAGCCTGGTCCCAGGACCACTGTTTCCATTCCCATGGAATTAAAAAATGGGGCTTCCGTTGCAAAAGTGACTGATGTCGGACTTTTGTTAGTGTAACTGCTTACTAGCTTGACAATCCTTGAGTCTTCCGCCGTTTTGAAGGCCGGAACTCCGTCAAATAGCGCTTTAAATTTACAGGTAAGGCCAAGCGAGTCTATTTTATTTGAAATGCGTTGATGCAGCTCATCTCTCAGAGCACCGATTTGCATACCAGGTAGCAGGCGTATGTCAATGTGCAGTTCGCACTCCGCGCAGATCCGGTTTGGGTTGTCGCCACCATGAATGTGGCCAAGATTCAAGGTCGGCACTGGTACGATGAAGTCATGGTCAACATATTTTTCTGCAAGCTCCTGTTTGAATCTATCAAGTTCATTTAGCACCACTCGCATCCCTTCCAGTGCATTGTTGCCAAGAGCCGGGTTACTCGCGTGACCCGCCTTCCCATAGAGCGTGATTGACTCCATGAACACCCCTTTGTGCTGACGTACAGGGGTAAGGTTTGTAGGTTCACCTATAATGCAAAAGCGACCTAGTTTCCTGTTATTTTCTACAAGCGTACGAACTCCCTGCATTGTGCTTTCTTCGTCAGCTGTCGCAACAATAGTAAGACGCTGCTGTAGATTTTTCCCTACAAAATCCTTTGCCGCTTCAATGGCGATCGCCAGAAACGACTTCATGTCTGCTGTTCCCAGGCCATATAGCCGGCTACCGACTTGTTCGGCCAGAAACGGATTGGTATTCCATCCCGTTTGATCAAAATTCACAGTGTCCGTATGACCAGATAACACGAGTCCATCCTCCCCATCTCCAATCCACGCTATCAGGTTATATTTTTCGGTGGACGAAGGAATGATCTCCGTCTGGAAACCAAGATCGTCCAGCCAGTTGGCCAAACAGTCGATAATAGGTTTGTTGCTGGTATCAAATTGTGCCTGTGTGCTGCTGACTGAGGGGGTTGCAATCAGTTGCCCAATCATTTCGAGTAGCTGGGGTGCAGACTTCATACTATCGGGAGCTCGTCATTTGTTGGGCAATCTTGTAAATTGCGTCTGCGTCTAGTACTTGGTCATTGGATGTAAACAGTCTTCCAATACAGGCGCGGTGCAGCTTCAGCTTCAATGCGCCTATACCAAGGCCTCCAAAAACTTTCTTACCAAATCTTTCAGTATTCCTGTCGTTCATGCTAATGCCCTCAAAGCCGAGGGGTTCCGCAGTACTGACATCAGCCAGAATTTCAATGGAGTCATGTTTTTGCCATTGTTCTGCATCGAGTAAGCGGATTCCTGCCTTGCCTGCACCAAATACAACTTGCGCTCCTTCCAGCGCGGTCTGAACCGAACCATGATCACGGGCTTCCACAGGTGCAAGTTCGACTCCAAATTGTTTTCCCATGTCTTCGCATGCCTGCTTTGAACGACTCATTTCTCTTGATGTCAGGCGTACTTGAGCACCGCTTTGTGCCAGCATCACTGCAGCACGCTGTCCCACGGGTCCCGTACCGGCAAGGACCACGGCAATTTTCCCTGCTAACGAGCCAGCTTGGTTTAGCAACGTGACACCAGCTGCAGCAGTGGTATTGCAGCCGTTGCTGTCCAGCATCACGGATACGCGAAAATCTTGGAAAAAATGACTTTGTATGGCCTTGAACAAAGACTGGCTGCTGATGAGGTTACTACCGCCTACAAAGATTGCGGTATTCTTTTTATGTTTGGGTGCCCGTGTATAGATCGCACCTTCGACGAGGCTTGCACAATTATTTTCATGAATGCCCCCAAGTTGGGTAACCTGGTCTGCTCCCCCATCATATGCAACCACAGAATCAAATACACTGGGGAGGGGGTCAGTATCAAAATGGTACAAAAGCTTTTTCATAGTATGCAGGGGTAACACCACACTCAAACGGGATGCTCAGCCAGTACTACCAATTCCTGCTGCGACACAGTTGATAGACAAAAGCAGGGGAACCAGAATATTTTGCCTGTCCAGAGCATTGTCTTGCTCACTGCGAAACTTTTTGACTAACTCGGCCTGTTCAATACCCACCTGATTCAAAGACTTGAGACGCCTGTTGAAGTGTCTTTTAAAGTTCGGAAAACGGTCACACAGCTGGTCTTCACCTGTGATCTGCAAGACCATTTCCGTTGTACGCTCGTACTCAGCTCTAATCGCTGAGTAAATTGCTTGGCTGTACTGGCTGTTAACCACCAGTTCTACATATTTTTCAGCAACTTGCAAGTCAACTAGCAACAACGTTTTTTCTACGCTGTCTAGTACCAACCGAAACAAGGAATGCTTGATATACAGCTCTTGCAATAATTCTTTCCCTCGTTCTCCTCGTATGCTGATCAGTTGCTCAAAACTGCTTCCGACCCCGTACCATCCTGGGACCAAAATACGGTTTTGCGTCCAGGCAAATACCCAGGGTATTGCGCGTAAGTCATCGAGAGTTGTCGCACCAAACCTGCTTGAAGGCCTTGATCCGATTTTCATAAGTGTCAGTTCCTCAACGGGACTTGCCTGCTGATAGAACTCTACTAGACCCGGTGTTTCAATTAACTTGCGGTACATGACATACGCTGTCCCCGAAAGTGCTTCCATGACTTCATCGAGCTCGGCATTGATTTGGAAGGCAGGGTCTTTGCCTGACATCAGTGTGTGTGTGAGTGCGCTGGAAGCGAGGATTTCCATCTGTTCTTCTGCAAAACCACGGTTTGCATACTTGTACGATACGACTTCGCCCTGCTCTGTGACTCGCATGCGTCCATCAATTGTACCTACGGGCTGAGCTGCAATGGCACGGCCGCTGGGTGCGCCACCCCGACTTACCGAGCCGCCACGACCATGAAAGAATGAAGCCGGAATTTTGTGCTTGTCCCCGACCTCCTTTATTCGAGTCTGGGCCTTACTGATGATCCAATTGGAAGTAAAAAATCCGCCATCTTTGTTAGAGTCCGAGTAGCCCACCATGACCTCTTGAGACTCTCCATTTCTGCGTATCGTTCGCCTGATAAATCCGTATTCGAGCAATTCATTCAAAATAGAGGGCCCCTGTTCCAGGGCCTCTATGGTCTCCAATAAAGGTACGACCAGAATCCGACAGGCTTCCAAACCATCGACATCCGTAAACAGTCCCGCATACTTCGCTAACAGGTATACCCCTAGTACATCAGTTGATGTCTGCGTCATGCTGAGTATAAAGGCGCCAAACGTGTCCGGGTCCAGTTTACTTTGATAGTGCTTAACCTGTGCAAGCATGGTTAACGTTGATTGTGCCCGGTCGGAAAGAAAATCAGTGTTTGGGATTACGCGTAGTGGCCGCATCAGTTCGCTAACAACCCATTCTTTCCATTCATCTGATTTGAAATCTGGAACATCAAAGTGTGTTTTCTGATGCAAGGTTTGCCAGATTTCTGCAAGAACATTGTTTGTTACGGTCGTATTCTCGCGAAGATCCAGGCTGACCGTTCGAAAGCCGAAGGTATCCACCATATGTCGCAGTGGCGATAAGTTCGACCGGCTGAGGTGCTCACAGCGGGCATCATCCAGTCCACGCTCGAGTGTCCGCAAATCGTTTGCCAGACCGGATGCGCTGCGATAGGCGATATCTGATTTTTTTGGGTCATCAATATTTTGTAGTGTCGCGTCGATGCTGCGCAGCATACAACTCAGGTACTGTCTGAACACCTCACCAGGATTTCGTTTCGAAAAGGATTCTGTCTCTTCCAGCATTTCGAGTTTTTGTTCGAGAGCTTTGATGAAGTCCTCAGAAACTCGTAATGAATGGCTGGCGATGCTCAGCTTGGAACCGAGCTTGATCAAATCCTGACGATATCGTTTCAGACTCGCACGGGCATTTTCACGGATAGCAAATGCGGTAACTTCGGCATCTACATCCGGATGACCATCTCGATCACCACCTATCCAGGATCCAAACCGGAAAACGGGGGGTATTTCAAATTCAATGTGCGGGTACATTTTTCTCAAGGCACGATTTAATTCAGCATAAAATCTCATCACGCCATCAAACAAAGATTCCGTAAAAAAGTGCAGGCCCCATGTAACCTCTTGGGCAACAGTAGGCTTTTCCAGGCGGATCTCACCTGTCAGCCAGAGAAGATCGATCTCATTGCGCAATTCGTGAATGAGTTCATCGCGTTCGCGGGGTGTCCAGCGCGTCAGTTCTAATTGCTTGAGCAGTATGTAAATTCGCCTGTGAATTTCCAGCACGGTTACACGCTTAGCCTCAGTGGGGTGTGCAGTAATTACCGGGCAGATAAAGCTCTTGTTAAGTATCTTCTGAATGTCCTCTGCCGGAACATTGTGCTGGGCTGCCATGGAAAATGTATATGCGAAAGTTCCTGGCACACGGCGACGCCCGTATTCCTTTTCTATCTGGCGGCGCTGCTGCACCGTTGCATTTTGTTCAGCGATGCTAAGTAGCTGAAACCAGATGCCATGAGCCTCCAAAATGTACAGAATCTGTGAATCTGTGCTTTCACGGATGTCTCGGTGGCCCTCTATGAAGGCTTCTATATCCGGTTGCCGGGTCCGCAGCACACTCAGTAGCTCTTTGTACAGCAGGTCTACAAGCTTGTTTTCATAGCTTGCAGCCGGATCAATAATGGCACGTCCAGTAGCAACCCGGGTCAGTTGGGTCCAGGAAAGTGGAGAAATATCACTCATACTGCATGTAAAAAGTCAGACCGACTCATGCAATATACAGCAAGGGCGCAAGATACTCCCTCCCGGTTTGGAAGGGAATGTACTGTCTCTGTAAAGGGAAGAAACAGATATACGTTTAAACCAGCTTGTCTTTTGGTGTGTCGCCCGCTTCAAATGCAGCCAGGTTTTCCAGTACACGATTACCCATTGCAATACGTGTCTCAGTTGAGGCACTGCCCAAATGAGGCAGCAGCACGGCATTTTCCAATTCAAGGAAACGCTTGTCCAGGTTGGGTTCGCCTTCAAATACATCCAGGCCTGCACCCGCAATCGTGCCATTTTTTAACGCCTCAATTAATGCATCATTATCGATCACATCACCGCGCGCCGAATTGATGAGAAATGCGCCGGGCTTCATTTTGGCCAGATTTTCCTTGTTCAGGAGATGGTAGGTTTCTTTGCCGCCCGGGCAGTGAATAGACACGAAGTCCGAATTTGCAAGAACCTCGTCGATCGATTCGTATTGAGTCGCATTGTATTTCTTTATAACCTCATCAGAGGGGGGGTAGGGATCCACGAAGATTATCTTCATTCCAAAGCCATGATGTGCTCGCTTTGCCATAGCCTGTGCAATTCGTCCCATGCCGATCATGCCCAGGGTTTTGCCGGTCACTTTGGTGGCCAGCAAGTGTGTAGGCCGCCAGCCTGTCCACGCATTGGCACGCAGGTGGCGTTCCCCCTCACTCGTACGCCTTGCTGCGGTTAACAGCAATGTCATTGCAATATCCGCTGTGCAGTCGGTAAGCACCTCGGGTGTATTGGTTACGGTCAATCCGCGGGCTTTGGCTGCATCCAGGTCAATGTGGTTGAATCCTACCCCAAAATTGCCGATGAACTTGGCTCGCAGTGGCTCAGCACTTAATACTTCCGCATCGACAGGATCCGTCACGGTGGGCAGAAACACATCGCAATTGCCCAATGCCGCTTTCATTTCGTCCTTGGTCATGGCAACGTCAGTCTCATTCAGCTGCACGTCATAGTTCTCTTTCAGTGTAGCTTCCACTTCTGCAGGCCAGGCGCGCGTGACGATGACTTTCAATTTGCTCATTTTACTTTTCTCCTAGGCAAGATCTTTCAGGACCCTTTCCATGGTTGATCCGAGTTCAGATGGGTCTGGTGCAACAGTTACTCCGGCTTTCTCAAGCAGCTCCACCTTCTCAGCAGCACTTTCGCCTTTGCCGGATACAATAGCACCCGCATGGCCCATGCGACGGCCTTTAGGTGCTGTCAGTCCTGCAATGTAGGCAACCAACGGTTTGGTCATGTGATTTTTAAAATATTCCGCGGCATCAGCTTCCTGAGGCCCCCCAATTTCGCCAATCAGCATGACAGCCTTTGTTTCTGGGTCCGCTTCGAATAACTCAAGGATGTCGCGGTGAGAGCAACCGTTGATCGGGTCACCACCAATTCCAACACTCGTGCTGATACCGATCCCGCATGCCATCATTTGAGATGCAGCCTCATAACCAAGTGTGCCTGAACGTGCAACAATGCCTACATTTCCAGGGATGTAAATGTGTCCCGGCATTATGCCGAGAAGACATTTTTCAGGACTGATCGTTCCGGCACAGTTGGGGCCTGTCAGCCGCATCCTGTCTTCTTTCTTGTAGCGGTACATGTAACGCTTTACAAGCATCATATCCTGTGCAGGAATGCCATCAGTGATCGCAACACAGGTTTTGATACCTGCATCGGCTGCTTCCATGATTGAATCAGCAGCGAATGAAGCAGGCACAAATACGATGCTGGCATCGGCGCCCGTTTCTTCCACGGCATCTTTCATTGTGTTGAAGACAGGAAGTTCGAGATGGGTTTGTCCGCCCTTGCCAGGAGTAACGCCGCCGACTACTTGGGTACCGTATTCGAGCATTTCCTTTGCATGGAAAGTACCTATTTTCCCTGTGAAGCCCTGGATCAGTACCTTGGTATTGTTATCAATCATTATGCTCATGTGTGTCTCCTAGCTTTTATGAGGCTTCAACGACGCGGTTGCGTTCTGCTACAACTTTTTCTGCAGCTTCAGATAACGTGTCTGCAGTGATGACGGGGTAGCCACTGTCTTTGAGCATCTGCATACCTTTTTCAACATTCGTTCCCGAAAGACGCACTACTACAGGGGTTCTTACATCGAGTTTGCCGAATGCCTGTATTACGCCCTCTGCAATCCAGTCACAGCGGTTAATACCTGCAAATATGTTGACCAGCATTGCTTTTACTTTTTCATCATCCAGGACAAGCTTGAACGCCTTGGTGACCCGATCCGGTGATGCGCCGCCCCCAATATCCAGAAAGTTGGCTGGCTCGCCACCTTTGTGCTTGATCATGTCCATGGTTGCCATGGCCAATCCTGCACCATTGATCATGCAGCCAATGTCTCCATCCAGGCCCACATAGCTCAGACCTCTGTCAGATGCCGCAGTTTCACGCGAGTCTTCCTGGGACTTGTCCCGCAACTCTGAGATCTTCGGTCTGCGAAAGAGGGCGTTATCATCAAAGCTCATCTTGGAATCCAGTGCCAAGATGTGATTGTCCTTGGTAACGACCAGGGGGTTGATTTCCACCAGGGTGGCATCAAGTTCACGAAAGGCACTGTAAGCGCCCTCGATACAATGCACTGCCTGGCTGATCATCTCAGGATGAATGTTGAGAGCAAAAGCAAGCTCCCTGGCCTGAAAATCCCGCAAGCCCACTGCGGGTTCAACTTCCAGTCTGAAAATGGTTTCCGGCTTCGTGGCAGCCACTTCTTCAATATCCATACCACCTTCTGAAGAGGTAACTATGACGACCCGCTGCTTGTTCCGGTCCAGTACCAGGGCAAGATAAATTTCACGTTCTATGTCTGAAACCTGCTCGATATAGAGCCGGTATACTACTTTCCCACTCGGGCCGGTCTGATGAGTCACCAGACGCTTGCCAAGTAATTCCTCAGCGGCGTTCCAGATCTCCTCGTCGTTCGAACAGACCTTGATCCCCCCGGCCTTACCTCGTGCACCGGAATGGATCTGTGCCTTGACCACCCACTGGTGTCCGCCTATTTCCTTGGCTCGGTAGACTGCTTGCTCCGGGCTGTATGCCAGCCCGCCAGGCGAGATCGCCACGCCAAATTCCGATAGTAATTCTTTCGCTTGATATTCATGAATATCCACTAGCATTCCCTCCCGAGAATAATAATTCGTTTTTGCCGTGATGCCTGTCTAGAGCAGTTATCAGGCTCAAGCCCCGCAGCCAAATCAGGTCTTGCTCCCCATCGCATTGATGGGTTGATCTCCAAATCCTGGGAGATTGACACAGCACCTGGACAAACGGAAAAACTGCTAAGTCTTTAAGACTTGGCAGCAATGGCTTCCGCAGCGCGCACAATATTTTCAGCCATACGCGCAGATGCTGCATCGATCATTTTGCCATCGAGTGAGGCAGCACCTTTGCCCTCTTTGGCAGCCTTTTCCAGTTCTTCAAGAATCCTTTTGGCCTTGTTCGTCTCAGCTTCAGGCGGTGTAAAGACTTCATTTGCCAGGTCAATCTGCTTGGGATGAATGGCCCACTTGCCCTCACACCCCAGCGCAGCAGCACGTCGCGCGGCCAGAAGATACCCATCAGGATCATCGAAATCACCGAATGGTCCGTCAATCGGGCGAAGTCCATAGGCCCGGCAGGCGACTGTCATACGCGAGATTGCAGCATGCCATTGATCACCAGGATAATCAGGATTCAAGCCGCCAATATTGACAGTACGTGCACGGTTGCTTGCAGCATAATCGGCAACACCGAAATGCATGGCTTCCATACGCGTACTGGAAGTAGCAATGGCTTCAACGTTTGCCATACCCAAGGCGGTCTCGATAAGGGCTTCAAGACCAATTCGGTTTTCCAGCCCCTTGGCCTCCTCGATCTGGGTAACCATGGCATCGACCATATAGACATCACCGGTTGTCCCCACTTTAGGAATGAGTATGGTGTCAAGCTTGTTACCTGCCTGTTCAACTACATCCACCACATCGCGGTACATATAGTGTGTGTCCAACCCATTGATGCGCACAGAAACCGTTTTTCCGTGACCTTTCCAGTCAAACTCATTTAACGCGGCAATTACATTTTTTCGCGCCTGGACCTTGTCATCCGGCGCTACGGCATCCTCAAGGTCAAGGAATACATAATCTGCGTCACAGGTCAGTGCTTTTTCCAGCATCCTGGGATTGGACCCGGGCACAGCAAGTTCACAACGCTGTAATCGCTGTCGGGCCGGTTTGTATTGAGTAAAGCTCATTTTGATTTCCTTATGATTTCTTCTTCATTTTGGTTCGTGCCTCACGAGGCGCCTTAGCTGAACCGAATTTTTTGATTTTTTTGGCAGTCTTGCGGTAGTACTCTCCGGCTGCGGCAACTCCGCTACCCGGTTTTACCTTCATGCCTGCATCCCGCATTGCCATTTCCACAGTGCCTAGGACCGCCATCATACGTGCTTCGTTGTTGTCTCCGAGATGCCCGATTCGGAACACCTTGCCGGCCACTTTGGACAACCCAGCGCCAAGAGAAATATTGTAGCGGTGATAGGCAATATGGATCACTTCAGCTGCGTTAACACTGGGAGGCACTTCAATTGCAGTCACAGTGTCAGAGTACCACTTGGGTGACTTCGCACAGGGTTTGAGCCCCCAGGCCCTGACTGCTTTGCGCACGCCTTCCGCCAGGCGGTGATGACGCTTGAACACGTTTTCCAAACCCTCATCCATGAGCAAGTCAATTGACGCCCGCAGTCCCCGCAGCATGGGTACCGACGGAGTGTAGGGGAAGTACCCGTCTTTGTTGGTATTGATATGATCCTGTATGTCAAGAAAACAACGTGCACACTGGGCCTGTTTCCGTGCTCTGAGTGCCTTTGGGCTGAATGCAACGATGGCCATGCCTGCAGGCAACATGAATCCTTTTTGTGATCCACTGACAGCCACATCTACACCCCATTGATCCATGCGGAAATCAATGCTCGCAATTGAACTTACTCCATCGACCATCAGCATAGCCGGATGCTTGACAGCATCCAGGGCCCGGCGCAAACCAGCAATATCACTGGTCACACCGGTTGCAGTTTCGTTATGACAAACTACCACTGCACGGATTCTGTGCTCTTTATCCGCAGCAAGGATGCGCTTGAATTTGGCAATCGGAACACCTTCGCCCCAAGGGGTTTCAACCAGATCGACCTCCAGGCCAATCCGGCATGCAAGGTCATACCACAAGTGACTGAACTGACCAAAGCGTGTAGTGAGTATCTTGTCTCCGGGAGACATGGTATTGGCCAAGGCGACCTCCCAGCCGGCAGTACCTGTGGCTGGAAACAGAAAGCAGGTGCCCTTAGTGGTTTTGAAGATTTTTTTGCAGTCGCGTAGCAGGGGTTTGACAAGTTCTGGAAAATCAGGCGCCCGGTGGTCCTCTTGAGGAACGATCATGGCGTTTTGCACGGCCTGGGGAATATGGGTCGGGCCTGGTGCAAACAGGTAATTTCGTCCAGGAAATGATAATTTTTCGCTAGGCATGATTAAAAATCCTTATTGTGAAATTTGATAAAATTCGTAAGCGCCTTGATTGTTGTTCCTGTTGTCAGAACAGATAATTCCGCATGCAAGAAGCTACTGTCCGAAAAACCCAGCATCTTGCCATAAGGACAGTGCCTGACTCAAGCAATTTGGGTAATTGATGGAAGGCTCAAACTTGAGTGGAGGCTGTCTCCAAAGCCTCCATAGGCCCTGTATGCAGAAAGTCAGGGCTCTGCAGGGTGTAGTACGTTCAAATCCCTGGATTAAGGCTGCTTTTCAGGGTGCAGGAAGATAAAGCTTTTGCCCAGTCGCCCGCCATAGTTGCCAGCAGAAATCATGATCAAGCCCGGCGTGTCCACCGAAGCCCTGATGGCCGCCTGAGTGGCATCAATGATGGGCTGCATGCCTTGACCATTCATGATGATTTCCATTACTGAATGCACCCCTTCCGGGAGTCCTGCCTCGACATCCGGGTTATCCTGCAACAGCGGACAAAACTTCTCATAGGTGCTGGCAATAGTGAAGTCATAATTGCTGCCTGCCTTTGAGCCACTTCCCGCAATTCCCCCCGGGAAGGTCGTGATGACACCGGGCAGGGGCAGAATAGCTTCAACACCCTTTTCCGCGGCTTCAAGCGCAGCGTCCACACTGTCTCCAAAGAACCACAAATTGCCACCCATCAGGCCATCTGCATAACCGAGTCGACGATCCATAATGAATTCGCCTCCCAAGATCGGGATCCACCACATTTTTCTACCAAAGCGCTCAATGCGTCTTTGGTAACCGTTACCGAAATAGGCTACCTTGCGCCCCATGTGGTAGTAATCTTCTGAATCGATCAGGTTAAAGCACGAAGCCGTTGGGCAGGTGAGTACATTCTGGCTGATACGAACCAGCGCCGAACGCTCCAGTGCCTGGACCCGGTCCTTTCTGAAACGCGGTATATGCAGTTGTATGATTGCGCCCGGGCGCCCATCTGGCGTGACAAATGCCTCATCTCCGCCAGGCCCTACATAGCGGTCCATGCCTGCTTCACAGTCACAAAGGATCGAACTGGATGCATTTCCAGTTACAGCATGTACGGCATGATCCAGCCACTTTCGGTCACGAGCGGTAATCAGGAATTCGGTATACAGACTCCTGAATGCTTCAGCGTACGTATCATCGATATTAGCTGGCATGACTAATCCCTTCCGATACCTTCATAAACTGCATCCTCGGTAATCACCTTATCCATGTAAACATCATGCGGGGCTACCAGGACTTCATCAAACAGTTGTGACTCGTAGCACAGTGCAACCAGTGGGCAGTCCGGGCGTGCTTTTTCCAGCAAGCGATCATAATAGCCCTGTCCGTTCCCCATGCGCCCGCCCTTACGGTCGAATCCCACTCCAGGTACCATGATGATATCAAGGTCTTCGGGTTCCACCTCTTTCTCGGGATTTCCCCACATTTCCCTGGGTGGTTCCAGAATGTTCCACTTGCCTACGATCATTTCTTCAAGGCTTTCCATCCACCAGAGTCCAAGCTTGTTTTCACCATGTTCATCTTCGGTGCAATAGGGCACGATAATTTTTTTCTCGCCCTTGGCCACCTCTTCCAGTAGCTGGGGTTTGGTGCGGGTCTCCGAGCGACAGTCAATGTACCACATCGCGATGTTTGCACGTTGGTATTCAGGCAGGTCGATAAATTTCTGGCAGGCCTGGGCACTGATCTCATCCTTGTTTTCCTGCGCGTTCCGTCGATCATAGGCCTCACGGCGCATCTTGTTTTTGCGCTCCATTACAGCTGCTAGTTCTTCGGGGGATAGTAAAGTGGCCATCACAACTCCTGAGATATAGTTCTAGTTATTTCGGGTACATAATTTGCAACTGGCAGGGATTATCCTAAAGGATTTACTGTCTGCCTGACAATTTCGAATTTTCAGTCGGTGGTCGCCCCGTTGGAAGCCGAGCGCACCTGTCGTGCATATTTTGCTAATACGCCTTTCGTATATCGGGGTTTTGGAGGCCGCCACTTCTGTTTTCTTTGTGCCATCTCTTTTTTCGAAAGCCTGACATTTATTTCGCGCTTATGGGCGTCTATGGTGATTACATCACCATTTTTCAAAAGCGCAATGGGTCCACCCACTGCAGCTTCTGGTGTGATGTGGCCGACCACAAACCCATGACTGCCTCCCGAGAAGCGACCATCCGTAATCAGGGCGACATCTTTGCCCAGCCCCTTGCCCATGATGGCCGAAGTCGGGGATAGCATCTCACGCATGCCCGGACCCCCTTTGGGTCCTTCATAACGGATTACCACGACATCCCCTTTCTTGACGCCGCCGTCCAGTATCCGTGCCAATGCCTTTTCCTCCGAGGGGAAAACGCGTGCTTTGCCGGTAAAACTCAAGCCTTCTTTCCCAGAGATTTTTGCCACTGCCCCTTCAGGGGCAAGGTTTCCGTAAAGAATCACGAGATGACTATCCTTTTTGATCGGATCTGCAAAAGTGCGCACGATGTCCTGGGACTTCGGGTACGACTTGATGCCGCGCAAATTTTGCCGCAGGGTCTTGCCGGTGACTGTCAGGCAGTCTCCATCCAACAGCCCCTTGCCCAACAGCATGCGCATGAGGGGCTGAATACCGCCTATCTCGATCAGTTCAGACATCATGTACCGGCCACTCGGCCTCAGATCGGCCAGCACGGGGACCTTCTTGCCAACGCGAGTGAAATCATCAAGGCTCAGCCGCACGCCGATGGCATGCGCCATCGCCAGCAGGTGCAGCACAGCATTGGTGGAGCCTCCCAATGCAATCACAACAGTGATCGCGTTCAGGAAAGCCTTCCTTGTCATTATGTCTTTGGGACAGATATTGTTTCTTACCAGGTGCATGACCGCTTTTCCCGCTTCGACGCAATCCAGCTGCTTGTCTTTGGAAATTGCATTTTGTGCTGAACTGTTCGGCAGGCTCATGCCCAGTGCCTCGATTGCACTCGCCATAGTGTTGGCTGTGTACATTCCACCACAGGAGCCGGCGCCAGGGATGGCCGAGGATTCCACCTTCTTGAGTTCACGCTCCGACAACTGACGTTTGGCATGCTGCCCCACGGCTTCGAATACCGAAACGACATCGACCTTTGTATTTTTGTATTGTCCTGGCTGGATGGTACCTCCATAGACAAATATTGATGGGCGATTGAGGCGTGCCATTGCGATCAGACAACCGGGCATATTTTTGTCGCAGCCTCCAATGGCAACCATGCCATCGAATCCTTCGCACCCCACGACGGTCTCAATGGAGTCTGCGATGACTTCCCGGGACACCAGGGAGTACTTCATGCCTTCCGTGCCCATGGAAATGCCGTCAGAGACAGTGATCGTGTTGAACACGACAGCCTTGCCTCCCGCCTGATTGGCACCTTTTGCAGCCTTATCCGCAAGTGTATCGATGTGCATGTTGCAGGGCGTCACCCCACTCCATGTGGATGCGATGCCGATTTGCTCTTTTGAGAAATCAATGTCTCTGAAGCCGACAGCCCGGAGCATCGCGCGGCTCGGCGCGCGCTCTACGCCATCCACAATAACGGAGGAATAATTTCGTGTTTGTCTGTTTTTGGCCAAGCCGGTTCCCCACTGTACAAAGCCATCCGGACAGGATGGTATGGAAAGAAGTCCTGTACCACGTGTTCGGTCAGCAGTTCAACCCTGCCTGCACGTGACGCATTTTTGTTTTTTATAGCGGTTACGTATCTGGATTGCAAAGTTTTGCGCGAGAATGTGCATCTGAATCTGCTGCTGTGGAAATACTTTCTGGATGAAAGTGCTGCCTAGGATTGCTTTCCCCGTGACAGGGCAGGTTCACGCGCAAAGACGACCAGATGTTCCAGGTCGAACTTGATACCGATCGGTTCGCCAATCTGATGGTCATGATGGCTGGAAGCGTAACACAGCACGAAATTGCCACTCTGGAGGCGCAGCTTGTAAAGAAACTCGGCCCCGCGAAAGCGTTTTTCTTCCACCAGTGCAGTGATCGGGCTGCTGTCATCATGCGGGATATCATCCGGTCGTACCAGCAAATCCACTTCCTCACCGGAGGCAAAAGAGGGATCCAGGTCCCCCTGAATTTCTCCAAACTCAGTGTTCAGCGTATGAGCATCCAGTACTTTTGCAGGAATCATGCTGCCGAGCCCGATAAAATCTGCGACAAAACGGGTTTTGGGTCTGTGGTAAATGCTGTAAGCACTGTCCCACTGCTCCATCTGGCCCTTCACCATGACACCAATCTCATCGGCCATGGCAAAGGCTTCATTCTGGTCATGGGTTACAAGTATTGCAGTTACATTCTCGTGCTTGAGGATCTTTCGCACGCCTGTAGCCACCTGTTCACGCAGATCAGGGTCGAGGTTTGAGAAGGGTTCGTCGAGTAAAAGAATCTCGGGCCTTGGCGCAAGTGCCCGTGCCAATGCAACACGCTGCTGCTGCCCGGTAGACAACTGGTGCGGGTATTTGTCTCCCTTGTGTTCCAGTTCTGTCAGTTCAAGTACCTGGCGGGTACGGGCACGCTGCTCACCGGGACCCAGTGACTTGAGACCGAAGCCTATGTTTTGTTTGACGGTCAGGTGAGGGAACAGTGCAAGGTCCTGAAACATCATGCTGATATGCCTTTTCTCAGGGGACAAGGTGAACTGTGCCTTGCTGAAAAGCCTGGCATGGACATGAATCTCGCCACTGGATACAGGCTGAAAGCCGGCAAGCGCTCGAAGCAGTGTAGTTTTTCCGCAGCCGCTAGGCCCCAGAATGGAGGCAATGCAGCCTGGCTCGAGTTGAAAGGAAACGTTTTGTACGATGTCCTTGTTTTGCAGCTTTATGCCAACGTTGCGTACCTCAAGTCTGGGCGCCATGTATGACTCCACTTTGTACAATTGAGCGGTTCAGTATCAGGATTGGCAAAACACTGATCGCCACGATCAGTAATGCACTGCATGCCGCATCTGCCAATCGTTCATCCGAGGCAAGTTCGTAGGTGCGAACCGCAAGGGTATTGAAGTCGAAAGGGCGCAACACAAGCGTTGCAGGAAGCTCTTTCGTGACTTCAACAAATACCAGCAGGGCTGCGGTAAGTATACCGCCTCTGATCATCGGAAGGTGGATGCTGGCGAATCGCTCAAATGTCTTGCGGCCCAATAGCTGGGCAGCATCGTCAATGCTGCGGTGGATTTTTGCCAGGCTTGCGTCCACCGAGTTCAGCCCTATTGCCATGAAACGTACCACATGGGCGAAGGCCAGGGATGCCAGGGTACCGGTCAGGATGAGACCAGAGGAGATCTTGAAATGTTGCTGCAGCCATGCATCAAGTGCGTTATCAAGCCATGCAAAAGGCAACAGTACGCCAACCGCAATGATTACACCGGGCACGGCATAACCCATTGCACTGATGTTCACGGTATAGGGAATGGAGAAATGAGTGCCGACACGCTTGCCGTAGGCCAGCACAGTGGCCGCCACGATGATAATCCCGGTGACGATAACAGTAAGTTGCAGCGTATTGAAAATCAGGGTGAGGAAAGAGCTGTCAACGATTTCAGGTGCCGTTTTCAGCGCCCACGCACCCAGTTGAGCACTTGGAATAATAAAACCAAGAAAAACCGGGAGACTGCACATTAAGACTGCTGCAATAGCCTTGACCCCTGTTAACGGGTAACGCCATGATTTTTGCACTTTTGTGGGGTTTTGATGATGAACGGCTTTCCTCATGTAACGCTCTGCCAGGATCACGGCAAACACACAAAGAAGCAACAAACTGGCCAGTTGAGTGGCTGCAATCCGATCCCCCAGGCCAAACCAGGTACGAAGAATCCCGGTGGTGAATGTCGGCACACCGAAATAGTGAACGGTGCCGTAGTCCGCGAGCGTTTCCATCACGACCAGCGTCAATCCCGCAACGAGGGCAGGACGTGCCATGGGCAAGATAATCGTGAATAGGGTTCTGTAGGACCCGACACCAAACATGTGGCTGGCTTCACGCAGGCTGGAGGACTGCTCTGAAAATGCGGTTCGCAGAAGCAGGTAAACGTACGGATACAAAACCAGCGAGATCATGATAATGGCGCCGGTGATGGAGCGGATTTCAGGGAACCAGTAGTCCCCGTATTCCCAGCCAAATACACTGCGTATTGCAGTCTGCACGGGACCCGCAAAATCAAGCATGCCCGTATAGGTATAGGCGATGATATAGGGGGGAAAAGCCAGCGGTAAGAGCAAGGCCCAGCTGAAAATCTTACGTCCCGGAAAAGTACAGGCACTGCACAGCCAGGCAGTCGTGATACCGATCAGGGAGGTGCCGATGCATACGCCTGCTGCCAGTACAAAGGAATTCAAAGCATAGTCTGCAAGAACGGTAGACCGAAGATGTGACCAGATGTCATTGGCAGGTAATGTGATCGAGTAGAGTACTGTAACGACAGGGATGCTCAGCAGTAATGCAGCACCCACAGTACAGACCAGCCAGCCCAGATCACTTTTTTGTTGTCGAATTCTCTGGATAAAGCCCGGCATGACAACTGCCTCGTTTCCTGTACCCATTGCCGTCGCCGTCGAAACCTATTTCCACTGGGCGCGGTCCATGATCATCACCGCTTTTGCATTGAGCTCTCCCAGAAGATGCAAGCTCAGCGAATCCGCCTTGAATGTGCCCCAGTTTTCCAGCATTTGGCTGGGCTGGACACCCGCTTTTACCGGGTATTCGAAATTGGTTTGTGCATACCAGTGCTGTGCCTTGTCACTTGCCAGGAATTCCAGCAAGGCAATTGCAGATTCCCTGTTTTTTGAAAACCTGGTGACCGCACCTCCGCTGATATTGACATGTACGCCACGGCCATCCTGATTGGGCCAGAAAATCTTTACTTTTTCTGCAGCAGCCTGCTGTACAGGGTCTTTGGAAGCCAGCATCTTGCCAAGATAATAGGTGTTGGCAATCGAAAGATCGCACTGACCCGCGGCCGCCGCCCTGATCTGGTCGCGGTCGCCCCCTTGTGGCGCACGGGCAAAATTGTCTACCAGACCTTTCGCCCAGGACAACGTCTCTTTTTCTCCCAGATGAACCAGCAGGGAGGCCACCAGGGATTGGTTGTAGATGTTATCCGATGAACGAATGCAGATTCTTTTACTCCAGACTGAATCACGTAGTGCTTCGTAAGTAGTCAGCTCTTTTGGTCTCACACGCTCGATGTTGTACATGATGGGACGTACCCTGAGAGAAAGTGCATACCAGTAGCCATCAGGGTCGCGGTACTGTTTCGGGATGGAGTCTTTGAGAATTTGTGAGTCCACGGCCTGCAGGATCTTTGCCTGCTGAGCCCGGTACAGACGACCTGCATCGGTGGTGATCAGGACATCGGCAGGGCTGTGCTTGCCTTCACTGATAATACGCTGCAGCAATGCATCCGCTTTACCCGTAATCAGGTTGACCTGTGTATCGGTATACTTCTCAAACTCGAGCAGCAGTGGCTTGATCAGGTTTTCCTTTCTGGCCGAGTACACGTTGACTTCGGCTGCATTGAGCAGTGAGCCGGTCAGACATAGACTGAACGCAAGTGCAAATTGCACTGCATGGAGGTGCGGTGTTTTCATGCGAGACCTTAGGGGAATCCGGGGTATTGTATAAGTGTACAATAATAATAGCTATTCTCATTAGCATTTAGAATACCAAAATTCAAGGGCTCCGACACAGGATTACGCCTTTTCACCAGTACTTTCGTATATATTTTGTAACCATGCCGAGCGCCCTGCCCAACCTGTTGCCTCCCCGACTCCAGCACGATTTCGAGACACTGATTGCCAAGACAGGGGATTCATCCATTCAAAAATACCGGGACGAGATTCTATCGGTCTGGTATGCGAGCCCTTTCATACGGCGGGTTTGTATTGCCGAGCCGCAATGGCTGGAGGAATTGCTTTCAAAAGGGCAGCTGCACACAGATTATGACTTCACGTCCTATGACAAGGAACTGGAATCCGAGATTTCCCAAGCGACGGGCATTGAGCACATGCAGCAAATCTTGCGCCGCTCAAGAACCTGCGCTTATGCACGCACTGCATGGCGCGACCTGCAGCAATATACAACGGTAGAGCAGACCCTTTTTGAGCTCAGCACTTATGCTCAAATCTGTATCGACCGGGCACTTTCATGGTGCTTCGAGTGGCTGAAGTCCCGCCCCCATATTGGCCAGTTTGAGCAGTCCATGCACAACAATATTGTGGTCTTTGCATTGGGCAAGCTTGGTGGAGGCGAGCTCAATTTTTCATCGGATGTGGATCTCGTGTTCGCCTTTGCGGATGACCCGACCCACTCACAGGACCAGCGCGCCAAGGCCGGCAACTTCTATCTGAAGCTTGTCCAGCTCCTGATCAAGGTACTCTCACAGCAGACCCAGGATGGATTTGTCTTTCGAGTTGACACAAGATTGAGGCCGTTTGGCAATTCCGGTGCACTGGTGCCGAGCCTTGCAGGGATTGACCAGTACTTTCAAACGGCCGGGCGCGACTGGGAACGGTATGCCTGGATCAGGGCACGTGCCATTGCCGGCAACACTGAAACCGGCGAACAGTTTCTCCAGGATATCAGCCCTTTTATGTATCGCCGTTACCATGACTATGGCGTCATGCAGGCACTGCGTGAGATGAAGGCCATGGTCGATCAGAAGGCCGGTCAGGCTGCGAACAAGGATAATCTGAAAATCGGACAGGGAGGTATACGCGAAATCGAATTTGTCGCCCAGATGTTCCAGTTGATTTACGGAGGCAGGGACCCCGATCTTCGGATGCGCTCAACCCTTGAGGCGCTGAGGTACCTGGGGGGGAGTGGCAAACTCACCAGTGAAAGTGTGACGGAACTGCGCCACGCCTACCTGTTCTTAAGGAAGGCTGAAAATTGTCTGCAGATGCGCGAAGACCAGCAGGTGTACAGCCTGCCGGCCAAGGATGAAGAACGCCAACAGTATGCCTATGCAGCAGGCTTTGATTCCTGGGTCGCCCTGTATGGCGAATACCAGGCTCGTACCGCCAAAGTCAGCAAAATATTTCACTCCTTGTTGCTGGCTGAACACGAGGGGCCTGAAGAGCCTGGAAAAGACGGTGGTGATTTGGCATTTGTATGGCAGCAGCTACAGGATGAGCCTGCATGCATGGAGATCCTGAAAAAGCATTTTGACGAGGATGCCAGGGACGTTTACCAGCGTTTACGGGGGTTCGAGGAATCGATGCGCCAGATCGATCCCGTGGCCAAGCAAAGGCTGGAACGATTCCTGCCCGTGTTCTTAAGAGACCTTTCTACGCACGCCCAGGTACCTTTGGTGTTGACTCGCTTTCTTCGGATACTCGGCAAAATTGTGCAACGCTCAACCTACATTGCCCTGTTGACCGAGAACCAGAGCAAGCTGACCAAATTGCTCAAGCTGATCGAGGCCAGTCAATGGGTCGCCCAGTACATTGCCGCACACCCGTTGCTGCTTGATGAATTGCTGCATTCGGACAATGTTGACCCGCCGGACATGGAAGAGATGCAGTACCAGATGCAGGTGCTTGAGCAACTGCAGATGCTGATTGATGCATCCGGGACCAATCTCGAGGCCTACATGGAACGCTTGCGTGAATTCAAGCATGCCCAGGTTTTACGGATTGCAGCTGCAGACATCGTGACAAATTACCCGATCATGCGGGTCAGCGATCATCTGTCCTGGCTTGCTGATACCTGCCTGAAGAGCGCAACCCGCAAGGCCTACCAGGATCTTGCAGACAGGCATGGTGAGCCTACATGCATTGTCGATGGCAAAACCGCCATTCCTGAGCTTCTGATCATTGAATACGGGAAGCTGGGTGGACTGGAACTCGGCTATGGCTCAGATCTCGATGTGGTTTTCGTGCATAGCAACATGGACGATTCTGGTGAGACAAATGGTGAGAAGACCTTGAAGAATCCGGTTTTCTTTACCCGCGTAGTACAGCGTACGATCCATCTGCTGACCACAACCACTGCGTCCGGGAAGGTTTTCGATATTGACACGAGGCTCAGGCCGTACGGCCAGTCTGGAGCCATGGTCTGTTCACTCACCACCTATGAGGACTATTTGAGAAACAAGGCGTGGCTGTGGGAACTTCAGGCACTGATCCGTGCACGGCCCATCACGGCAAATCGGAGTCTGGCCGATACCTTCCAGGCATTGAGAAAAGATCTGCTTTGCCAGGCGCGCGATGTTGAGGAAGTGCGAAATTCGGTCATTGAAATGCGCGAAAAAATTGTGACGAGTCACAATGTGAAAAACGGAGCGCAGTTCAGTCTCAAAAAAGATCGGGGTGGAATTGTCGACATCGAATTTATTGTTCAGTTCTATGTGCTCAGCTACGCAAGCCAGCATAACGAGATCTGTGTGTATACCGACAATATCAGGATTCTGGATGCCTGTGCCGAGGCTGGTCTGATCAAGCACGAATCTGTCGAGGAGCTCAAGAGAATCTACATCGCGTACCGCAAACATCTTCACCAGCTGAGTCTGCAGTTACTGCCGGAAACCGTAGCCGCTGATATGTTTGCAGAGGAGCGTTCCGTCATACAAAACTACTGGACAAGTCTGTTACACTTATCGGCTGTTTGATCTGAGGGAGTCCAGTAGAAATGTCAATGTCTGATAGGGAAGGGGTCATCTGGTACGACGGCGAGTTTGTGCCGTGGCGAGAGGCAACCACCCATGTCCTGACACACACGCTGCACTATGGGGGCGGTGTTTTCGAGGGCGTACGCGCCTACCAGACGGATCAGGGCACTGCCATCTTCCGCCTGCATGATCACACCGAACGGTTGTTCAATTCCGCAAAAAGTATTGGCATGTCTTTGCCGTACAGCCCGAAGCAGATCAACCAGGCGCAGCTGGATGTCGTGCGCAAGAACAAGCTGCGGTACGGCTACATACGGCCAATGTGCTTTTACGGTTCCGAGGGGATGGGCCTAAGAGCTGATAATCTGAAGGTCCACTGTATTGTTGCAGCGTGGGAATGGGATGCCTATTTTGGGGATGAGAAGATCAGGAATGGAATCCGTGTCAGGACCTCATCCTATTCCAGACATCATGTGAATGTTGCCATGTGCCGGGCCAAGGTGAACGGCAATTACATCAATTCCATGCTTGCCTTGAATGAGGCCCTGCAGGACGGCTATGACGAGGCCCTGCTGCTGGATGTCGACGGGTTTGTAGCCGAGGGAAGCGGTGAAAATCTTTTCATTGTCAAGGACGGCATACTCTATTCACCGGAGCTGGCTTCAGGACTGGACGGCATTACCCGAAAAACCGTCATCACACTGGCCAATTCGATGGATATCCCACTGGTGGAAAAGCGCATTACACGTGATGAGGTGTACATCGCAGACGAGGCCTTCTTCACGGGTACCGCAGCAGAAGTCACACCGATTTGCGAGCTGGACAACCGCAGCATCGGGGAAGGCAAGACAGGTCCAGTCACCCGGCGACTCCAGACCAGGTATTTTGAGCTGGTCCGCGGCAAAGGTGAGTTACCCGGCG
Organism: Gammaproteobacteria bacterium; assembly: GCA_965214675.1. GTDB lineage: Bacteria > Pseudomonadota > Gammaproteobacteria > UBA4575 > UBA4575 > WTFY01. The sequence continues at coordinate 110,941 of OZ243969.1, forward strand.
ATTGGCTTGCCTACGCGTAGGCGGCCTTGAACCGATGCATCCGACAAGCTTGCCTGTTCTGGGCCACCGTGTGGCTTGCATGTTTTTGAGACGGGACCCATGAACCTGAAAAATCTTGCTAAGGCAAGGATTCTGGTCATCGGAGATGTCATGCTCGATAAGTATTGGCTGGGGGAGACCAGCCGTATATCTCCTGAGGCGCCTGCGCCAATCGTCAATATCAAAAACATGGAAGACCGATTGGGCGGTGCCGCCAACGTCGCACTCAATGCCAGCAGCGTGGGTGCCACCGTGACGCTGATCGGGAGAGTCGGTTGTGATGAAAATGCAGACATCCTGTTGCAGCTGCTGGATGCCACGGACATCGATCCAAAAATCATCCGCCAGGAGAACCATAAGACGCCCACGAAACTGCGCATCGTGAGCAGGAACCAGCAACTGCTCAGGCTGGATCATGAAAGCAGTTGTGAGGAGGCGGACAATGCCGAAGTGCTGGAGGTCTACCGGCAACAGGTACAGGCGTTTGAAACCATCGTGATCTCGGACTATGCCAAAGGGACTGTTGCCCAGGTCGAGCGGATCATCGAAGCCGCGCACAGGGTAGGCAAACGTGTCATCGTGGATCCGAAAGGGAACCGCTTCGACAGATATAGGAATGCCAGTCTCATCACTCCGAATTTTCAGGAATTCCAGCATGTGGCCGGCCCATGCGCGAATGAGGAAGAACTCGAGCGTAAGGCACTCGCGATGTGTGGGGAACTGAATCTTGAGGCGTTGCTGGTGACCCGAAGCGAGCATGGCATGTCCTTGTTTGCACAGGACCAGCCAGCCCGGCATTTCCCCACCCAGGCCAAGGAAGTCTACGATGTCACCGGTGCCGGAGACACCGTGGTGGGCTTGTTCGCTGCAGCAATTTCGGCCGACTATTCCCTCGCGGATGCCGTGAAAATCGCAAACTTGGGTGCAGGGGCTGTGGTCAGCAAGCTGGGTACCGTGGCGGTTACGGCCGAGGAACTGGAGCTGCACCTGTATGCATCATCTGCCAGGGGGAAACTGGCCCGGGATTTGGATGAACTGAAGCGTGCAGTAGCTGCCCGAAGGCGAAACAACGAAAAGATTGTCTTTACTAACGGGTGTTTTGATCTGATCCATCGGGGACACATTGCGTGTCTGCGTGATGCAAAGTCCAGAGGGGACTGCCTGATTGTCGCGATCAACGACGATGCCTCGGTAAGAAGCAACAAGGGCGACAGCCGTCCTGTGTGCAGTCTGCAAAATCGCATTGCGGTACTGGAGGAGCTGAGCTGCATCGACTGGATCATCCCGTTTTCCGAGGATACACCCCTGTCACTGATCGAGGCGTTGCAGCCCGATGTCTATGTCAAGGGGGGTGACTACGAAAAGGAGAAGTTGGCAGAGTATAAAGCCGTCAGCAGTTACGGAGGCGAAGTCGTCATCTCGCCCTATGTGGAGGGCTGTTCAACGACCACAATCATTGATTCCATTTTGAGGGTCTGATTAGGCACTTAGAAGTATCGAACTTCCATCCTGTGAGGACACCCTGCGGGGTCACATTAAAACTGCTGACAGCAATCCTGAACCTGGTACTTGCTGTCTTGTTGTGCGGGGGGGGGGGCAAAGGTGCGCGCCGCCCGACATGCAGGGATTGTTGCCGGAGCTATGAGGGGGTGCCACACCCGTTACAGGAAGGTCAGTCTTCCATGTCCAGCACGTCCAGATCAAGGTTAGTGTTGAGTTGAGTTTTGGGTACAGTCTCTGTGGTTGTTGTTAGGAATTCTCTCCTTGCACTTGTGGGTCATGGTGCTGAGCGTAATATCTATGAATCACACATATGAACGCACTGTATGCCCGTGCAATTTGTGTAGCCAAGCTGATTAGCTATTGATGGTATCAGACACTTCTTTCTCTACCATCATTGGTGAGATTGAGGCTTTCAAGCTTTTCCAATAACTCGGGAGTAAGGCAAGATTGCCTGTAGCTACTTAGCCAATTTCAGGAAATTGATTCTTTTGTGGAAGTTGAATCCACCAGAATTCCAAAAGTCCAACACATGCCACCAGTAGACCCTGTAGTCTTCCCCTAGATACAGGCATAACAGCTTCTGTTGCGGGACTCCACAGATATTGAATCTTGCCAGACACTTGATGTCAAAAAACCGTTTTAGCGTGGGACTAACTGAGTGTGATAGGGTACAGCGATCATTATCAATCAGGGTAAATCTAGCCTTCAGGATGTCTTCTGCACTGAGTTTCGCTATATTCTGGCGGCTGAGATTGGTCAATATGTTGTTTCCGTGCGGGTCGTCATGACGTACATTGGCCGCATGAATTCCTTTGACTAGGTCAACGCACCGGTTAGCAATTGTTTCAATCAGGATATCTTTGTCCGTTGCCTCAGATTGAAGGATTTGCCCACACAACTCATGTACAGTGAGTTCACTGTCGACTTTTTGATATAGCAAATAGCTTTTTCGATCCAGCAAGGATGACTTGAAAGTCCAGTAGGCGATTGGCTTAATGGTGTCAACACCAGCCTGCTGAAGCTGTAAACTACCAATGTAGCTTCTGTAGTTGTAGTCCTTGAACAGACTTGTCCAAAAAAGGTTGATCTTCCTTCCAAGCTTGTAGCGTTGGTCAATCTGGGAAACCTTCATGATCACGGCGCAGTCGGCGGGTTCATAGTCAAAGCAATACAGTTGGTTTCGTTTCCTGCTTTTTTTGCCAAGTTGGAATTGGTCTCTCTCATACTTTAAAAACTGCCTTTCTTGTACCCATTTCTCTGTCAACTCGCTGGATGGCAGTGTGTTATTGATCAGGAATTTTCCATGTGAATAGGACTGCATCTTCATTCTGGAGTGGTTCTATGGGTGCGTTATAATAGGTTGACAGGCTTGGAGGGCACACCACGAATTTTACAGCCCCACCTATGCAAGATCAAAAGATGCCAGCCATCATCATGATCAAACCCAAAAGAACAAGTATTCTGAAAGCACGCGAGTTGGAGATGCAGCAAGCGATATCTGTGCCGGATGAAATACGCGTGGGAGGCTTCCTTGGCAGAGGACGACGCTCGTTCTCTTATAGAGGGAAATTCAAGGACAAGGACGTGGTCATCAAGGTATATAGAAGAGAGTTTGTTGAAAAGTATCAACGAAAATGCAGCGTTGATATCGCAGAGTTCGAATTCGAACGCAACGCAACTTTATATGACGTTGATGAAATCAAGCCCTACATTGCAACACCGTATAAAGCTTTCTCACGCCATAGTAGTTTTACACATTCATTCATACAGGAATACATTGAGGGCATCACGCTTAGGCAGTTGATTATCCAATCAGGGTGTCTTCCTGATGAAGTGTTAAAAGCGGGCTATAAAATTGTCAAAGCTGCTGAGGCATGCGGAATTCATGATATGGATATCTTTGCGGCAAATGTTTTTGTAGTCCGAAGTGAAGGGATTTGGATTCCGAAATTATATGATTTCAATATGTTGCCACAGCATATGAATCCACCCAATCCGTTCATGGCCTTGGGTATCAAATTGGGCTTGCAAAGGAAGTCACGCAGGGACTACAGAAATTTGAGAAACTGGGAACGAGCAGGTAGGTTACAAGGCTTACTTGGCAAAAATTGAAATGATGGAAAAAGATTTGAACAAACTGGTTTGGCTAGTGCTGCCAGCAGTTGTCTTTTTTGTGCCCTACCTATCACGTTTAGGAGGCATAGGTGCTGACTTGTACCTGTACGGGGAAAATGGCTGGATAGAAATTTTGACCGTAGTTTTTCTGCTTATTGCAATCCTATTTGGCATGATATTCCTGCTTCTGCACCAGATACCTGATCATGGTTGGGTGCAATGGTGGATGGTATTACTGGTTCTCGGTTCCTTGTATTTTGCGGGAGAGGAGTTGAGCTGGGGACAGCACATCTTTGGGTGGGAAACTTCCGAATACTGGCAAACTCTCAATGATCAGGGTGAAACCAACCTACATAACACGAGTCCTTTGTTTGACCAAATCCCAAGAACATTGCTGTCAATTGCAGCATTAATTGGAGGAGTCTTGGTGCCTTCGTATCTTTATCTAACAAAACGGCGGCTAGGTGTGACATCAGTGCACTACTGGCTGTGGCCTACCTATGCATGCTTGCCTGCTGCTCTTTTTTCTATATTGGTAAGTTGGCACGAGAAAATGTATAGAATTCTGGAAATTAAAATACCAGTTGTGCTGGATGTACGTGCAGGCGAGGTTAAGGAATGTTTTCTGGCCCTATTCATCATGGTCTATGCGATGTCAATTTGGTCTAGAAGCCGAAATCTGTCAGGGCCAGATTGATTGGAATAGTTATGCCCATTAAGCTGTCAGACTTAGATTTTGATAGAGTTGCGGGAAGCTGTTTCTCGAATTCAAAAAGAAAGAGATTTGTAAATTTCCATATATCGCTTTGCCATAATTTTTGGACTATATTGTTCTGAGTCTGAAATACAGGCATCAGCTAAACGTTTTCGTAGTGAAGGGGACTGGAATAGCAGCACAAGTTTTTTCCTTAGGGTTTGAGCATCTCCTGGTTGGATTAATATGCCGCAGTCTTCTGAGACGATTTCCGGAATCCCACCAACACAACTTGCCACAATGGGACATCCTGCTCGCATAGCATCTAGAAGAATAGAACCCAACCCCTCCCGAAGGGAAGGAAATGCAAAAACATCAAAGGAATTTATCCAGGTAACAGGGTTTTCCACCCAGCCTGCAAAATATACGTTTTTTAAATCTTTAGCCTCCTCGCGCAGTTTCTCCTCCAAACGTCCAGCACCTAATAAAATAAAATGGATATCTTGGTATTCAGGTTCCAGAGCTCTGGCTGCTTGAAGTAGTGTGGCATGACCCTTCTCGGAGTGATCCATGGCTGCCACATGGCCAACTAGGAATTTCCCTGCGAATTGTGTCCGAATTTTTTTTGATACCTCTAGGTCTGGGGAGTCGTAGCACCATGCATCTGGAACACGTGCTGTAGGAATGTTTAAAGAACTGCTATGGATGCTTTTTTCAACTGCCCTGGTTAAGGCAACCACTGTCTGCGCCTTACGGTATTTGGCAAGGCTGATAGGATTAGAGCGGATGGGCTTTAAGATGCGACGTGTAATTATATATTTGTGTTGGAACAAGCTTGCAAGATACGCGATTTGTGCCCCTTGTGTTTCGTGCGCATGCAGTAAAATTCCCGCTCTTTTTGCGGATAAGCAAACAAGCAGTGCCGACAATTGGTTTCGTACTTTATAAACCTTTACACCGGGAAGACCGGTGAACTGGTCAGCTAAGCAGCCATGTTTCCGAATGATAACTCGTTGCTGATATTTCCCCTCAGTTGCCAGTGCTCGGACCAATAATGCAGTCTGTCGTTCACCCCCTCGCAGTTTTGAAGTTCGTGCAAGATTAATGTGGCAAACTAAACCTTGTAGTGCCATAGCTTTTTTCTTACAAAAATTTTCTGGGACAGGAAGGTCTTGTATTAGGAAGATTTTTCAGTGTAAACCGTAGACTCACAAGCAATAATACCCTTCTTTTTGATCACTCCACCTAGGATTTTTTAAAAGCTGTAACTAGACTCTATATTTGGAAGCTTTATCTTAGGCCAATCATGTCGCTTAAGGAAACAAATGAGACAGCGACAGGTAAGCCAACGTAACCTATTCCAACCACTGGTATTTTTCTAGTTTTTTCAAAATTTATCCAGGCATATACCTTATGGTGTAAAAGTGTTTCCAAGCGCAAATGAGCAGGGGGATTCGTTTTGCAATTGTCAATGTGTTAGCTAGCTTAATCTCGGATCATATCAAGGTAAGAGTATCTGTTTTTGGGCTCGAAACTCTTCTGTAGTGCTTTAAGGAAGACTGGCACGTCAATGTTGCCATTTTCTTTGAAAGCATAGAAATGCTTAAAGGATTTTCCGTACTTAACAATTAGCATTGTATAATTTGTTGGCGTTTCTAGAAGATAATCGAATGCTGCGAATTGTGCTCTATCAATCCTGTTTTTTGTACTTGTGTAGTCAGTAATAAGCTGCGTGTCTAAAATTTGTCTACTAAATTGTGAGTCCGTGATTTCACAGTAATTTCCCTCCTTGCAATCCCAATACTCCTCTTTTTTTCCTGTGTGTATGAATAACACATCAGGCTCAATACGCTTTACAAAATCTTTGTCGGCTCCATGGATTGCAGTCTCGGCTGTACAAAGCCCAATTAAGTCGTACTTCTGGCCCTTTACCCAATAAGCAAAACGTCCAGCCTCTGTCAGTGCAATCACCGTTTTATCAGTGAATGCGTCTTGTGCTAGATAAGGGAAATAGTTTATGTAATCAGGTCTTTTTAAGATTTCTAGAAGAGACATAGTCCGATCAGCGTGATACACGATGTTAGGAACAGTTGCGAATGCTAAAAATATGATAAACCCCCTCCGGAAGGTTTTTTTCATCCCGGAAAGATTTTCGAATTTACTTACAAATACAGCACTTGCCGCCATGAGGGTAATTGCTATAGGTGCCTGAAATCTAAGCGCAATGTTTTGGGATTGAACGGTGAAAAGAAGGAGAATAAATAAGGCCACTACAGGCAGCATTGCAAGCAAAAGACGCATCCTCTCTTTGGGGAGGGCTAGTAGTGCAGCAATAGTGGATAAAATGAAAACTGAGTTTACAGCCATCCACCGCAAGTTCTTATTGAGCCCAGGGAGAACTTCTTCACTTGAGCTTTTGACATACAGTGGCAGGGGTAAAAAATGTCCGAAGTAATTCCACCTGAAAGCGAAGTAAATCAACCCGACAGATGCTGCAAAAAAGCTGCTTGCTAAGTACTTATTTCTGTCATTCCGTTCGACTAATGCGAAGCCCAAGATGGTTGCAGTAACCCCAATGATTACTCCCTCAGGACGTACTAATCCAAGCAAAATACTGACTAATGGGACGAATATCAGTTTGGGACTGCTCTGATTGTAAAGTAAGACAAATATTGCTAGAGAAATTGCGCAATAGAATGAAGTCGAGAATCCTGCCAGGGAAGCTTGGCTAAAGGAATAAAATGGTATAATAAGCAAGAAGGTTAGCTTGGTTACCAGTCCTCCATTGCAGGCGTTGATCAGTCTTAATATAAGGGATGTGGCAACAAAAATACCGGCAGCATTAAGTAGCATCGCTGCAATTGCAGAATTGATACCGACTCTGTTCAGGAGTGCAATGAGGGCCATCCACAAGAAGTCGGTTGCACCTTCTGCAGGAGGGCCATGATCAAAATACGAAATTACCCCGTTCTCGGCCCATTGTTCAGAGAATATATAAAGGATGTACGCATCCTCATGGGGATGTCCAAACTTGATTACCCAGAATGCCGACAGTAAGAAAAAGGTACTAGTGAGAATCGGACCCAACGCATCTAGAAGGTCGATATTCTTTTTTTTCATATACTCATTCTTTTGAATATCTGTTCAGGGATGTTGCGTATTACTGTCATTATGAGCCGCCACACAGGACGCACATAGACAATATCCTGGTTTTTTCGAACTGCGCGCTCGATCGCATTTGCTACCTCAGAGGGGCTGGCAGTCAACCACACAGGTAAATTCATACCTTCAGTCATCTTTGTTTCTACAAAACCTGGGAGGACTGTAATGACGTGAAGGCCTTGTTTCGCGAGACGGCAGCGCAGACCTGACAGAAATGCCGTGAAGCCTGCTTTGGCTGAGCCATAAACATAGTTGGCCATCCGCCCACGTTCGCCAGCTACAGAACTTATGCCTACAAGTGTTCCAGAGCCCCGATCTATAAAACGATTCGCGAGTTCTGCAAATATACTGGCAGGACCTTCATAATTACTACGCACAACATTAATCGCAGTTTGTATTTTCTGTTCGTTTATTTGTTGTTGACCCAGCAAGCCCACTGCACAAACTGCAATTCCTGGAAGTGCGGGCAGGCTATTTAAAAAATCAAAATGCTCATCTGTCGATAGCACATCAAAGTTATGCAGGGTGACTGGGACTGTATATCGCAATTCCAGATCCGCTTTGTAGGCTTTGAGGTCGTCTGCATTTCTTGCAGCAAGCTGGATTGGGTACCCAAGGGATGCGAACTTGTGTGCAATTGCCTTGCCAATATCAGAGCGTGCGCCAAGGACAAGCACTGATTCCTTGCTCACAAGGCCAGCCTTTCTGATTGTGCGGACTGGAAGTGATCTTTTAGCCCAGTCTCCCTGCGCATGTATGCAAAACCTGCCGACCTTTGATCTGATTGTGCAAGCGTGTCTGCTGTCATTCGACTGTCTTTTGCCAAATAAAATCGCCCTCCATGTTCGATGACGATTTTGTCTAGCGTAGCCATAAGGCTCAGGGAACGTCGACTTACAGGAAAGTCAACCGCCAAAGTGTAGCCAAGCATAGGGAATGAGAAGCGACCTTTTTGCTCACCAAAGCGTTTTAGTACAGTGAGAAAAGATGCCATGCCAGACCGCGATATGGAATCAAGCAGGGCGCGTAGTCCATTCTGTGATTGCTCAAGCGGAAGCACGCATTGGAATTGGGCGAAGCCTCTGCGCCCATAGATTTTATTCCAGCCCAGTACTGCATCAAGTGGGTAAAAGAAGCTGTCCCAGTCTACCAGTTTGGTGCCTGCACTGCGGCTGCCTTTCCAATAGTAGAATTGATTAAAGCATCGGACAGTCAAGCTATTGACAAGAAAAAAAGGTGCATCCAAGGGCATAGAGAATTTGTGCTTTTTACCGGTTTCATAGGGTTTATTTTTCTGTGCAGGTCCTAGGTCATCCAGTGTTGCATGTTCACCCAGCATGATGAGTGATCGGCCTAGCTTACTTCCCGTACCCAGACAGTCTAACCATGCTACAGAGTAGGTTGTATCGTTTGCATCCTCCAGAGCGCTGATTGTTGTATCGAGGTTTGGAGCAGCAATGGTTTTCTGTTTGATCCAGCCTGTCTCAATCGGGACCAGACGGATGGCAGCTCGTACTACGATTCCTGTCAGACCCATCCCCCCTAGTGTCCACTCAAACAGCTCTTTATTTTCTTTGCGCGAGCAATGCTGCACAGTGCCATCTGTGCTCATGACATCGATCCAGTCTACAAAGTTTCCCAGGCTGCCATCGCGGTGATGGTTTTTGCCATGGACATCAGCTGCAATCATGCCACCGAGGGTGACGAATTTGGTCCCGGGGGTAACCGATGGAAACCATCCATGCGGCAAGAAGGTTGTAATTATGTCTGCCAACAGCACACCTGCCTCGGCAGTTAGCTGGCCAGTCGTTTTGTCAAATGCAATCATGTGATTGAAATGCTTCATGTGCACTGTATTTTTATGACTGACAGCACTGTCACCGTATGCTCGCCCATTGCCACGAGCGATGGCTTGGCCCTGCTTCAGTTGAGAAGAAAGTTCAACTTCACTACGAGGTGTAGCTATGGTTGTGTCATGTACAGGGAACCTTCCCCAACCAGCTAGTTTCATGCTGTGGGCCTTGAGTTGAATACGAAGTAATAGTCCAGGTTGTATTTGATGATATAACCAACCGAGAGGCCTAAGACTGCTCCAAGCTCTCGTGATGTACTAGTATTCCAAGTGAGCCAGAATACTGTCTCGGTGCCCCAAAATATCGCCGTCGTGACGAGTCCTGTCAAAGAGTACAGTGCAAACTTGTGTCCATTTTGCTTCAGGCCTGTGCTCAGATCGTAGAATATCCAGCGCTGATCAAGCAGGTATTTAATGACCAGCCCAGTTACAGTCCCTGCAGCTAGTGCTGATACAAAATATGCTCCAGTAGTACCCCCGAGCAAAACCACACGCTGTACCGCTAAATTCGCAAGTGTGGCAAGTACGGCAAATACAGCATACCGGATGATAAGAGTCCTAGGAGTCACAGGGTTGTGGCTCCAATCATTAGTACGAGTATCAGAAGGAAACAGATGTGGCTAGTCCGGTTTTTGGCAGCATAGAGAACCGGATCATCATGCATTTCCCCACGATGGGTCACTATAGATAGATAGCTTGTCCAGTAAAGCAACACAACACAAATACCCCAGAGAGCAGGTGGGAATGCATAAAGCTCCAGGGTGTCTGGGGAGTTTATGTAGAGTCCCATTACAAGTACGGATATGTAACTAGAACTGATCCCAATCATTGATACAAACGGCAGATCACGTATGTGATATCCACGTCCACTTACATTTGATATGCCACGCTTTGAGTTGTCCACCAGTTCGGCTTGTCTTTTTATTGATGCCAAACCAAAGAAGAAGAAAATCGAAAATACCAATAACCATGGGGATAAGGAAATGCCTGTAGCCGTACCGCCATAAATAAGCCGCATCGTGTAGAGCCCTGCCAATACACAGATATCAATGATGATTTTTTGTTTCAGGTGACATGAATAGACTATTGTCAAAACATAGTAAATCAGTACTACTGCAAGGGTATTCCACCCCTGCACTGCAGCCAAGATGGTCCCGCTAAATAGTAAAGTTGCAACCATCCATCCGCCATGCGCCAGTGGGATGATTCCTGCAGCGAAGGGGCGCATTCTTTTTCGGGGATGTGCACGGTCTGATTTCAGGTCTGCGAGATCATTCAGTACATAGGCACTTGAAGATATGAGGCAAAAGGAGATAAATGCAAGCAGACTCTGAAACAGCAAGGTGGTACTCAACTGGTGGGAGAGTAGCATTGGGAGGAATACAAGTAAGTTTTTCAGCCACTGATGTGGGCGAAGAGCTTTACAGTAAGAGTAGACTGTATTTGAGGTTGTATTGAGATGTTCCATCTCTATTCCTAGGCTGTCTGCATGTGATCTAAGTGTCCTGGGGGCATTCACTGTGATTCCCTTGTTTGCACTTTTCCAAATCGGCATATCTGCTGCAGAATCGCCCATATAGATAAATTCTGTATCAGCAAATCGCTGGGCAAGAAAATTTGCTTTGACAGAGCCTTTTAAATTTTGAATACCATTTGAGCCGTGGACCTCATCAAAAAGGTTCAGGTGTTTTGCAATTTTGTCAGCGATAAGCTGGTCACTGGCAGTTGCCAAAACTGTGCGTCCCCCACGTTCTCGCCATCTCTTGATGTAGTTGATTACAGTAGGATCATAAGGCAAGGCTGCTATATCCAATGATACTGTGTTAGCAAGATGTCTCTTGAGGGCGGCCCTTCCATTCTTTAGTTTGAAAATTGAAAAAATGGTCCTCCAGTTTTGCCCTAAAGCAAGCCAGAAGCTTTCGAGTAAAATATCAGAGCGCAGCAAAGTGCCGTCAAGGTCTACAACAAGCACTAGGTCTGATCTCATCAGAATTTGGCACGATGATACATTTGGTAAGGCACCTAAAAAGCTATGAAAATTTTTTAACCTATTCGTGGTTCAAAAAGCCCCAGCATATGAAGTCGGGCACATTCTGGGCGATACCATTTTGGAGACGACAGCAAGACCCTCATGCCAGTGTCAGTGAAAGCGGTGTAGCTGAGAGGGGGGGGGGGGGGGAAGAAGTGATGCCTGCTGTACATGCTCACCGGCGCCTTGCTCCAAATGCAGCCGTGAGGTTGTTTGTAGCTAAGGCACCAGTCACCACCTCATGATTGACCCCTCTGAACTGACCGGTCAGTGAATCGTTGGTGCCCGTTGCTGTCAGGTAGTTGCTATCAACCGAAACGGAGTACGACAGGTCCGACCCCCAGGAAACTTCCTGAGACATGATGTTGCTAAAATCCGCACTTCCGGTCATGGTTTGCATCCCTATGGTGATTTCAGCATTCCCCCGGGTCGATACGCCATTATCTGTGAAGCCGATCAGGTCTCCGTTCCATGTAGCTGTGCCAGGGATGCCGGATTGAGACAAGGGAGTAGATGGCATCGGCCCTTCATCCCAGGCCCGTATCCATTGGGATCGGTACTCGGCACCAAATGACACGCTACCCCCTTCCGTACGGATGTTTGCGCTTATGGCAGGGATGCCGGATGCCCACGGGCCAAGGCTTGTCGGGTTGATGTCGTCTCTGCCCTCCCCGCGTGTATAGCGGGAATAGATCGTCATGAGTGCCTCGCCATCAATCCTCGGAATGTCCTGAAGTCCAGTTTCATCAGGTAAAGCTCCTACATCCGGCAGCAGTGTGTCTGGATGAACACTTTCGGGTACATGACCATGTAGTCCTAGCGAATGGATCATCTCGTGAACAATTATGCCGTAAACAGCATGACCGTCTGGCCTGTGTGGTGCAACTTCAACAAGGGATGCAACCATATTCCTGACCTCTCTGCCTGATTCAGAATCAAGGGATGCTTCGGTATAGGGATGCTGCACTCCCCCGCGAAATGCATCTCGGAATGAGATGTGTATTTCACCATCGGGCACTTCTCTTGCATTAGGAGCCTGCCCACTACTGGTTCTGCCTTGTGGCTGGCGATTAGTTGGCTCACCCATGATCATTCTGTTTTCAACCGGCAACCAGTCATTTAGCTGGTCTACCGCCCTTTCCACCATTCGGCGGTGTTCGGGGTCTGCGCCTGTCTCTGTTCTGACTATGGGCTGGTTTTCCCAAAGTGAAAACCCTCGACCCCCTTCTCCAAACATGTCTCCCTCTGGACCCCAAGGTCCATATGCCATCTCCTTGAGATAGGCTATCAGTTGACTCCCAGGCACTCCTGATACTGTGCTTTCTGAAATTTCCACCTGATTGGAAGAGGTTTCAGGATGAATCCCCTCTCCACCTCCACCCCCACCTCCACCTCCACCGCAAGCAGTCAACAGGGAAAGCAGAGCTACGAAAAGGGGTAGTAAAAATTTCATGGACATCCCGATACTTGCAGGCAGGCTTGGCTAGATTACATAGGTACAGTTGTAATCCAGCGTTTAGTAACCAACGTATGACTTCTCTTCCATGATTTCGGATCCAAGCAGTACATTGATTTCTTTTTTGGCTTCTGCACGCTTGTCATTCTGTTTATACACGGAACGTGCCAGCTCCACAAACTCCTGGTCAAACTCCTTGTGGGCCTCCTTGAGGCGGACCCTGTCTTCGATCGACCATAGTTTCAGGTTGGTTGCCTTGAGAGATTGTTTGAGTTCATCCACTGTGCTGTTATCTACTGAAGATTGCTTCCAGATTCCGGTCAGCAGGTCCAGTTCGGTTTCAATATTGCGCAGTTTTTCACGGTCGTCGATTTTCTCTGCCTTGATCTCCAGTATGGTGATTTTGTCCAGCAGTTCCCCCGGTGAGACAGGTACATGTATATTTTCCATGGGTGAAAATTCGGTATAGGGAGTTATGGGTGGTTGCGCAGGCTGTCCAGCTTGGAAACCACAGCATCGATGGTAATCAGATCCATGACTCCAGGGTACTCCAGCTTTGTGCCCCATTTTAATTCATTTTCAGATTTTTTTTTGAAGGCTTTTGCAGCATCATCATATCGGTTTACACACCACTGCTGACTGAAATACGGACCACTTCGCCTGGGATTGCTTGCGGCATAAAGCCCGATGACAGGCGTGCCCAATCCCGCAGCCATGTGTGCAGGGCCAGAATCGGGCGAAATGATGACATCTGCGCCTTGCAGGAGAGCAAGAAATTTCTTTAGTGTGTCTTTGCCAATCAGGTTCAAGGCCTTCATTTCCATGTGAGCTTCAATTTCCTGTCCCATTTTAAGCTCTGTCTCGGACCTTCCTCCACAAAGGATGACCTGAGCATCAAACGATCGAATGGCATGGTCTGCAACTGCTGCATAGCACTCAGCCCTCCAGTTTCTAAGCAGGTGGCTTGAACAGGGGCTGATGATCACCTTGAAGCGGTCGTCTGCCAGTTTGATATTTGCAAACCGGTAGGCTTCATCTGGGATGTTGTACCCCCAACGCATGTCGCGATCTGGTAAACCGATGTGTTCGATGAAGCTGAAAAAGCTGTCCAGCACATGCTGTTGTGGCGTTGGCTTGATATGGTGTGTGACAAAAAAAGAGTGCAGGTCCTTTGCGCGTGCACTGTCGTACCCAAGTTTCAGGTCTGCATGGATCAAAGTACTGATGATGTTTGCTCTCAGTGAGACCTGGGCACACAACAGTACATCAAATTTCCGGTGCCTGGTTTGCCGGGCAATGGACCGATAACTGCCCAGCCCCTTTGCCTTGTCAAACTTGATAAACTCAATGCCGGGGATGTCACCAATCAGTTTGGCTTCGTTTTTCCCGATGATCCAGGTCAGCTCAGTTTCAGGCCAGTATTTCTGAATCGTGCGCACGACCGGGACCATGTGTGTTATATCCCCAATCGATGAAAGTCGGAGGAGACAGATGGATTTTGGTGGGCTGTCCATATTGTGTGAGCTACAAGTCGATGTATGACCGCAAAAGCAGATTCAATGGGTTACGTTGAATTCAAACACTATGGTAACGACATTGTTGCCTATAACAAAAGCCTGTTTGCTGACTTTCAGGCTGATTTGTTTAGCCCTGAATTCCTTTCTTCAGATCCAGCCCTGCAGTACAGGCGCCTTTCACCGACCGACATCAAAGGCCGACAGGGTCTGCATTTGTTCACCTATCAAAACCAGACTCTGGTATTGAGGCACTATTACCGCGGCGGTGCAGTTTCCAAATTCATCAACGACAGCTACCTCTGGTGCGGTTTACACAGAACCCGCGCAGTCTGTGAATTGCAGCTCCTGTTTTCCCTGCAGCAGATGAATTTGCCTGTCCCAGTCCCGGTGGCCGCGCATGTGCAAAAAAACGGTTTCACCTACCGTGCAAATATCGTGACCCGGCTCATCCCGGATGCACAATCACTGAGTTTGAGGCTAGTTAAAAATCCACTCCCGGCTGAAGTCTGGCGCAATATTGGAGCTGTGGTCAGGCAATTTCATGAAAATAACTGCAATCATGCGGACCTGAATGCACATAATATTCTGCTGGATGGGAAAGAAACAGTATTCTTGGTTGATTTTGACAGGTCAGTAATTAATAAAAAGGCGAGTGTGGCAGGGCAAAAGAATTTGGCCAGGCTGCGGCGTTCGCTGCTCAAGCTCAAAAAAACGGAACCCTTGTTTCATTTTTCCGGACAGAATTTCATATCGCTGATGGAGGGCTATGACACGGCTTAGGTGGGCTGCAGAATAGGATGCAGGTGTTCAATGTAGCTGTCCAGTACGGATGCCTTCTGCCTCACAAACTGCTGCGCATTTTTCCCGTACTGATCCCGCACATCCGTGTTGTTCAACAGGCGTGCCAGTTGAAGCCCCAGGTCCTGATTGTCGTCGACCTGGATGACTCCACCTGCCTCCTGCAGTTCTTTAGTCTCAAGTGCAAAGTTATCGGTGTGCGGGCCGATTACTGTACATTTTCCAAATCCGGCAGGCTCAAGGAGATTGTGGCCTCCACGGGATATCAGAGAGCCACCGACAAATACCAGCGCCGCCTCGCTTAGAAATCCGTCGAGCTCGCCAAAAGTGTCTACGATATAAATATCGGTCTGGCTTGTTGTGCCGTTTCCCTGGCTGTGCAAACTCACTGTCCAATTTTCTTGTTGCAGTTGACGGCACAAAGCCTGGCTTCGTTCCGGATACCTTGGTGCAATTACCAACAGGTGTTTTTTCTCTCGCAACAGTGGCAGGTGCTGTGCCAGTTGCAGTTCCTCGTCCTCGTGTGTGGAAATCGCCAGTAAAAATGGGTATTTGGTGGCAGCCCGGGGCAAGGATTTGTCAAGCCGGGTTGCTGCATATTTCAGGTTGCCACCTACGCGCGTTGTTTGATGCTCAGCACCCAGGCGCAGGAATTTCAGGCGATCCTCTTCGGAGCGTGCCAGAATCAGGTCCAGGTTTTGCAGCGAAAACTGCTGTTCGTTCTTTAGGAATCGGTTCGCACGCAGTGTTTTATCAGACAACCTGCCATTGATGATGGCAATGGTAATGTCATTTTTTGCCGCTTGAAAAAACAAGGTTGGCCAGATTTCAGTTTCAAGGACCAGTACGCTGACAGGGCGCACATGTGTCAATAGCTGGCTGACTGCAAACAAGTAATCAAGTGGCATGTACACATGTGAGATTTTTTTATCCTCCAGCTTTGAAACCAGGTCGGCGGCAGTGGGGGTGTTGGTGGAAATGACCAGGTGGTGATCCGGATACAGGTCGCGCAGCTTGAAAATCAAAGGCTTTGCTGCATGAAATTCACCCACGGAGGCACAATGGACCAAGAGCGAGGGCAGGGTGATGCGCGGGTAGCCAATGCCAAAGCGTTGCAGGAAATAGCGCCAGCCCCCGTCTTTTACAGCCCGATAAACTGTGTATCCTAAGGCAACAGGACCCAGCAGAATTACCAGTGCTCTATATCGCAGGGTGGTGCGATGAATTGGTTTTGGCATGCAGGCTAATTTAGCCAATCATCGATCTTTAGTAAATCATCCACTGAAAGCGTCCCCGTAGCCTGCTTGAGTTTCAGTGTGTGCAAAAGATAATCGTAACGTGCTCGCGCATGGTCTCGCTTGGCACGAAAGGTATCCTGCACGGCGAGCAATACGTCTACAGAGGTACGTGTACCTGCCTGGAATCCGGCTTCATCGGCGCGTGTGGCCGCCTCATTCGACTCGACAGCAGTGGCCAGGGCTTTGACGCGACTGATCCCGGAAATCACGTTCAGGTAAGCGTCACGCACATCCTGAATGGTCTTGCGCCGTACTTTCTCATGCTCATTTTTTGCAAGGTTGGCATTATGGTACGCCTGTTTTGTTCCGTAATACGTCCTGCCTCCCTGAAAGATTGGCAAGTTGAGTTCCAGACCCATACGGGTGTCTTCTGTTTTGCTTGGACCTGAAAGTCCGCCGGTATCTGCATAGGAATACGAACTCACGATATCGAGTGTAGGGTGATAACGCGACTGCTGTAATTTGATTTCCTGTTGGGCGATCTTGCTTGCGTACTCGCTCGACAGCAGTGTCAGATTCTGTTGCAGGCCCTTGGTCACCCAGTCCTCAGCGTTGTTCGGGTCTGGTGAAACAAGCTCCACCCGGTTCGACAGGGTATATAGGTGATCCAGACGCTCTGTAATGATGACTTCCAGTGCAGCCTTGGAGATTTCCAGCGTATTCAGTGCCTCGATTTCCTCAACCACAGCAAGATCATAGGAAGCTTGGGTTTCGTGTACGTCCGTTTTTGCAATCAGGCCCACATGAAAATGTTGTTTGGCCTGTTCAAGTTGACGGCCAATGGCTTTCTTTTCGGATTCTTTAAACGTGACTGCATCTTGTGCGGCCAGTACATTGAAATAGGCGACTGCAGTGCGCACGATCAGAGCCTGATGTGCAGCGTCAAGATCGACTCTGGCCTTGGCGACAGAATTTTTGGCCTGGCGAAACTGTACATAAAAGTCTCGGTGATACAGTGCCTGACTGAGGTTCAGGCTGTACCCGTGGGAGTTAAAATCCACTGGTCTGCCCGGGATGCCGAACATACGCCCCCTGGTTTTCTGACGGTTATCGGCCGTGCTTGCGCTCAGGTTCGCCTGGGGCAGAAAATTTGCACGGGCAATTGGCTTTTTCTGGGCTTCTGCCTGGTACCTTGATTCCGCAATCTGGATATCGGCATCGTGTTGCTTGGCCAGAGAATACACATCAAATAGGCCCTTTGCAGATACTGGGGTTATATTTGCTGCCCACAGTACTGCGGACAGTACGATGAGACTACGGGACAAGGTTCTTAAATACACAATGGGTGACCTCTGGCTCTTCCACACTTTGGTTTTAGTACACCGGCATGGACGGGTCTACCTCTTTAGCCCAGCCATCCATCCCTGTGGAAAGGTTGATCACCCTGGCAAAATTGTGCCTGGTCAGAAAACCGGCAACAGCGCGACTGCGTATGCCGTGGTGACAGATTACGACGATTTCCTGATCGGGATTAAGGTCGTGCAGGACACGAGGAATCTGTCTCATGGGCACCAGTGTCGTTTTGGGAAGGTGGCATCGTTCATATTCCCAGGGCTCCCTGACATCCAGAAGGACCGGGTCGGTCTCTGCAAGTTCCAGATGGTTTTTCAGCTCCTGTGGACTGAATTCCATGAATGTCATAACTGGAAAGCCTTTGATTTTTCAAGGCCTATCAGAGGGCGGAGGCTGGTCTCAAACAGTGTCGTGCACTGTAGCCCCTGTGCATCCAGCCGGGTAAGAAGTTGCGCCTGCATGGCCGGGGCTCTTCCTGTTACTACAAACATTCGCCCCCCCGCGGCAAGCCGTTCCTCAAAGAGATTCTGATATACCGGAATGGAGGCAGTCACAGCAATCACGTCATATGTCTTGTCAGTGCATTCACTCAAGGCATCCCCCTGAGAAAACTCGACATTTTCAATTTCCAGCTTTGCCATGGTGCTTTGTGCCTGGGCTGACAGATCTTCAAAGCATTCAATGGTGTCTACATAACCACCCAGTCGGGCAAGGCAGGCGGTCACGAACCCGCTGCCTGTCCCGATTTCAAGAATTCTGTCACCGGACTTGATCCCCAAGGCCTGGAGCATGCGAGCCTCAAGTTTCGGGGACATCATGCATTGCTCATGCGGGAGTGGAATTTCCAAATCGGAAAATGCCAGGTTGCGGTACTGACCAGGCACGAATAATTCACGCGGTGTCTGGACAAACACTTCCAGCACATCAGCATCCAGAACATCCCAGGGACGAATCTGTTGCTGAACCATGTTCAATCGGGCTTGTTCGGTATCCACGAACCTATTTATACCTTGGTTTGCTATATTCTTCGTGCAGACGTTTATAGACTATATCAATATCGTCAGTGTGTGACCTACAGGACCCACTGCTGCACGGCAGTGCAATATACTGTAAAAACACACAGGTTTCATGAATCCGACACCATACAGCGAGTACTTTTGAACGCGAGGACAATACTTGTAATCGGTCCGGCCTGGGTGGGCGACATGGTCATGGTGCAGAGTCTGTTCATGGCTCTGAAACGGCAAAATCCCGGTAATGTCATTGATGTGGCTGCACCGGCGTGGTCTGCGCCGGTGCTCGCACGCATGCCGGAGGTCAGGAACATTGTTGAAGTGGACTTGAGCCATGGAGAGCTGGGCTTGCTGAAACGAATGCGCATTGGCCGGGCTTTGCGCAGCAGGTATGACCAGTCCATCATTTTGCCCAGATCGTTCAAGTCTGCGCTGATTCCATATTTTGCAGGTATCGCGCAGCGTACCGCCTACCGGGGTGAAATGCGCTACGGGGTGGTTAACGACATGCGTGTGCTCGACACGGAGGTCACCTACAAGGCGGTGGAGCGGTATATCGGCCTGGGGTCTGATCCATCAGATCCCGTCCAGACTCCTGAAATCCGCTTTCCAAAACTGCAGGTGCACGAAGACAAGCGCCATGAAGCGGCAGCCCGGCTGGGGAT
Source organism: Gammaproteobacteria bacterium (assembly GCA_965214675.1). Classification (GTDB taxonomy): domain Bacteria; phylum Pseudomonadota; class Gammaproteobacteria; order UBA4575; family UBA4575; genus WTFY01. The sequence goes on from OZ243969.1 coordinate 130,375, forward strand.
CAATGAGGCAGTTCCCTGTGTAGCTCTGATGCCCGGGGCAGAGTTCGGGCCGTCCAAACGCTGGCCAGCGCAATACTTTGGAGAGTTGGCAATGTTGTTTGATAAGCAGGGATTTGATGTGTACATTTTCGGCTCTGCCAAGGACCAGACCATTGGACAGGAAGTGGTCGACGCATCGCATCACTGTGCCAAAAATCTTTGTGGGCAGACCAGCCTGGAAGAGGTGGTCGACTTGCTTTCGCTGGCAAAAATTGCCATTACCAATGATTCGGGACTGATGCATATTGCTACGGCAGTCGGTCGGCCCGTGGTGGTGGTTTACGGGTCCATTACGCCTGAATACACCCCGCCATTGTCCGATACTGCAAGAATCGAGTACCTCAATCTGGAGTGCAGTCCCTGCTGGCAAAAGCAATGCCCATACGGACATTACAACTGTCTAAAGAATCTTGGCGTACGTCAGGTGTATGAGAGTGCCAAGGAACTGTTAGCGGCCGAAGAGGGCTAGAGAAAGTAATCTGAGCGATCAAAACTGGAGTCAAGCTGGTCCAGTTTTTCCGGATGGCTGATCAAGTCCTCGATGAACCAGTTGGCATGGTTGTACAGACAGGTGACGTCCTTGCACTCCTCGGTGGCGTCAAACGTTTCAATCAGCCGCAAGGTATTTTTTTGTGTGTCCTGTAGGCTGTCCAGGGTTGCATAGGCATGTTTTCCGCCCAGCAAAGCCTGGGGGACATGACGATACACGGGACAGTTGAAGATGCCGAGTGGGCTGACTACCTGCCTGAAATACTGCATGTGGCAATTGTGCGGTTGCTTGCTGTAGTTCATGTAGGTGCCGTTTTCAAGTACGCGAAGATTTGTACTTTCCACCACTGCAAAGCTCTCATCTTCAAGCTTTTGAGCCTCGCAGATTGCGTTGCGGATCTTGGTCATGATCGAGGCCACGTGTTCCTGCTTCTTTTCTATGCCGACGACTTCTGCATTATTCAGCTCCGAACGCGTGAGAAACGGCTTGTAGGAAATGTAATCAAACTGATGCTGTTTGGCCAGTTGTGCCGCAACCACCATTTCATCGATATTTTCAATGATTCCCGTGTCGTTGGTTTCGCAGTCCTTCCATACAATGATGTAGCTGAACCCGATCATGAAGTCCGGATTCAGTTGCTTGATTGGCGGAATATGTTCACAAATCCAGTCCAGTGTGCACTTATTGCTGCCGGGCTTGTGCATGGCGCGAAAGGTTTCATTGGTGCCGGAATCCAGGGATAGCCGTACCCAGTCTCGTTTCTCCAATACCTCGGCAACGGCTTCAATCTTTCTCATCATGCTGCCGTTGGTTACCACGCCAATCTGCGTACCCATGGCCTTCAGGTGGCGCACAATATCCTCAAAACCCTTGTAGGCCGTGGGTTCACCACCACCAATGATGATCACGGATCGCAGGCCGTTCTCCACCAGTTGCGTTAAGGAGTCCTTGAGCAACTCATGTTCGTAGTTGATGTTCTTGTTCAGGATATCCATGTCCACGCAATGATCGCAGCGGTAGTTGCAGGCGGTGGTCACGTCCAGGTTGATGGAGACTGGCGCTTGGTGAGGGGCATTTTCCAGCGCCTGCTCGAAGGTGATGGCATTGGACGCGTAACCCTCTCGCCACTGGGCTTGCCAGCGTACATACTCTTTCAGATTTTCCAGCACAGCAGGCTGGCGGAGCTTGCCCATAAAGTCATGCAGGGGGGACAGCTCTGTCTGCTTTTCAACCAGGTGTTCTGCAGATTTCAGGTGCAGGGGCTGCAGGACAGAATCTTGGCTCGACCCCAGGTCGAACTTGCTGAAGTTGATCAGCGGTGAAACTTCGAGTAGCACCTCACCGTTTTCAGAGTGAATTTTTTGCATGAATTAAATTTGAGTCTATAGCTTGGTAGATTTGCGACAGATGTGCCATCCCGTCAATCAGTGCAGTCTCGTCCGAACTGCATCCGGAATGGATGGAGCCCAAAAAGTTCTTGGCCGAGGACACCAGAGGATCTACGATTGGCAGTTGTTTGTCAGGTGCTCGCAATGATATCAGGTAATCCGGGAGTTCGACATGCCTGTCTACGCGTAGCCGATTGATCGCATAGGCTGCAGGTTTTGGCAAAACATCCGTCGAGTTCAGGGTCAGGCGAACCTCGCAGTCACTTCCGGCATGCAGGTAATTAAAGGTGAGCTGCAAGTCCTGGTCAGGGTTGTTGCTCGGAGAATCATGGCACAGATCCTGGATGCGCCCCGCACCAAGCAGTGCATATAGCATGCTGAGCAAGTGGGGTGCAGCATCGATGATCATGTCTTTTCCCATACTTTGCGGAGACAGCCACATGGAAAATGTTTCAACGGCGCCAGCTGTTCTGGTTTGCTGAGGATACAGTGCGTAGTAGCCGGGCAACGTAAACATCCATTGCGTGTTCAGTTGCAGGATGATGTTGTTTTTATTGGCTTGCTGGGCCAGGTGGAGGGTGTCGTCGCTGATGAGTTGCAAGCTTTCAGGGGTTTGGATTCCTGCTTCAGGCCACCAAAAAGGTTTTTCACAAAAGACGTGACAGCCCGTTTCAACTGCCGTTTTCAGATAATGATAATGCGTGGTAGGTGGGGAGCAGATGACCACAACGTCAATGGGTATTGCCTCCAGCACTTCTTCGATACTACTAAAAGGTCGGCACTTGATGCCGTAATGTTGCTCGAGATGGGCAGCCGAGTCGACTGCTGATGAAAGTGAACTGCTGACAACTGCACAGATTTTGCAGCCTAGCTGGTGAAAAGCCCGGGCGATGTATGGACCCGTACCTTGTCGGCTTCGACCAGGTCCCACCACGGCAATATTGAAGGGCATGGTATTTATTACAATCCGAAGTGACCAACCCACAGCGTACTGGCAGCAACCAATCAGAGCAAGCCTCTAAAGCAGCAGGCAGTGTATACACGTACCAGTGTGATCCTTTAGTATAAAGGCTCGAAGGCTAGGGGTGCCCGGATGTTGCTTACGGGTTGAGAGTTACCCTTGGAACCTGAACCAGATAATGCTGGCGGAGGGAAGCTCGGATGCAGGAATTCTTTGGCATACGCTTTTGTTCCGCTGCGATACGATTGCCGTAGCAAAGAGGTAAACCTTATGAGCGCTAGTGCCAGTTCCATACAGGAAAAATCTGCAAAGCTGTCTTCAGATATTCGCCAGCCACTTCCAGGCTCACGTAAAATCTATGTTCAAGGGTCCAGCAAAGACCTGATGGTCGGGATGCGTGAAGTACAGTGCTCGGCGACTGCGTCCAGTTTCGGTGCAGAAGCAAACCCCCCCATAACGATTTACGACACCTCAGGCCCATACTCTGATCCGGACGTGGAAGTGGATTTGCAGCAGGGCTTGCCGGCATTGAGAAAGAGCTGGATCGAGCGGCGCAATGACACCTTGTGGCTGCCCGGGCCGTCTTCAGAATTTGGTGTGGCTCGACAAAGCGACCCGCGCACCGCGCACTTGCGTTTTGAGCACTATCACCCCCCGCGTCGTGCACGACCGGGCCGGGCGGTTACACAGATGCATTATGCACGCCGCGGCATCATTACTCCTGAGATGGAGTATGTCGCATTGCGAGAGGATATGCGACTGCGACAACATCGTAAGGACGGCCATTATGAAAAACTCCTGCGCCAACATGCAGGACGCGGCTTTGGTGCCAATTTGCCTGAAGAGATCACACCGGAGTTCGTGCGCACGGAATTGGCAAGCGGGCGCGCAATTATTCCATGCAACATCAATCATCCCGAATCCGAACCCATGATCATTGGTCGGAATTTTCTGGTTAAGGTCAATACCAACTTGGGTAATTCGTCTGTCGCCTCCTCGATAGGGGAGGAAGTAGAGAAGATGGTATGGGCAGTGCGATGGGGTAGCGATACCGTCATGGACCTCTCCACTGGAAAACATATCCATGAAACGCGCGAGTGGATCATACGAAACTCGCCGGTGCCGATTGGCACGGTCCCCATTTACCAGGCGCTTGAGAAAGTGAATGGCAAGGCTGAGGAGCTTACCTGGGACATGTACCGGGATACGCTTGTGGAGCAGGCCGAACAAGGTGTGGACTACTTCACAATACATGCCGGGGTACGCCTGGCCTATGTCCCCATGACAGCCAAGCGTGTGACAGGCATCGTCTCTCGCGGAGGTTCGATCATGGCGAAGTGGTGTCTGGCCCATCACCAGGAAAGTTTCCTCTATACTCATTTTGAGGAAATTTGTGAAATCATGCAGGCGTACGATGTGGCATTTTCGCTTGGCGATGGCCTGCGCCCGGGCTCCATTGCCGATGCTAATGATGAAGCACAGTTTGCAGAGCTTGGGACGCTCGGCGAGCTGACAAAAATTGCATGGGATCATGACGTTCAGGTAATGATTGAAGGACCTGGCCATATCCCCTTGCAAATGGTTCGCGAAAATGTAGACAGGGAATTAAAGGAGTGTATGGAGGCGCCGTTCTACACGCTTGGTCCGCTGGTAACAGATATCGCACCTGGCTATGACCACATCACCTCGGCGATCGGTGCAGCAAATATCGGCTGGTACGGCACTGCGATGCTTTGTTATGTCACGCCCAAGGAACACTTGGGCTTGCCAGACAAGCAGGATGTCAGGGACGGTATCATCACCTACAAAATTGCAGCGCATGCTGCTGATCTTGGCAAGGGTCATCCGGGCGCCCAGATTCGCGACAATGCATTATCCAAGGCACGCTTTGAATTTCGATGGGAGGATCAGTTCAACTTGAGCCTGGACCCGGATCATGCACGTTCATTGCATGATGAGACGCTGCCCAGGGATGCTGCAAAAGTGGCACATTTCTGCTCCATGTGCGGACCGCATTTTTGCTCGATGAAAATCACACAGGACGTTCGCGATTATGCGGCCAGTCAGGGCATTGAAGAGATACCAGTGGCCATCGAAAAAGGCTTGCAGGACAAAGCCCGTGAATTCAGGGAAGCCGAGGCCAAGGCACACCAGGAGACCTAGTTGGAGTGGGCGGAAAATCACAGCTTGTGACAAGCGACCAGGCACTGGCTGGCAGAGATGCGCCGATGCCGGTAACCAACAGGCATTATGTAAGCGGCAACCTGTTATTGCCGCCTTTTCCTGATGGAATGGTCATAGCGATGTTTGGTCTGGGCTGCTTTTGGGGGGCAGAGAGAACATTTTGGCAGTTGCCGGGAGTGTATTCGACTTCTGTGGGTTATTCTGGCGGATCTACTCCAAACCCGACCTATCGGGAAGTCTGTACCGGCATGACGGGACACAATGAGGTTGTGCGCGTTGTGTATATGCCCGATCGTATCAGCTATACCCGGTTGCTCCGGTTGTTCTGGGAGTCACATGATCCCACACAGGGGATGCGCCAGGGCAATGACCTGGGCACCCAGTATCGTTCGGGCATCTACGCGTACGATGAGGCGCAGAAAAGCAGTGCCGAGCAGACCAGGCAGCAATACCAGCAGGCATTAACCCAACGAGGCTATTCATCTATCACGACTGAAATTGTTCAGGCTCCTGAATTTTATTATGCGGAGGATTACCATCAGCAATATCTGGCCAAAAACCCGAATGGCTACTGCGGACTGGGAGGGACGGGGGTCACATTGACGTGACTGTGCAACGCAAAAGCCCGATGCGAAATAAGAACGATGCCGACAAGCCGGAAAAGAGCTATCACACCGCAACGCTGGATGAACGAAGTGCTGAAAGGAACCCCTTTGCGCAGTTCCGGCTATGGTTTGATGAGACGCTTGACTCAGGGTTCACAGAGCCCCATGCAATGAATCTTGCGACGCTCAGTCATACAGGTGCGATCTCTTCGCGCATGGTGTTGTTAAAAGAATTCGATGAATCAGGATTTGTTTTTTTTACCAACTACAACAGTGACAAGGCCCAGGATTTACATGCAACACGCATCGCCGCGCTTTGTTTCTGGTGGGACAAGCTGTATCGACAGGTACGGATCTCGGGCCGGGTTGAAAAGATTCCGCCTCCAGACTCTGCCGAGTACTTCCATTCACGTCCCAGAGGGAGTCAACTTGGCGCCCTGGCTTCCCAGCAAAGCCAGGTAATTGAAGACTATTCAGTATTGGAAAATGCTTACCAGCATCTGGAGCAGCGCTATCAGGGGCAGGAAATCCCCTATCCTGAACACTGGGGGGGCTATCGGGTTATTCCGGATCAGTTTGAGTTCTGGCAGGGACGCCCGAATCGACTGCATGATCGTCTTCGTTATACAGCAGCCCCGACGGGAGAGTGGAAGCTTGAAAGGCTATCTCCCTGAGTGGTTCACGGCACACTCATCAATCTTTCATTCGTAGACGAGGTGCCACTGCGGGTCTGGCCTTTGCTTTTCCGGCCAGTATGTTTTGTCTGGATTCTCTTGGTTGAGTTCTTCACACTTTTTGCATGCCTCTCCATAGGTCATCGTCTCTTCTGTGAATTTTCCAGTTTCAAACTCGTATTTGAGTTTCCACGCAATAATGTAGCCGGGGTCCTGGGCCCGACGAATCAAGTTTTCTGTACTCATGGGCAGTTCCTGTTCTTTTCGCAAAAGACGGGCAATTTATCTTTCTGCGGATATTGAAATTGAACGACTGGCACAATGTATGTGCCGGATTGGGGTTTCTATCAAAAATACGTGCCTGTGTGCAACTTTTTCAGCCGGGCCATAACTACGGCCTGAAGAAAAGAATGGCTGTGCATCCTCTATTCTGAAGTCTGGCGAGCCTCCAGGGAAACTTTCCACTCTACCCTGTAGACCGTTTGGTCGGTATTGGGACCTTTGGGTCCACTTGGGCTGATGAGTGCTGATTGAGGCCCCATGACTTGCTGGTAATAGCGGACGGCAGCCTGCGCAAAGCCCGGACATTCAAAAGGTAGATCATGGTGGACTTCGAAGGTCAGTGACCCGTCTTTCTCCATCAGGGCGTCCAGCCCTGCTAAAAGGTGGGAGTGGAAATTACTTTCAAACTCAGCGTCAAACAGTATCTTGCAGGTCTGTCTTCCGTCCTGATTGCCGGGTTTTACATGGTCGGGGAACAAACCGTGAAAAAATATTGTGGCTTTATCCATGTAAAGATGGGGGCACGTTACAATTGGACCCGTGGAGTATAGATTACAAACGGATGTTTCTGAATTTGTGATTCGTCAGGAACCTCTCGGGCTGTGGGACCTGTGGGTGGACGGTATGCCAACACTGACCTTCCCTACACCGGATGCTGCTGCCAAAGCCGTGTATGAGCAGGACTCCGGCTATATCGTCTGGGATCAATTGAAGGAACACAGCGCACCGCAAGACCTCAGCGGCTGGGAGGAAATCGGGTCAACGTGAGGCTGCCGAGCAGAAACCGTATTGGCCCTATCGGGCCTGGAACCCGCCGGCAGGCGGGTTCCAGGCAGGGCTAGCCGGATTTTTCCAGTGCTTGATCAATGTCCTCCAGGATGTCATCAATATGCTCAATCCCGATGGACAGCCTGACCAAATCATCACTTACGCCAGCAACTGCCTGCTCCTCCTTGGACAATTGCCGATGTGTAGTCGTGGCTGGATGACAAGCCAGTGATTTTGCATCACCGATGTTTACCAGTCTGACAATCAGGTTCAGTGAATCAATAAACTTCACACCTGCATCAAGGCCTCCCTTGATTCCAAAGCTCAAGATCCCCGAGGCACGTCCACTGCAATATTTTTCTACCAGCGGGTAGTCTTCATGCGTCGGCAGCCCGGCGTAGTTTACCCAGGTGACACTCGGATGTTTTTGCAGGTGCTCAGCTACAGCGAGCGCATTTTCGCAATGGCGGTCCATGCGTACTGGCAGGCTTTCAACACCTTGCAGTACCAGGAAGCTGTTCATAGGCGAAATTGCCGGACCCATATTGCGCAATGGCACCACCCGCACGCGGGCGATGTAGGCTGCCTGTCCCAACGCCTCTGTGTAGACGACCCCGTGATAAGAAGGGTCGGGTTCATTCAGCATGGGGAACCGTTTTTTGTGGTCCGTCCACGGGAAATTTCCTGAGTCCACGACAATACCGCCGATCGTTGTGCCATGGCCCGTCATGTACTTGGTCAGCGAATGAACAACGATATCCGCTCCAAATTCAAAAGGCCGACACAGGTACGGACTGGGTACAGTATTGTCCACCATGACCGGCACTCCCTTGGCATGTGCAACCGCGACCGTTTTTTCCAGATCGATTATGTTCCCGGCAGGGTTCCCCAGGGATTCACAGAAAACGGTTTTGGTATTATCGTCTATCGCTGCCGAGATGGCGTCCATGTCACGGTAGTCAACAAATCGCACATCAATCCCGAGTTTTGGCAGGGTATGTGCAAACAGGTTATACGTGCCCCCATACAGGGTTGTCACCGAAACTATATTGTCTCCACGTTCGGCGATTGCAAGAATGGCCATGGTAATCGCTGCCATTCCGGATGAAAGTGCCAGGGCGCCGATACCACCCTCCATCGCTGCAATACGTTGTTCAAGTACCGCAGTGGTCGGGTTCATTATTCGTGTGTAGATGTTTCCCTCAACCTTCAGGTCAAACAGGTCAGCACCATGTTGAGTGTTGTCAAACGCATAAGACGAGGTCTGGTAGATGGGTACGGCGACTGCCTTGGTGGTTGCTTCGGGCGAGTAGCCGCTGTGGATTGCAAGTGTTTCAATTTTCATGAACGGTTTTCCTCAAAAAATACTAGGGCCATGCTACTCCCGATGGTGCAACTGGCGATGCCAAGGGTGACTGTGAACTATGTGGGTGTGCGCTATCATAACAGTGACGGGTGCCTGCGAATCTAACGCGAATAATGAGGTAGGCTCTATATCCTGATTGACGGAGTCTGGGATGTACATGCAGGGCGCAGTTTGGGTATGTCGTGCAATCCTCGCTCAGCAGGCGGTTTGCATCTCCCATTCAGACGGGGTAAAGGTCTTGATGCTGAGTGCATGCAGTGCACCACTGGCGATTTGTGCCTTGACGGTCGAATAGACAAGCTGGTGTTCCTTTACCATGCTCATCCCCTCAAAGCATTCACTGATCACGGTTGCCTCGTACTTGCCCTCAGCACCACTGACAATGGCTTGTGAGTCAGGCACACCTTTTTCAATGAGGGTCTTGATTTCATCTGCTTGCATAAAAGAACAGGCCTCCTGGCTGGTGGGCAAAGACGGAGTGTATTAAATTCCATGCTAAGCGCAAAATTATACCCGTTTGCGTATTCGATGATAATTATTGGGAATTATGTACCTGAATCCGCAGGGGATTCGATACCCGTTTGACGTTTCACAGGCCCGCTACTGCGGCCACCTCCACGTCCAGCAGCCCCATTCTCGAAGGCCAGAATATTCAATGCGGCATTCATGTCCGCATTGGCCCGATGCCCGCACTCCACACATTCAAACGTACTTTGTGTTTTACGGTTCTGTTTATCTGTATGTCCACATTCATGGCACGTCTGACTCGTATACTGTGGGGCAACCTTCACTACACTGGACTTGTACGCCAGGCATTGCTCCAGCTTGTACCAGCTAGAGTTCAGGATGCCCTTGTTAAGTCCTTTTTTACCTTTTCCACTAGCCGTCATGCCCTGCGTGTTCAGATCTTCCATGTAAACCGCGTTGTACTTGTCAGCAATCTCCCGGCTGACCTGGTGGCACCAGTTAGTACGTTTCTGTACGATCTTTTGCTGGGTTCTTGCAGAAAGATTTTTTGCTTTCAGGTAGCGATTGGATGGGGCAACACCCTTCTTTCTATTCCCTGCTTGTCTGCGTGCCATCATGCGCTGATACCGTCTTTTACGTGCCTCCAGCGTGGATATATCGGGCGTGCAGTACCTTTGCCCATCCGACAGGGTGATCTGTCCGACATTGCGGTCTATGCCCACAGGCTTGATTGAGGATGGCAGGGCAGTAATCTCAACCTCGTATACGATGTACGCGTACCACTTGCCAGCCTCGTATTTGAGGGTCCCGCTTTTTGCAATGCCGTCGGTGTAGGGATTGTTTCCACTGAGCCTGAGCTGCCCGATCTTCTGGACGTGCAGGTAATCACCCTGCAACCTGAACAGGCTTGTGCCCAAAGGAATAGAGGGTACATGGGTGTATCGTCCATGGAATTTCGGCAGACCGCCTTCGCCCTTGAAAAACTGTTGGTAGGTTGTCTCGATGGGCTTTAACGCCAAGCGCACAATGTTTGCCGAGTAGTCTTGTAGCCACGGCTTCTGCCTTCTCAGGTTGGTGAAGCGAGGAAGAAGCGAATACCAGCGTGGATCGCACCGACCATACGCCGTGTATTCATCTTGCAGCACACCGACAAAGTGATTCCACACATAGCGGCAGGCCCCTGCCAGCTCATGCAGCCTGTGTGCCTTGGCCGGTGTCTGCGGGTGCAGACGATAACGAATCGTGCGGTACGTTTTCATATGCGGATTTTACTACATAATTCCCTAATTATTCTTCTTCCAGGAGCTGCTTGAGGTCGCTGCCGAGCAGGTCCAGACGCCAGTTCTGCAGCTTGTACAACTCTCCCGGTGTGCTGATCAGTGTTTCCAGCATGCTGCGGGTTGCCAGGAAGTTTGGTGCGATGCCGAGTTGTTCAGCACGCTCACAGACAAACGCCTTTGCCTGTTTGAGCAGTTTGCGCTGCTGACGCGACAGAGGTGGCTTTGTAGTTGCTTCTGGCCAGTCGTCTTTGGGTGTCTGCCTGGCCTTGTCTATGCAATTGAGCAGTTTGTCCGCATACCGATGCCTTTGTTTTCGACTCAGCACCTCAACCTCATCCAGGGCTGCGATGTTTTTGGGTTGTCGGATTGCGAGTTCACGCAGTGCCTCGTCCCGTATGATCCATTGCCTTGGCCTGTCTTGCTCCATTGCCTGCTGATTGCGCCAGCTTGCAAGCCACCTGAGGGTATTCAACTGTCTTGATGACAGCTTTCTGGCCCCCTTGACCGATTTCCACAGAGTATCGGCATCTGTCCTGTATTTTTCCAAGTCATTCAGAGCCTCGCATTCACTCTCCACCCAATGTGAGCGGCCCTTAGCTGCGAGTTCATTTTTCAATATCGTGTATATCCGGGACAAATACCGCACATCATTGGCCGCATACTGGATGGCCTTGTCCGACAAGGGACGCTTTGTCCAGACCGTACGGGACAGGGATTTGTCCAGCTGCATGCCGCACAGCCTGTCGACCAACTGGGCGTAGCTGATCTGATCACCGTACCCGAGTGCACTTGCAGCAATCTGGGTATCGAAGACAGGATCGGGGATTTGACCATTGATCATGAGCAGGATTTCGAGGTCCTGTCGGCCGGCATGAAAAACTTTTGTGATGGTTTTCGAGACAAAAAGCTTATTCAGTGACGACAAGTCATTTATGATGAGCGCGTCGACACAGGCAATCCGGGATTGCGTGGCTATTTGTATCAGACACAACTTGGGATAGTACGTGTCTTCTCGCATGAATTCGGTGTCTACGGAAATCCAGTCCAGGCAGTTTGCATGTGTGCAAAAGGCCTCCAATTGATCCACACTGGTTATGATTTCAATTTCCATTTCCGACAGTGTAACGGCAACTCGCCGATTGGCATATTGTTTGTGGGCATCCCTGCTATTGACAGCTTGCCAGGCAGGGTATGTGAATACTGCACATTTCAATGACTGGCTATCTCCTTTCTACGAAGATCACGAGCTGGTAGGAAAAATCTGGGATGCGAGAAAAAACATCTGGGTTACTGAGCAGAGGCTGTTCGATGAGTTGTCGGAATACAGGTTCATTTTACTGGGAGAGGCGCATGACAATCCGGACCATCACCAGTTACAGGCCCGACTACTGAACCGACTTGCAACCACTGGAGAAAAGCCTGCAGTCGTTATGGAAATGCTGGCTCAAGAAGCCTGGCATGGACAACCGGTGTACTGGACAGATCTCGAATCGCTTCAGAAACAGGCGGTGTCACAAAATGCACGATGGCCATGGGACCTCTACACTCCCCTTTTGCAAAGTGTGGTGAATCATGGTCTTGAACTCGTGCCGGGCAATGTAAAGCGTGAGACCTTGCGTGAACAGGTTCCTGATCTTGGGCCGGGCTGGCGCAAGGAACTGATTGCTCGATACTCGGTACCGGCCCAAGGCCTGAGACAGCTGGAACAGGAAATTACTGAATCGCATTGCGGATATGTCGATTCAGACCACATAGGCTTTATGGTTGCAGCACAACTGCAAAGAGATCGTGTGTTGACTTCAGCCCTGACAGGCAGCAGAACTCCCGTAGTGCTCATCGCAGGAAATGGGCACGTGCGCAATGACTATGGAGTGCCCATACAGTTGAAGAATGCCTATCGACATGATTCCATTCTGTCCGTTGCGTTGATCCCGGTACAGCCCGATAGGCTCATGCCCGATGATTACCTCGAGGGTGTTCAAAATGCATTCGATATTTTGTATTTCACGCCTTCCCACAGCGACGAGGATCCCTGCGAGCGGTTCAAGGGACAGTTGCAAAATCTGCGCAAGGGAGACACCGAATAAGGAAAAATGATCATGCCGGGGACACCCTGGTGGACAACCCGCGAGTGGTGCTCTGGTCAGTTTGCTTTTCTGACAGCGCGCAATACCTTGTACGCTATCGGCCACATCAGCATGCTGGTAAGTACGGGAGCCCAGTACAGCCATGATTTTGGATCTTCTCCCTGAATGCCTTGAATCCAGAGTAAAACGGCCATGTAAGGCAATATAGCAATCCCTGCAAACAACGCCTGCTGGTAAATCGGAAAATTTCTGGCGCGGATGTGAAAGCGGATGGCAATAAAGGCGAGGAGGGCAAAGCCCAGTGCATATTGCCCCAGTAGCGTGCCAAAGAGGACGTCTACCAAAAGACCCAAAATCCACGCTATTCCAATACCTACATGTTCAGGCCAGGCGATCACCCAGTAAATAAGTGTGATGGCCAGCCAGTCTGGGCGCCAGGGTCCAGCCCAGTCCGGCAGGGGTATCAGCATCAGTATCAGAGCCACCAGCAAGGTGCCGCCCACGGCGCGAAATTTTAGCAAAAACTGGCTGTTCATCGGGTCTTTGTAGTGTTTTCTGCCGTTTTTGGGAATTGCCCTTCACTGTTGCGAAGCAAAAGGGTTTCACGAATCGTATTGAGGTCTGTCAGGGGCTTGGCTTCAACCCGGACAAAGGCCTCGCCTGCAATCTGCTGGATACTTACGATCTCAGCCACGGGGTAATTGGGGGGATAGAGTCCATCTAGACCGGAAGTTGTAATGAGATCCCCAATTTGCATATCCGTCTCATTGACGAGGTGTCGAAGCTCGAGCTTGTCATTACTTCCCGTACCCACCACCAGGCTACGCTGTCCACTTCTGGCAATCACACCCAGCAGGGCGTGGTTGGAATCTGTCACTAATATTGCAATGGAACTGAAGGGGCCCGCTTTGTCTATCTGGCCAATAATACCCTTGGCCCCCAGCAAGGGCTGTCCCTCGTAGACGCCGTCTCGTGTCCCCTTGTTCAGGACAATACGGTGACGGTAAGGATCGAGATCAATGGAAAGCAATTCTGCGATCAGGACCTGCCCCTCTTCAAGCTGCTTGGCAGAAGAAAATAGTTCGCGAAGACGTGCATTTTCCTGTTCCAGGACTGCGAGTTTTTGCAACTGCAAGCCAAGAAGTATCTGATCAGCGCGTAGCCGGGCATTTTCATTCAGCAATTTTTTGCGGCTGGAAAGTGCTTCCGTACTCGCTTGATAGATATTTAAGGGTAATGAGGCCAAATACTTTACGGGGTACACCACCACACTGATGCCCGAGCGCAAGAAGCCTAAATAATTGTAGTGGTAATCAGTGATCATCATGCCGACAGACAGCATGGCAAAAAGGATCAGTTTTACAGATGCAGACGGGTTGAGGATAAACAGTGGCTTGATGGTTGACTCCCCCTTAACGTCGGGCCAGTACTCCGGGCTTTCAGTGTTTGATCATAGCAGACATCGATTTTGTCCGCCGAATATCCCGTGTGGCTTCTGCTTGCAGATTCAGTCGCTGGCCAGCAATTCTGTGCGCGACTCATCCATCAACTCAAGGACCCGTCCACCCCCGCGTGCCACCGAGGTAAGGGGGTCATCAGCGATCACCACCGGCACGCCCGTTTCTTCCATGATCAGGCGATCCAGGTCACGCAATAACGCACCGCCGCCAGTAATGACAATGCCTCGGTCTGCCACGTCCGCGCCAAGTTCCGGTGGGGTCTGTTCCAGGGCGGTTCGCACTGCACTGACGATGCCTTGCAGTGGTTCCTGCAAGGCCTCGAGAATTTCATTGCTGTTCAATGAAAAGCTTTTGGGTATGCCTTCGGACAGGTTTCTGCCCTTGACCTCGATCTCCAGCATTTCCTTGCCCGGATACGCCGAACCAATCTCGTGCTTGATGCGCTCGGCAGTGGATTCACCGATGAGTACACCGTAATTGCGCCGGATATAATTGAGGATCGCCTCATTGAGTCGATCCCCCCCGATCCTTGCAGAGGCAGAATAGACGATGCCGTTCAGGGAAATGACGGCAACTTCCGATGTCCCGCCACCGATGTCCAGTACCATTGAACCGAACGCTTCCTTGATGGGCAGGTTGGCGCCCATCGCGGCTGCCAGGGGTTCTTCAATCAGGTAGGTCTTAAGAGCTCCGGCACTGAGCGCAGACTCACGAATGGCACGACGCTCCACCTGGGTTGCTCCACAAGGCACACAAACCAGTACTCTCGGGCTGGGTCTCAACAAATGGCTTCGATGCACTTTGCGGATAAAATATTGCAGCATTTTTTCTGTGGTCGTGAAATCCGCAATCACGCCGTCCTTTAATGGCCGGATAACATCGATGTTGGCCGGTGTACGGCCCAGCATGCTCTTGGCCGCTGCCCCTACCGCCTCTATTGCCCTGGGCCCCCCATCCGGGTTGTTGCGAATTGCGACCACCGAGGGTTCGTTCAGCACGATCCCCTTGTCACGCATATAAATCAGGGTATTGGCAGTACCTAAATCGATAGACAGGTCTTTGGAGAAGACACTCAGGATACGTTTGAACATGGACTAAACTGCAGGCTTATATCTGATAGGAGTGAGGCGCTACTCTAGCAGTGGCTAAAATTTTGAGCAAGGCCATATGCAAGTATGGTAGTTTGAAGTGCCTGCATTTGTCCCAAGGGGGTGAGTGCCATCCGCATGCCGGGCGATACGCTGCGCATGCTGAATCACCCGCCAGGGTGAATGTGGACACGTGGTCATAAACCGGTTTGGTCAAATCTAGGGTTCTTGCTATGTCTATATCACTTGAGGAAGTTCTTCAGATCAGTTATCTGGCAAGGCTGCATGTTGATGAAGAGCAAGCTGTTCAATATGCCGCAGACCTGTCGAAAATACTTGCATGGGTACAGCAGATGAGCCAGGTGGATACTCGGGACATCGTGCCGATGGCACACCCGCTCGATGTCATACAGCCTCTGCGTGAAGACAAGGTGACCGAAACAGATCAGCGGGAAAAATTCCAGGCCATTGCGCCACGTACGGATCGGGGACTTTATCTCGTGCCGAAGGTGATTGAATAGTCTTAGGCACGGGCACTACATGGACCACCGTTATCGTGATGGATAATCTTTCTGTTTCACAGCTAGCAGCCGGCTTGAATGATGGGGAATTCTCCAGTGTGGAGCTCACCCGGCATTTTTTACAACGCATACAGTCTCACACAGAACTCAATGCCTTCATTACTCAAATGGATGAGCATGCAATCATGCACGCCCGTCGTGCCGACAAACTCATCAAGGAAAGAAAACACGGACCGCTGACTGGTATACCGCTTGCACACAAGGACATATTTTGTATGGACGGTACCAAGACATCGTGTGGCTCAAGAATGCTGGAAAATTTTGTTGCACCTTACAATGCAACGGTTGTTGACAAGCTTGAGCAGGCAGGCTGCGTGGTTTTGGGCAAAACCAACATGGATGAATTCGCCATGGGCTCCTCCAATGAGAACAGCTACTTCGGGCCGGTAAAAAATCCTTGGAATACCGATCATGTGCCAGGAGGTTCATCAGGCGGATCAGCGGCTGCAGTCGCCGCACGCCTGGTCCCGCTCGCGACCGGCACAGATACCGGCGGGTCAATCCGCCAGCCAGCTGCATTTTGTGGAATCACAGGGCTGAAGCCGACCTACGGTCGCGTTTCACGCTACGGCATGATCGCCTACGCATCGAGCCTTGACCAAGCGGGTCCACTGGCAAAGTCGGCACACGACTGTGCCTACCTGATGCAAGCCATGGCCGGCTTTGATGAAAGGGATTCAACATGTATGGACGAGCCGGTGCCGGCCTATACGCAAGTCCTGGGCCAGCCATTGCAAAATAAGGTGATCGGTATCCCTGACGAATACTTTGGTGAGGGCTTGGACTCCGGGGTACGGGAAGTCATTGCCCAGGCGATCACCTGGGCTGAAGATCAGGGATGTATCATCAAGCCTATTCGCTTACCGAACACGGAACTGGCCATTCCTGCCTATTACGTCATAGCAACAGCAGAATGTTCCTCGAATCTGTCTCGTTTTGACGGAATCCAGTATGGACATCGCTGCCAGGACCCGGAAGATTTGCATGACTTGTACTGCCGCAGTCGAAGTGAGGGATTCGGTATGGAAGTCAAGCGCCGTATCATGGTTGGAACCTATGCACTGTCCAAGGGTTATTACGATGCCTACTACCTGAAGGCGCAGCAGGTGCGCCGCCTGATCAGTGCGGACTTTGAAAAGGCATTTCAGACCGTCGATTTTATTTTGGGGCCGACGTCACCGGAGCCTGCCTTCAGGATCGGTGAAAAAACCAATGACCCGGTGACCATGTATCTGTCAGATATCTATACGATTTCAGTCAACCTTGCAGGGGTGCCAGCAGTTTCGATTCCATGCGGCATGTGCCAAGGGCTGCCTGTGGGTATGCAGTTGATTGGCAACTACCTCACAGAAGACAAGCTGCTGAATTTTGCGCATCAGTATCAGCTGGCAACAGACTGGCATCTGCAGAGTCCTCCCCGGTATAGCGAATAGAGGTGCAGGGTAGATGACACGGTGGGAGGCAGTGATCGGATTGGAGATTCATGTGCAACTGGCCACACAGAGCAAGATTTTTTCCGCTGCCTCCACGGCATTCGGGGCTGAACCCAATACCCAGGCATGTGCAGTGGATCTGGGGTTACCCGGAGTGCTGCCGGTATTGAATCATGAAGCGGTACGCATGGCCGTCATGTTCGGCCTCGCTACCGATGCAGCAATTGCACAGCGCAGTATTTTCGCGCGAAAAAATTATTTCTACCCGGACCTGCCGAAAGGTTATCAGATCAGCCAGTATGAACTCCCGATCGTTGAGGGCGGGCAACTGGAAATCGCACTGCAGGATAAGGGACACAAGGTCATCGGAATTACGCGTGCGCACCTGGAAGAGGATGCCGGCAAATCATTGCATGAGGAGTTTGATGACCTTACGGGTGTCGATCTGAACCGCGCAGGTACGCCCCTGATTGAGATCGTATCAGAGCCCGATATGCGTTCCGCAAAAGAGGCCATCGCGTATATGAAAAAAATCCATTCAATTGTGCGTTACCTGGGAATTTCTGATGGCAACATGCAGGAGGGCTCATTTCGATGTGATGCAAATGTTTCCGTGCGCCAGGCGGGCCAGGAAACACTGGGTACACGCACAGAGACTAAAAACCTCAACTCCTTCCGGTTTGTGGAGCGCGCGATCGATTTTGAAATTGATCGGCAGATCGCGGTGCTCGAGGATGGCGGCGAGATCGTTCAGGAAACACGGCTGTATGACGCCAGTAAAGGCATAACGCGCCCGATGAGAAGCAAGGAGCACGCCAATGACTACCGCTACTTTCCAGACCCGGACCTGCTGCCTGTCGTCATCGAACCGGAGATGATTGAAGCCATCAGGCAACAGCTGCCCGAGCTGCCATCTGAAAAAGCTTCACGTTTCTGCAAGCAATACGGACTCGATATCCATGATGCAGAAAACTTGTCCATCAGCAGGGAGGTTGGAGAATATTTTGAACGCACTGTACAGGATACGGATGCCGAGGCTAAACAGGTGGCCAACTGGATTGTGGGTGAACTCACTGGCGCCTTGAACCAGGACACTATTGAAATAACTGAAAGTCCTGTTTCAAGCTCGATGCTTGCTTGCCTTCTTGATCGCATCGAAGACGGCACAATCTCCGGCAAAATTGCAAAGGATATTTTCCGTTTGATGTGGATGGGGGAGGGGGATGCCGACCAGATCATTGAATCCCAGGGCCTCAGGCAGATTACTGATGGCTCGGAAATTGAAAAGCTGGTCGATCAGGTTCTGCAGAATAATCCTGCACAGGTGGAGCAGTTCCGCTCTGGCAAGGACAAGGTGTTCGGTTTTTTTGTGGGCCAGGTTATGAAGCTTTCCAAAGGCAAGGCCAATCCGAAACAGGTCAATAGTCTGCTAAGGCAAAAGCTGCAGTAGTCTCCGCAGTCTTCACTGTGAACCGTCACTGCCCAGGCGCGCGTAACTGACACGGTCCAGTCCCGACAGGTCCTGACAGGTACGAATCTGTTCGAACCTGTTTTGGCGAAGCAGTCGCTGGGTATCCTTGCCCTGCGTAAAGCCGTGTTCCGCTACCAGCCATCCACACGGGGTCAGGTGTCGGCCTGACCGGCTGATGATCATCTCAAGGGCTTCCAGCCCAGATGTTCCACTGACAAGTGCCAGGGCCGGCTCATACTCTTTCACGTGAACATCAAGGTCCGGATCTCCTGCTGCTACATAGGGTGGATTGGAAACAATAACATCGAATCTGTCAGACCCCAGGTTCTCGTACCAGTTGCTATGGATAAAAGTGATTTCAGTACCGTGGCGCTCAGCATTCCTTTGCGCAACCTCCAAGGCCGGCTTGGAAATATCGGTGGCTACCACAGAGCATTGACTGCGTTCCTTGGCAATGGCGATGGCAACGGCCCCGGAACCCGTGCCGAGGTCAAGGATCCTCAGGCTCTTATGCTCAGGTATGGACTGCAGGGCAATCTCCACCAGCAATTCCGTTTCCGGGCGGGGAATCAGTACATGCTCATTGACGGTGAAGTCCAGAGACCAGAATTCCTTTTGTCCTGAAATATAGGCCAAGGGCTTGCCTTGTAGCCGGCTGGAAAAACAGGACCTGAAGAGACTTTCTTCCGTGCAGGACAGCTGTGTCTCGGGATGGGCAAATAGCCTGACTTGTTCGATGTTGCATGCATGACAGACCAGCAGCTGTGCATCCAGTCTTGGATTGTCGCTAACCGTGACGAGTTTTTCTGCGGCAAGATCTACCGCTTGCTGAAACGTCATGTTCGATGTCCGTCACGACTCATTCAGGGATGCAAGCTGGTCAGCCTGGTATTCGTTGCGCAAAGGCTGGATGACCGGGTCCAGGTCTCCTTGCATCAGTTCATCAAGCTTGTACAGTGTCAGGCTGATGCGATGGTCAGTGATACGGCCTTGCGGGAAATTGTACGTACGGATTCGCTCGGACCGGTCGCCACTTCCCACCAGGCTGCGGCGGGCTTCGGCCTGCTCCTCGATTTGCCTTTTTCTTTCCTGGTCCAGCAGTCGGGCACTGAGCAGCGACATTGCACGCGCGCGATTCTTGTGTTGCGATCTTTCATCCTGGCATTCAACGACAATTCCACTGGGGATGTGCGTGATGCGTATGGCAGAGTCCGTCTTGTTGACGTGCTGACCCCCTGCACCGGAAGCCCGGAATATATCAATACGCAAATCATTGTTGTCGATCTCAACATTATCGATTTCACTGACCTCCGGCATGATCGCGATGGTAGCTGCCGAGGTGTGGATCCGCCCTTGTGACTCGGTCACAGGCACACGCTGCACCCTGTGTGCTCCTGACTCAAACTTCAGGTTGGAATACACATCCGTGCCTGAAATCTTGGCGATGATTTCCTTGTATCCCCCATGATCCCCTTCGCTTTTGTTGAGCACCGCCAATTTCCATTTTTTGCTTTCTGCATAACGGGAGTACATACGAAACAGATCGCCGGCAAAAATGGCTGCCTCATGACCTCCGGTACCCGCGCGTATCTCCAGGAATACATTGCCCTGGTCATGCGGGTCTTCAGGCAGCAGGAGCATCAGCAATTCTCTTTCCAGCTGGCTGATACGCTGGCCGGTGGTTTTCGTTTCCTCCTGGGCCATTTTTTTCAGATTCACATCCGGATCGTCCAGAAGTTCCTGTGCGTATTCAAGGTCTTGCATGGCGCGCTGGTATTCATTGAATTTGCTTACAATGGACTCCAGCTGCGCATATTCTTTTGAGAGTGCAGCGTAGCGGCCCTGATCATTGACGATATCCATGTCAGAAAGCTCCATGGCGATTTCCTCATGCCGCTCTCTGATGCCGTCGAGCTTACGAACTATTGAATCTTTCATAACGGGGGCTGTGTGTATTGAAGCCGGCTCCAGGGTAAACGGCCCCCGGCTGCCTGAGCTGCAATTGTTGAGGTTGACCAGCTGTTGCTACATGCGCTGCACGCTTTCATCAAGGTACAGCTTATGACAGACAGGCCTAGAAATCATTGGTATCTTCAGGCGGAATATTTAACAGTACCCGTGCAGCATCGATCAACTCATTTTTACCCTGCTTGGCGGCCAGGTTGAGTGCTTCACTGGGGTCATGCATGAACTTGTTGCTCAAGGTATATGCCAGGTAATTCAAGGTTTCATCAACCGACTTTCCCTGTTCAAGCATTTTTTTTGCCTTCTCGAGCACGTCATCGCGCTGGAGTTCAGTCTTTTCACGAAAGGCCCGCACGGTATCAACTACACCTTGCCCACGCTGCCATAGAAAAAATTTATCGACCTCCCTGGCAATGATCTCCTCGGCAGCTTTTACTGCTTTTTGACGGGATTGCAGGTTATGCTCAATGACGTCGTGCAGGTCGTCCACGGTGTATAAGTAAACATCAGAGAGCCCGGCGACTTCAGGCTCAATATCCCTGGGTACGGCAAGGTCGACCATAAAAATGGGCTTGTGCCTGCGTTCTTTAAGGGCACGCTCCACCAGCCCCTTGCCAAGGATCGGCAGTGTGCTGGCTGTGGCCGTGATTACGATCTCGGATTCGGGCAGGACTTCATTGACAAGACTCAAGCCCACCCCGCGTCCACTTACCCGGCTGGCAATGTGTTCGGCACGTTCGACACTGCGATTGGCGACGACAATCTCACGTATCCCCGCAGCCTTCAAATGCTCTGCTGCAAGTTCAATGGTTTCGCCTGCACCGATCAGCAGGGCAGAATGATGGTGCAGCTCCCCGAATATCTTTTTCGACAGTGAGACGGCGGCAGAGGCTACGGATACAGGGTTTGCACCGATTTCCGTGCTGGTTCGAACCTCCTTGGCGACACTGAAGGCATGCTGAAAAAGCTGGTTGAGAGTGCGCCCGACGGTACCCGCCTGTGAGGCGTCCTGGTATGCAGATTTCAGCTGTCCCAGAATTTGTGGTTCCCCGATCACCATCGAATCCAGTCCGCAAGCCACACGGAAGATATGGTGGACGGTGGAATGGTCCTGGTAGTCATACAGATAAGGCGTCGTGTGTTCAGATTTCAGGTTATGGAAGGTATTCAACCAGTTCAGGATGCCCTTTCTGCCTTCTTGCATTTGCGTGACTTCGCAGTACATCTCGGTGCGGTTACAGGTTGAGACAATCAGTGCCTCCTCCACCTGGGGAACTTCAATTAACTTCCGCAGGGCGGATCGCA
The DNA here is from genome assembly GCA_965214675.1 of Gammaproteobacteria bacterium. Lineage (GTDB taxonomy): Bacteria > Pseudomonadota > Gammaproteobacteria > UBA4575 > UBA4575 > WTFY01. The sequence continues at coordinate 152,270 of OZ243969.1, forward strand.
GATTCTGCTCGCTGATCGCGACAAGTTCACGCACATGAACCGGTGCCGTCGTGTGATTAATGCCAAGCGTGAGCAGCGACATGGGAACAGCCAGCATTTATTGAAAATACCGGGCAAATACGTTGGGTAGCAGACATCGTATAGTCAGTTTCAGCCATTATTGATTTTGCCAAATTGCATGTGTAATGCCCAGTTATCTGAAGTAATATTGTGGGATTATGTAGCAAAATCCGCATGAAGACACACCGTACCATTTGTTACCGTCTGCACCCGCAAACACAGGCCAAGGCCCGCAAGCTGCATGAACTGGCAGGCGCCTGCCGCTATGTCTGGAATCACTTTGTCGGTGTGCTGCAAGATGAGTACAAGGCCTATGGGCGGTGTGATCCACGCTGGTTTGTGTTGAATTACCGATTTGCCAACCTGCGAAAGCAGGTGCCATGGCTGAAAGACTATGCATCCAACATTGTCCGGTTGTCATTAAAACCCATCGAGACAGCATACAAGCAATTCTACAAGGGAGAAGGCGGGCTGCCTAAATTCCACGGTAAACATACACACTCCCCATCTATTCCTTTGGGTGCAGGCTTGTTCAGGTTGCAGGGTGATTACCTGCATGTCCAGAAGATCGGGCAGCTCAAGCTGACAGGCAATAATCCTTATCCGGACGGTATCGTCAAGAGTGGTACGATCAAGTACGAAGCAGGCAAGTGGTATGCCTACATCACCAGTGAAGTACAGATCACGGCATTACCTGCATCCATCAAGCCTGTAGGCATAGACCGCAATGTCGGGCAGATTACGCTTTCAGACGGGCAAAGGTACTGCACGCCGGATACAGCCATGCTGGAAGCCCGGAAGCGCAGATACCAAAGAATGATGGCGCGCAGACAGAAAGGAAGCAGGAAGCAAGGGATCAAGCCCTCCAATCGCTACCTGAAAGCAAAGGGCCTTGCGGCACGCACTCAACAGCACATCGTGCAGAAACGTACAAACTGGTGTCACCAGGTATCCAGAGAAATTGCCGACCAGTATAACGTGGTCTACATGGAAGATCTGAATACGCAGGGCATGACGGCTAGTGGAAAAGGTAAAAAAGGACTTAACAAGGGCATCCTGAACTCTAGCTGGTACAAGCTGGAGCAGTGCCTGTCGTACAAGTCCAGTGTAGTGAAGGTTGCCCCACAGTACACGAGTCAGACGTGCCATGAATGTGGGCATGTCGACAAGAAGAATCGAAAGACCCAGTCAGGCTTTGAGTGCGTAGCCTGTGGGCATCGGGATAATGCGGACATGAATGCCGCATTGAATATTATGGCCTTCGGGAATGGGGCTGCTGGACGTGGAGGTCGCCGCAGTAGCGGGCCTGTGAAGCGTCAAACGGGTATCGAATCCCCTGCGGATTTAGGTACATAATTCCCTATTGGTATAGTCTAATCGAACTATTAACTCAACACAGCATATTGGCAGTCAATCTCACCATCCTGCGTGTTTTCTGGGTCCCAATGATGCTGCTTGCTGGGCTGGGCTTGGTCGGTTGCGCAAGCACACCTGCTGATACCACGGCAAAAGACCCGATTCCGAACCCGGACCCGTCGCCTGCAATCAGTCGCCCACCTGCCCCTGAGTACGGTCCTCACTCGGATCTCCTGTATGCAATTCTCCTCGGTGAACTGTCTGGTCAGTTCAACGACGTGAACCAGGCATTGGAGCATTACATGCGTGCGAGCCAGCTGAGCAGCGACCCGGCGGTGGCTGAACGAACGACACGGATCGCTATGGTGGCCAAGAATTGGGAAGCAGGGTTGCAGGCGGCACATCGCTGGTCCGAACTGGCAGGTAGTGATCCGAAATTAAATCAGGTCCTTGGTGTGCTGGAACTGCGCAATGGCAACGTTGACAAGGCCGTTGTGCAATTCGAAATGCTCATGCTGAGTACCGGCGATTCTCCGGAAAAGGGCTTTGATATCCTGGGCGCGATTCTTGCCCGCGAGTCAGATTCCGATTCGGCGGCACGGGTGCTCGAGAAGCTGGTCAACAAGTACTTTGAAAATCCCTATGGACATCTCATACTCGCGGGCCTCGCACTGCAGGCAAGAGATTATCTGCGTGCACTGGATGAAAGTGAGCTGGCGATCGGGTTTGCACCAGAGCTGACAGATGCCCGTATTATGCGGGTCCAGGCCCTGTTAGGACTCGAGGAAACGGATGCTGCGCTCAAGGATATGAAAGTGCTTGCCGGGGAAACCCCGGAAAACCGTGAATTGCGCATGTCGTATGCGCGAATGCTGCTGACAGCAAAAAGATACGAAGAAGCCGAAGTTGAGTTTGAGTCCCTGTATGCAGAAAACCGTGATGACAGTGAACTGATCTATACCCTCGGACTGTTGCATCTGCAGCAAGAGCAGTTTGAAGCAGCCAAGGCAGATTTTACCCGTCTGATGCAAAGCAGCCAGCGTAAAGACGAAGGACATTACTACCTGGGACGGATCGCTGAACAGCAGAAAGATTTTTTGACAGCCATCACTGAATTTGAACAGGTCGGGAGGGGACAATATTTCCTGGATTCCAGGGCCCGAATTGCTTCCGTTTATGTCGAGACCAAAGGTCTTGAAAAAGCACAACAGTACTTGGCGGAGTTTCGCAGTCGGCTGAATACACCGGATGAAATCGTTCAAGTGTACCTGGTCGAAGGGCAACTGCTACACGAGAAGGAACTCTATGTGATCGCCATCGACCTTTATAGTGAAGGTTTGCAAAAATATCCGGGTCACCGCGATTTGCTGTATGCACGGGCCCTGATGGCAGAGGAAATTGACCGGATCGATTTGCTTGAATCTGATCTGAGAGCCATTCTGTCCGAGGATCCTGACAATGCCTTGGCATTGAACGCCTTGGGGTATACCCTGGCCGATCACAACTCTCGGATTGGTGAAGCGTTGAAATACGTCGAGCGTGCCCTGGAAATTCGCCCGGATGACCCCGCGGTCATTGACAGCATGGGCTGGGTTCAGTTTCGTTTGGGCAATTATGAGCGGGCAGAGCAGTATTTACGCAGGGCATACCAGTTGCTTGAGGATGCTGAAATTGGAGGACATCTTGTGGAGTTGTTCTGGGCGCAAGGGGATCACGACAGCGCACAAAAGATGATGCAGGAAGTGCTGGAGCGTTTTCCCGACGAGGAATACCTGCTGGAACTGCAAAAAAAATTCCAGCAGTAAGGTGCAGGTCCAATGTGCCGGTCCGGTGTTTTTTGTGTAATCCTGCTTGCCCTGTCGGCATGCACATCGGTCCGCGACCTGTCCAGTCGACCGCATCCCGATAGGTTCGACATGCAAGCATGGCAAGTCCATCAGACATCGCTTGAGAACCTGCAGACGTGGAGCTTGAAGGGTCGGGTTGCTGGCAAATCCAACAACGAGGGATTCCAGGCAGGTGTACGCTGGGTACAGAATCCGCTGACATTCAGCATTGACCTGCATGGACCATTGGGACGCAAGACAGCGGTCCTGTCCGGGGTGACTGGACAGGTCCAGCTCAGCACTTCCAGAGGAGAGCACTACTTTGCCGACAACCCCGAAATCCTGATGCAAAATCTGCTCGGTTATGCATTGCCCGTGGCCGGGTTGCAGTATTGGGTTCGCGGCATTCCAGACCCGGATGAAAAGGTGTTGTTGCTGGAGCTCGATGCAAAGGGCCGTTTGCTGCATCTCCGTCAGTCAGGATGGGACATTGACTATAATCGCTACCATGAAGGACAGCCTGCGTTACCGGCGCTTGTAGAAATTTCAAGCCCGACCCTGTATGCAAAAATTATTGTAGACCGATGGTATCTCGATGCGACATTGAATTGATGGGCAACGTCTGCATGGCTGCAAGGATCGACAGTGAGTACCTCTAGCGATTGCGAGTCGCATGTCACAAAGTGGCTGGCCCCGGCAAAGCTGAATTTATTTCTGCACATCGTGGGACGTCGCGACGATGGCCACCACTTATTGCAAACGGCCATCCAGTTTATCGATATCTGTGATGAGTTGAGTTTCACGGTCAATGACGAGGGTGAGATCGGATGCACGGGTGCAGACGGTAGTATCCGCCAGCAACATGACTTGACGGTGCGGGCCGCCAGACTTTTGCAAAACGAATGCTCCGTTCGAAAAGGTGTCGACATTCACCTCAAGAAAGTCATCCCAACGGGCGCAGGTTTTGGCGGAGGCAGTTCCGATGCGGCAACGGTATTGCTGGCACTTAACCGTCTCTGGGGGTGCGGCCTGGATACCCGTGTGCTGGAGACGCTGGGTGCTCAACTGGGTGCCGATGTGCCTGTTTTCGTGCGTGGAGAAGCCAGCTGGGTCGAAGGCGTTGGCGAGCGCCTGCAAGCCATGGAATTTCCCGAGACCTGGTATGTCGCCGTCTTCCCCCGTGTGCATTTGGATACCCGGGAAATGTTTGCCCATCCTGAGCTGGTGCGGGAATGTATACCGATCCCGGCGAAAGACCTTGTACTGCAGCAAACGCAAAACGTATTCGAACCTATCGCCCGTCAACATGCCCAGATAGAACATGCCTGGCAGTGGCTGAGCCGGTACTCACGTGTACGGCTAACGGGTTCAGGGAGCAGTCTGTATGCGCCCTGCAAGTCTCAACGTCAGGCTGAAGCAATCGTTGCAGATTGCCCACAGGGCCTGGATGCCTTCGCAGCAAAAAGCATGAATCGTTCGCCTGTGTATTCGCTATGCAGGTATAATCGAGTATAGTGCAGCCCCAGATATTTGGGCCGTCGCCAAGTGGTAAGGCACCGGGTTTTGATCCCGGCATTCGCAGGTTCGAATCCTGCCGGCCCAGCCAACGAACATGCTAACTTAAATTAGGCGCCATACCGATATGATCCGTGAACGAGTTTTGCCTGTAGACAACAGCCTCATGGTATTTTCCGGTAATGCGCATACCAGGCTTACCCAGAATATTGTTGACTACCTGAATATCCCCTTGGGAAAAGCGCTGATCAGCCGTTTTAGTGATGGGGAAGTTCAGGTAGAAATCCAGGAGAACGTGCGTGGCAAGGATGTATTCGTTGTCCAGCCCACCAGCAACCCCACCAATGACCATATTATGGAGTTGCTGATTATTGTGGATGCCTTGAGACGTGCCTCGGCAGAACGGATTACCACAGTCATTCCTTATTTCGGTTATTCACGTCAGGATCGGCGCGTTCGTTCGATACGGGTTCCCATCTCTGCCAAAGTGGTAGCCAACCTGCTTTCGAGTGTCGGGACAAACCGTGTGCTTACTGTCGACTTGCATGCCGATCAGATTCAGGGATTCTTCGATATACCCGTTGACAACGTATACGCCTCACCTGTACTGCTGGGGGATATTTACAAACGCAAGCATCCCAATCTGATTGTGGTATCCCCGGATGTAGGCGGTGTAGTGCGCGCCAGGGCCCTGGCCAAGCGCCTGGATGATGCTGACCTGGCCATCATTGACAAACGCCGTTCCCAGGCGAACCAAAGCAAAGTCATGCATATTATCGGTGAAGTGGAAGGCAAGGATTGTTTTATCATTGACGATCTGGTAGATACTGCGGGCACTCTGTGTCAGGCGGCCAGTGCACTGAAGGAGCATGGGGCCAATACGGTCCAGGCCTATGCGACCCATCCGGTTCTTTCCGGCAATGCCATCAAAAACATTGAGAGTTCAGAGCTGGATGAACTGGTCGTAACTGATACAATTGCGCTCCGTGAAGATGCCCGGGCATGTTCACGGATACGTCAGCTGGAAGTTTCAGCACTGATCGCAGAGTCCATGCGCAGGATCAACCAGGAAGAGTCGGTCAGTACCCTCTACATGGATTAACTAGAATTGCAGTCCGGCCCAAACGGCAGCCAGGACAGTCGGAGAATAAAATGAGTATCGATTACAAGTTGAATGCCCATGCCCGCGATGAACGCGGTAAAAACGCAAGTAGAAGGCTGCGTGCAGCAGGCCAGGTGCCGGGGATCATTTATGGAGGCGGAGAACCTCCTGAAGCGGTGACCTTTGAGCATGATCATCTGATGAACAATCTGGAGAACGAGGCATTCTACTCACATGTGCTAACCATCGATGTGGATGGCACATCCCAGAAGGCCATCTTGCGTGAACTCCAGCGCCATCCGCACAAACCGACCGTGTTGCATCTGGATTTGTTGCGTGTGCGTGAAGACACGCATATTAACGTGCATGTTCCCCTTCACTTTATCAATGAAGACACCTGTCATGGTGTCAAGCTGGGAGGGGGCGTCATCAGCCATAACATGGTTGAACTGGAAGTTTCATGCTTGCCCAGGCATCTACCTGAATTCATTGAAGTGGATGTTCAGGAACTTGACCTGAACGACTCACTTCACCTAAGTGATATCCAGGTGCCTGAAGGGGTTACCATTCTGGAACTGGCACACGGTGAGGGACATGATCATACGGTTGTATCCGTACATGCAAAACGAGCCGAAGAAACGATCGAGGATGAGGAAGAAGAAGGCTTGGATGATACTGCAGAAGATGCCCAGGATGAGGAAGAGGATGGTTCAGAACAAAATGATGCCTCATGATCTCTAGTCCATTGTGGCTACACATCGCGGTATACGGCTGGTAGCTGGTTTAGGCAACCCCGACGCAAAATATTCAATGACCCGGCACAATGCCGGGTTTTGGTTTGCAGATGCGATAGCCCGGCAGCACGGTATCCAATTTCGTTATCAGGAAAGGTTCAAAGGTGAGGTTGCCCAGTTCATCTTTGAGGGCGAGAAGATCTGGCTGCTCAAGCCCCTGACGTTTATGAACGAGAGCGGTATTTCACTGCGCGCCTTCACAGAGTTTTACAGGATTCCTTTACAGCAGATCCTGGTTGCCCACGATGAGATCGACTTGCCCAATGGCTCTGCAAGAATCAAATGGGCAGGAGGGCATGGCGGGCATAACGGGTTGAAAAGCATCTTTGCCCATCTGGGTTCAGATTTTTTGCGCTTGCGCCTCGGGGTTGGACATCCAGGCCACAAGGATGATGTGATCGAATATGTACTGAAGAAGCCGGATGTAGAGGAACGTCATGAAGTCGATACGGCAATTGACAGGGTTGCAGGTATTTTGGATGAACTGCTCAAGGGCGATACGGAAGCTGCAATGAAAATACTCCATACCCGGAATCTGCATGGGCTTTAGATGCGGCATCGTCGGCTTGCCCAATGTGGGGAAGTCCACCATGTTTAATGCATTGACTGCAGCCCACATCGCAGCGGAGAACTACCCATTTTGTACAATCGATCCGAATGTTGGGGTCATCCCTGTACCGGACCTGAGATTAAGTACACTCGCACAGATAGCGAATCCTGAAAAAATCATACCAACCACGATCGAATTCGTGGATATTGCCGGACTGGTGGCAGGTGCTTCGCAAGGAGAGGGGCTGGGAAATCAATTTCTTGGCCATATTCGTGAAACGGATGCGATTGCCCATGTCGTACGCTGCTTTGATGATGAAAATGTTATTCATGTGGATGGGAAGGTCAATCCGCTCTCGGACCTTGAAACGATCTCAACCGAATTGATTCTGGCCGATCTGGCAACGGTGGGTAATGCCATTGGCAGAGCAGAGCGGGCAGCGAAGTCAGGGGACAAGGAAGCGGTCACGCAACTGGCAATGTACATGAGCCTTAAAACGCATCTGGAGGAGGAGTTGCCGGCCTACAGTTTCGAGGTTGAGGATGAGCACAGGTATTCCTTTAAAGCATTGCACCTGCTTACAGGCAAGCCGGCATTCTATATTGCTAATGTTGCAGAGGACGGGTTCGAGCAAAACCCGCATCTCGATCGGCTACGGGAGACTACAAAACTGCGATCTGCGCAAGTGATCCCGGTGTGTGCAAAGATTGAAGCTGAATTGACACAACTGGACGATGAGGAGCAGCAGGTCTATCTCGCTGAGCTTGGTCTGGAAGAGCCTGGCTTGAACCGGGTGATCCGCGCGGGCTACGAGTTACTGGGATTGCTGACATTTTTCACTGCTGGTCCAAAGGAGGTCCGCGCCTGGACAATACGAAGGGGCACCATGGCGCCTCAGGCAGCCGGCAAGATTCATACTGATTTTGAAAAAGGATTCATCCGTGCAGAGGTTGTCAGCTATGAGGATTATGTGGACGCAAAAGGCGAGCTGGGTGCGAAAGAAGAGGGTAAATGGCGTCTTGAAGGGAAGCAGTATGTGATTCAGGAAGGAGACGTCGTGCATTTCCGTTTCAATGTCTAGTGTTATTGACATCGCCTTGCGGGTTTCTGTACCTTTCACTGTTTTCCCCGAGCGTGGCTATGTAGCTCAGCTGGTTAGAGCACAGCATTCATAATGCTGGGGTCGTTGGTTCAAGTCCAACCATAGCCACCATTACATAATCCAAAGACGTCCTGTAATGTCCTTATTTGTCTATATAATCATATATTTATAGTGGAATCGCGTCCACAATGATCCTCTGAAGTTTATTGACAATTGGGGGCAGAATTGGGGGCAAGTGCACCATCTGTAAAGGGAGTTGCCCCCATGAACTTGTCCAGTCCTGGGTCAGACAGGGTCAATTCTGATCGCATTCCCTCTTGTTCACAGGCAAGTAATCGGCAAGAAATTCGTCTGTAAGCAGAGCAATGGCGCTAAGGATCGGTTTGCTGTCGCCAACATGTGTTCCCAGGGTACTGGTAGTCCATACCGTGACAAAGCCACCGATCCCGTACCCCATATCCATTACATACCGATTCAGGCTCAGGCTGGCAGTAAAGGTATCACCTGAATCAGAGAGATTCACGCCGGCACTAAGATACTGACTCGTTTCAATCTTGAATAAATCAACTGTGCGCAGACGCCGTTCAATTTCATGTTCGACAGCTTCTCGCATCAGCCCAATTTTGCGAGACTGGCCGGCATGCAACGGCTCAACGCTCAGGTCCATCGGAGCACACAGGGTAAATAGATTTCTATGTGATAGAACAAGAGGTCCGTCGGCCTGAACTCCACATGCCAGGAGGATCAATCCCGCAATCAGAGACGACCCTGAATAACGCAAACTTTTCATTAGAGAAAGCTTCACTACGATGAAGGGTGACTGTTATCAGATACGCCGTATTGAGACTGATTGATCACGCCGCAACCGGGAGAGCGGGAGTGGCACCCCAGATCGGGTCTAATAGTTACTTTTTTCTGCCAGCCGTGCAACGGCCAGCCGCAGTTCGTCGGCATGCGGGTTGTTGGCGTAGTGCTCAATGAGAATGGAGCGGGGACTTCTGATGTCATTGCCATAATAGTCATTGTTGAGATCTTCGCGAACTTTGAGCACGGCACCCTCCGCACTTACCCCGCCATAAATCCCCTTTGTCCTTGAGAATGCGAGGATATCGGCAGACTTTTCTTTGAAATCCACGGACTGGGCTTTTGCACCGGCACCAATGGGCCCAGTTGCGATGCTGATATCGCCTCCCAGCTTGAACGAAGAGGTAAGCAAACCGTCCACGCCTCGGTCCGTCATGATGATCAAGACCAGTTCTGCCACCTCGATCCCGGCCTGGAAGCCGATGGTTCCAGAACCTATCGTGTAGAATGCGGGATAACTCCAGGCATTGTTTTCCCCCTTGGCAAGCAACACGCCACTACCCCCGGACCCGCCGAAAAAAAGTCCGCCCTTGATCAGTTGTGGGATGATCAAAATACCCCGTGCCTTATCCATGTTGTGATGCAGCCACTCCATGTCCGGGTCCACGGAAAATGTATCCACCGATCTTGCAGCGGCATCCACAAGTGCCCGGGTGTTGATCTCGCTGGCATGAACATTCTGCAAGCTGAGCATTAAGAACAGGCCTGCAAAAACCAGGCGAATCAGGGTGTATCTTGGCATACTTTCCTCTGGCATCAAGTGTGTGCAGGTAGTGTAGCAGAATCCTTGTCCGGGTCTAAGATGAATGACACTCGCCCCCTTGCATGCGCGTCTTTAGGATATGGTCTATGCAACGGTACGTGTAGCGGTAACCTGCAGGCCACTGGCTGTTACGGGGACCCGCGACATTCAGACATCTGACATCAAACCTGCAGAAAAATTCCACTGCCCGGCATGCTGCCTCCTCAATTGAAAGACGCTGGGCATCTACGAGGATAAAGGGCTGTTGGTGCTGCCTGCAATAGGTTGCCGTAAGTGCGGTGCCACCTTTCAGGGATTGCGCATAGATAATCAGTGTTCCATCACTGTTCAGGATATTTGCGAGAGTACGCCGTGGATAATGTGTGCTGGCATGTTCTTCAAGTGGGTAGCGCGCAGGAATGTCTCCGTCTTCTGCCCTGCGCCCTTTTGGGCAATAACCGCCGCACGGGAACTGGTGATCCAGCGCGGCATCCAGTGCAGCACGGTCAACGCCAGTCTGACCGCCTGATACGATTTTCTCGAGGTAGTGCGTGTTGCCCAAGGTCACCAAAGCTGTTGCTGGTGGCAGGGCGCTATAAAGGACCGCACACAAGCCCCATGCACATTCCGGCATGGGGCTTGGTACACAAAGGGTTTGCGTTAGGCGGCTTTGCTCTGCAGGGCAGAAGACATCTTGTCCAGTTCAGCCAGCAGGGCCTGAGGCATACGGTCTCCAAACTCGGAGAAGTACTCGCCAATGGCCAGCATTTCCTGTTCCCACTTAGCGGGGTCAACAGATAGCAATGCCTGCATCGTTTCGCTCGAAACATCGATACCATCAGTATCAATGTCCTCAACGTTAGGCAAGAAGCCAATCGGTGTTTCCCTTGCATCACGTTGGCCGCCGCAGCGTTCTACGATCCAGGCCAGGACACGCATGTTTTCCCCGAATCCAGGCCACAGGAATTTGCCATCCTGATCACGGCGGAACCAGTTTACGTGGAAGATTTTTGGCAATTTATCTGACTTGCCCTCAAAACTGAGCCAGTGCGCAAAATAGTCCGCAAAGTTGTATCCGCAGAACGGCTTCATGGCCATCGGATCACGCCGTATCTGTCCTGCTCCTCCAATGGCTGCCGCTGTCATCTCCGAGGCACAGGAAGCACCAACCAGCACCCCATGGGCCCAGTCCTTAGCTTCATATACGAGCGGTGCCAGGTCCTTGCGGCGACCACCAAATACCACGGCAGAAATAGGAACGCCATCAGGATTGTCTGCCATAGGGGAATAGACGGGATTGTTTTTGGCAGGTACCGTAAATCGTGAGTTGGGGTGGGCCGCAGGACCAACTTCGGCATCGTACGGGTTGCCCTTCCAGTCAAGAGCAGGTTCCTTGCCGTCATCCTTTTCTTCCCACCACGGTTCGTTATTGTCGGTTACGCCAACGTTCGTGAAAATTGCATCACTCTTCAAGGTGTCATACGCATTCTTGTTAGACCACTCGTTCGTACCAGGCACGACCCCAAAATACCCGGATTCTGGATTGATCGCCCAAAGCCGCCCGTCGTCACGTAAATGCAGCCAGCAGATGTCATCGCCTACCGTGGTGACTTTCCAGCCTTTGTACTGTTCGGGAGGAATCAGCATCGCCAGGTTGGTCTTGCCACATGCCGAAGGGAATGCACAGGCAATATAGTGGGTTTCTCCCTGTGGGCTCTCGAGTCCCACGATCAGCATATGCTCGGCCAGCCAGCCTTCTGTACGGGCCTGCCAGCTTGCAATACGCAATGCGTGGCATTTCTTGCCAAGTAATGCATTGCCACCATAGCCCGAACCAATGCTTTTAATGTAAAGCTCTTCAGGAAAGTGCATGATAAAGCGCTTTTCAGGATCCAGATCACCCGTAGAGTGCAGTCCCTTGACAAATGTCCCTTCTCTTTCAATCCGTTCCAGTGCCGGGGTTCCGATACGTGCCATGATCTTCATGTTGGCTACCACGTACGGGCTGTCAGTGATTTCCACTCCATTACGGGATAGCGGTGAGTCAATCGGCCCCATGCAATAGGGAATGACGTACATGGTCCGGCCCTGCATACAGCCTGCAAACAGGTCGTCTACTTTTTTATGCGCTTCATCCGGGTCCATCCAGTTGTTGTTTGGGCCTGCATCTTCCTTGTCCTTGCTGCAGACATAAGTCAGGTGTTCAACGCGTGCAACATCAGAGGGATCTGAGCGATGCAGATAGCAGTTAGGATGCGATTCCTCATTCAGTCTTGTGAGCGTGCCGCTGTCGAGCATCTGGTCCACCATTTTGTCGAATTCAGCATCGCTGCCGTCACACCAGACGATTTTGTCCGGCTTTGTTCGTGACGCTACTTCGTCTACCCACTTTACTAGGGCATCATTCTTTGTTGTCATCTCAAAATTCCCTGTTAATTCAATGTATGTATGTAAATCCCGGTAATACCTGATGATTGTGACCGGGTATAATAGTCAGAGTGCCCGATTATACATAGTGAATGTAAAGATATAAGCCTTAAACAAATTTTTAACCATCGTTGTCTGGATTTCTATCTCTAAAGAGACAGAATTGCATCGAAATTCAAGCTTTTCAGGGAGCCAGGTTCCTGTAAGCCTCTCTTCCGGCACGCTTGGTGGCATTCAAAATCGCGAATAGAACGCAGCAAAGTCAAGAGCAGCGATACAAGGAGTAATAGGCCTATGGACAATCTATATCGACTGGTCAACCTCATGCAGTTGCTGCGTGACCCGGAGGGCGGCTGTCCCTGGGACAATCGTCAGACTTTCAGTTCACTGATTCCCTATACCCTTGAAGAGGTCTACGAGGTAGCGGAGGCGATTGACAAGCAGGATTTTTCGCTGCTCAAAGAGGAGCTGGGGGACTTGCTGCTGCAAATTGTATTCTATGCCCAGATGGCCAGGGAGCAGGACCTGTTTGACCTGGACGACGTGGCCAAAAGTATCAGTGACAAGCTGGTGCGCCGTCACCCCAAAATTTTTGAAGAGGGGATCGATTCTGACAAGGCCACCTGGGATGACATCAAGGAGGCCGAGCGCCAGGCAAAAAACGAGCACAGGCCGAACACCCTGCTGGATGATATCCCGGGTGTGTTACCGCAATTACTGCGTGCCTGGAAAATTCAGGAGCGCACGGCCACGGTTGGGTTTGACTGGCAGGAGACACGGCCAGTGTTGCTGAAGATCGCAGAGGAACTGGGTGAGCTCGAAGAGGCACTTGATGCAGGTGAAGCACAGGAGAGGCTCGCAGAGGAACTGGGAGACCTGCTGTTTTCGGCAGTCAACCTGGGCCGGCATCTGAATATCAGTGCGGAAGAAGCGCTGCGTAAAAGCAATGAAAAGTTCATGCGCCGTTTTCGGCATATGGAACAGCAGATGGCACTCAGGGGGACAAGTATTGCCGCATGCTCAATGGAAGAGATGGAGGAGGCCTGGCAGGCAGCCAAACTCCCTGAGTCCTGACGGCCTACTGAAAATATGGGTGTTTTGAGTTTGCATAGAGGATCTGTAGGGATGACAGCATCATTCAAAGCGCATGGAAAAATCGACCGCCTGGATGTTTTTGGTGATTGCACCGATTGAAATGTACTGCACTCCGGTTTTGGCTACCTCGCGAATGTTGTCCAGGTTGATGTTCCCGGATGCCTCGAGTCTTTTCCGGTCCCCGTTCAGGCGTACGGCTGTTTGCAACTCGGACATGGAGAAGTTATCAAGTAAAATGATATCGGCTTCGGTCTCCAGCGCCTGCTCAAGCTGCTGACAGTTCTCGACCTCGATTTCAATCGTCAATTCCGGGAACTTTTTTTTGGCCAGTCCTGCTGCCTTGCGTATCGAGCCAGCCGCTGCGATGTGATTTTCCTTGATTAGAATGGCATCGTACAGCCCCATGCGATGGTTCATACCACTTCCACATTTGACAGCATATTTCTGTGCATAGCGCATGCCGGGCAGTGTTTTTCGCGTATCCAGAATTTGTGCGGATGTCCCCGATATGTGCTCAACGTATTTTCGGGTGCAGGTAGCCGTAGCTGACAGGGTCTGCAGAAAATTCAATGCCGTGCGTTCTGCGCTGAGCATGGCTTGCGCTGAGCCTTCCATCGTACATACCGTCGTATCTTTTTCGATCAGATTGCCATCCTGGCATTGCCAGTCTATGCGGATGTCTGCATCCAGTTGGCGCAGCGTCTCATTGAACCAGTGCTGGCCACACAAGACCGCATCTTCCCTGCAAAGCACTGAGGCACGGGCCAATGTTGCGGTATTGAATGTCGATGCAGTGACATCACCCTGACCGATATCCTCTTGCAAGGCCGTCTGCACGGCATGCTGGATGCCTGCTAATGCTTCTCTGTCATGAACTACAGGACTCATTCCCTGACTTGCCCCTGCGCACTACAGAACTACTTATACAGGTAGTCCCGGGTGACTCTGAAGATCACCGGGCTAAGTAAAGCCAAGGCGATCAGGTTGGGGATTGCCATAAATCCGTTCATGACATCGGCAAGCAGCCATACCAGATCAAGCTTGATGAGCGAGCCGGTCAGAATTGCGATTACCCACAAGATTCTGTACGGCATGATTACGCGCATGCCAAAAATAAATTCAGCACAACGTTCACCGTAATAGCTCCAGCCAAGCAGGGTGGTAAAAGCAAACACTACGAGGCCAATGGTAACAATGTAATTTCCTCCACTGATCCCTTGCCCATAAGCCAAAGTTGACAGCGAGGCGCCCGTCTCACCACTTGTCCAGGCACCGGTCAACAGGATCACCAGTGCTGTCATTGTGCAGACAATCAGGGTATCGATAAATGTACCGAGCATACCGATCATGCCTTGGCGTACGGGATCATCTGTCTGCGCTGCGGCATGCGCGATCGGCGCACTTCCCAGGCCCGCCTCATTCGAGAATATGCCGCGTGCGACACCAAAACGGATGGCAGCGACAACGGCGGCGCCCGCAAACCCCCCGGTAGCGGCCGTACCACTGAACGCACTGGTAAAGATCAGACCCAGGGCTTCGTCGACCTGCCCAAAATTCGCGAAAATGACGATGAGTGAGCCCAGTATGTAAGCGATGGCCATGATGGGGACGAGCTTGCCTGCAACCACACCGATGCGCTTGACTCCTCCGAGGATTACAAGACCGACCAGTATGGCCAGCACAACACCTGTCAAGAGCGGGCTGATTCCAAAGTTGGACTGCAGGGCATCAGAGACAGAATTGGACTGCACCATGTTGCCTATGCCGAAGGCTGCAATTGTGCCAAACAGCGCAAACAAAAAGCCCAGCCATTTCCAGTTTTCACCCAGACCATTCTTGATGTAGTACATCGGGCCACCCACCCGTCGGCCTTGCTCATCCACTTCCCTGTACTTGACTGCCAGCACGGCCTCTCCATATTTTGTCGCCATACCGAACAGTGCGGTTACCCACATCCAGAATATCGCGCCAGGCCCCCCAAGAAAGATGGCAGTAGCTACACCGGCAATGTTTCCCGTACCGATCGTTGCCGAAAGTGCTGTCATCAGTGCCTGGAAGGGACTGATCTCTCCCTGGTCCTTATCGGCCTTTCCGGACAACAGCAGCGAGAAGCCAAGGCCGATTTTTCGCCATGGAATCAGCTTCAGACCAAGTGTCAGATAGACACCGACTCCCAGAAGGAGAGTCAACATTACAGGACCCCAGATGAAGCTGCTTAACTGCCCGAGAAGTGTATGTAGAGTTTCCATTGCGCCTCCTGCCATGCGTGCATCATTGAATTTCAACAGTGCTCGGCAAAGCGTGAGTTCCCCATGATTGGTCGTATATATCAGTACCTATCATGTACGGTATTGTCAGCACAATCTGTCCACTCCGATCAGACAGCTCTGCTTGCAATGCTACTCTGAAATCGAGAGTATATCTAATGGACATGGACTTCCCTCACCAGCAGTTTCAAATCAGGGTGCTGTCCTGCAGGGATGCAATGAAAGCCTTAAGACATGATGTTCTAAAGGGCATGATGTCAGCGCCGCGCAGTCTGCCGCCAAAATACTTCTATGATGAAACGGGCTCGAGGCTGTTCGATGCGATCTGCAAGACCCGGCACTATTACCTGACCCGCACCGAGTCTGCATTGTTGGAGAAACATGCGGATGACATCATTGCGGCCGTGCAGCCGCAGGCATGTGTGGAGCTTGGTGCGGGGAGTTCGGTGAAAACGGAATTTCTGCTTTCCAGGCTGGTGGCGGGATCACGGCAGGCGAACTATGTACCCATCGATGTATGCGAGGAAGTGCTGATCGAATCGGCCGGGCGCTTGCTGCATCGTTATCCGCAGTTGCACATTGAGGCTTTGGCAGGTGAATACCTGACCGCCATACGCGACCTGCCCAACCTCGAAGGACCCGTCCTGTTCATTTTTATCGGCAGCTCGATCGGTAATTTTTCAGCGTCTGAGTCTATGGAACTTCTATCCAGGGTAGCCGACATCATGGCCCCCGGGGATGCTATTTTACTGGGCGTGGACCGGGTAAAGAATAAAGAGGTTCTTGAACAGGCCTATGATGATGATGAAGGGATTACCGCACAGTTCAATCTGAATGTGCTGAACGTGCTGAACACCCGCCTTCAAGGAAATTTCAGGCTTGAGAATTTCTCGCACCGCGCGGTCTATCAGGAAACGAAGGAACAAATCGAGATGTACCTGGTTGCCAAGCAAGACCAACGGGTTGCACTGGAGGGTCTTGGCGAGACCCTCCAGATTCAGGCGGGCGAGGCAATCCTTACGGAAATCAGTCGAAAATACACCCGTACCTCCATACAGCACCTGCTTGCAGGAAGCGGCCTCGCCGAACACAGCCACTTTGTAGCGGACGATGAATATTTCTCACTGGTGCTTGCGCAGGCACAGAAATAGTCCGGACAGTGTGCTGCCCCCTCAGCTCATCAGCAGTTCCAGCAGCGCTTTTTGCGCGTGGAGCCGATTTTCAGCCTCATCCCACACTACGCTTTGCGGCCCGTTCAGGACCCCTTCCGTGACTTCCTCATCCCGGTGAGCCGGCAGGCAGTGCATGAACAGCGCATCTTTGCTTGCAAGTTTCATCAGTGACTCGTTCACCTGGTACGCTTTGAAGACACCCAGTCTTTCATCGGCCTCCTGTTCCTGCCCCATGCTTGCCCAGACATCGGTGACGACCAAATCGGCTTGCTCAACCGCGGTTGCAGCATCGCAAACCAGGCGGATGCGTTCACCTGCAGGCTTCAGTACGGCCGTTTTGGGGGAATACTTTTCAGGACAGGCAATATTCAGGCGGAAGTCGAACTGGCGGGCTGCATTGATGTACGAATGGCACATGTTGTTGCCATCGCCCACCCAGGCCACCGTGGCCCCGCGGATGCTGCCCCTGTGCTCCAGCCAGGTCTGCATATCGGCCAGCAGTTGACACGGATGATACAGATCGGTGAGGCCATTGATGACAGGTACCGAGGAATGCTCGGCAAACTTCGTGACGTTGTCATGTTCATAGGTGCGGATCATGACGGCATCCACCATTCTGGATAAAACCCGCGCACTGTCTTCAATGGGTTCACCCCTTCCGAATTGGGTGTCGCGGGGTGATAAAAATAGTGCCTGGCCCCCCAGTTGAATCATGCCCGCCTCAAAAGACACACGGGTGCGTGTCGAGGACTTGTCAAAAATCATAGCCAGGGTCTTGTGCGAAAGCGGGGCATGAGTCTGTCCGGCCTTCAGCCATTTTTTGAGCTCAATCGCCCGCATCAGCAGATTCTCCAATGCCTCTGAAGGCAGGTCCAGCAGGCTGAGGAAATGGTGCGCGCTCATGGCAAGGCACCGTTCACTGGCTTGTCTGTTTCAGCAAAACGCCCGATGCAGTCAGCCAGGACACTGATGGCCCAATCGGCATGCTCTTGTTCCATGATCAGGGGTGGTAGCAACCGGACGACGCAACCGGCCGTCACGTTGACCAGTAACTTTTGCTCCAGGCACAGGTCCACCA
Source organism: Gammaproteobacteria bacterium (assembly GCA_965214675.1). Classification (GTDB taxonomy): domain Bacteria; phylum Pseudomonadota; class Gammaproteobacteria; order UBA4575; family UBA4575; genus WTFY01. The sequence continues at coordinate 170,220 of OZ243969.1, forward strand.
GCGTACTGCAGGGCTGTGCCATTTCTATCCCGAGGATCAGGCCTTTGCCGCGAACTTCCTTGACACAGGACTGGCCGGATAGTTTTTCCCGAAGTGCGCTGAGCATAGAGTCCCCGAGTTCGCGCGCCCTGGTGCACAAGTTCTGGCTCTCGATCGTGTCCAGTGTAGCCAGTGCGGCCCGGCAGGCCAGCGGGTTTCCGCCGAACGTGGAGCCGTGGGAACCGGGCGAGAATAGCCCGGCAACCTGCTGTCTTGCCAGACACACGCCGATCGGCACCCCATTACCCAGGCCCTTGGCCGTGACCACAATGTCTGGACCCACTCCTTCGTGCTGGTAGCAAAACCACTCTCCAGTGCGCCCATTGCCTGTCTGTACCTCATCGAGGATCAGTAAGGCACCGTGATGGTCACACAGTTCACGAAGTCCAGCCAGATAACCGGGTGCGGGGATGTTGATCCCGCCTTCACACTGGATCGGTTCAACCAAAACAGCACCGCCCCTCGGGCTTGCCTCGAGTACGGCTTGTACGGCCTCAAGGTTGTCATAGGGCACATGCACAAACCCGGGTACCAAAGGATCAAATCCTGTCTGGAATGCCGGGTTTCCTGTTGCTGACAGCGCTGCAAGGGTGCGGCCATGGAAGCTGTTTTCGGTCACAATGACGGGTGCATTCGGCGCTTTATTGTCATGCGCATGCAAGCGAGCGAGCTTGATCGCCGCTTCATTGGCCTCGGCACCTGAGTTGCAGAAGAATGCGGCATCCATCCCCGACAGCTGGCAAAGTCGTGCAGCCAGTTTTTCCTGCAACGGGATCGTATAGAGGTTGGAGGTATGAACAAGGTGTGCACTTTGTTCGGCAATGGCAGCGGATACGGCCGGGTGCGCATGTCCCAGGCCACACACTGCAAACCCTGACAATGCATCAAGATAGCGGTCTTCATCCTCCGTACCCGGATACAGCCACACACCTTCACCGCGCCAGAAGGCGATCGGCTTGCGGGCATAGGTGGGCATCAAATGTTTACTGTCCATCACGGTCTGTCACATTGTCATTCATATAAATTAAAAACGGCAGCCACGAGGGCCGCCGGGGATGCTTGCTTGTACTTTTGCCTGAGCGCTCAGCAAAAGCTGGGTTTGGACCGCAGGTCAGGCGTTACCTGGGGTCCTCCATATATCAGATAAAGAACCCATGACCGAAAGCGACCATGCATGCCAGCATGGGGATTGAAAGGAGGGTATTGGTCCGCGAAGCCATGAAAGCCACCTGTTTCGCCTTTGCCTTTTCGTCATCACTCGCCTGCACCATGCCCAGCACTTTTTTCTGGTTGGGCCAGATCAACACCCAGACGTTGAAGATCATGATCGTGCCGAGCCACGCACCGACACCAATGGCGGAGACCCCTTCCGTTGCAAAAAAGTGCGTGGTAAATCCGCCGACATACTCAAGTGCCCAGGCTCCCGTGAGCCAGGTAACGACCGCTCCCCAGCGAAACCAAAGGAGTGCGCGCGGTGCCACATACTTGCCTATCGCCGCCGGCCCGGGACCGGACTGGTCCGAGGCAGCCTCGCCCATGGCAGGGACCTGTACGAAATTGAAGTAGTACAGCAAACCGATCCAGACGATGCCTGCCAGTACGTGTAGCCAAACAACCAGTGACCATGTGACCAGTTCAACTGCTGGAGCAAAGCCAAGGCCAATCAAAATTGCAACAATTACGCCGGCAATGATCGTACCTGGAATTGAGTTTAAGGGGTTCATGCAATACTCCTTGTATAAAAGCGTTCAGCTGACTGTTCGGGACAGTGGTTTTGACTTATCGTACAAGGGTAATTATAACGAATCCGCCTGCCAAACTTAACCATTTATTGGAGTGTCATGAACCCGATTGAACTCAGCATCTTTGCCCGCAGGATCGATGCCGTGTGTGAAGAGATGGGCGCCCAGTTGCGTTTTGCTGCCTTTTCACCGAATATCCGCGACCGTCTGGATTTCTCCTGTGCCGTGTTCGATGCCGGTGGCGGACTGTGCGCCCAGGCGGCACACATTCCGGTGCATCTGGGCAGCATGGCCTATGCCATGCGGCAGATTATCATGCAAAGGACGTGGGCACCCGGGGACTTCATTGCCCTGAATGACCCTTATCTTGGTGGCACCCATTTGCCCGATGTGACGGTGGTCTGCCCCGTGTTCGTACAGGGCAAACTGCTGGGCTTTGTGGCAAATCGAGCACATCATGCGGATATCGGTGCGGATACGCCGGGCTCGATGCCGGTCTCGACAGACCTGTCGCAGGAGGGGCTGATCATTGCACCAACCTGCATTGGCCGTCATGGAGAAATCGATCAACAGGTCATCGTCGAGCTGTTCTGCGATGCGAGGAACCTGCGGGATACGCTGGGAGACATGGCAGCTCAGTGCAGTGCGAACCAGCGGGGCATCCAGCGCTTGCAGGAACTGATTGAAAGGACAGGCAGGGAGCAGTTTTCGGGGGCCTTGCAGCAGCTCAATGACTATGGACAGCAGATTGCCTGCTCCATGATTGCCAAGATTCCAAACGGCACCTACACCTTCACGGATTACATGGACGATGATGGACAGGGCGTTACCGACCTGGCAATTTCGGTTTCGCTTTGCGTGGGCGATGATGTCATCGAAGCGGACTTCACCGGCACAGCCGCGCAGGCCAGTGGCAATATCAACTGTCCCCTGTCGGTGACAGCTGCGGCCGTGTTTTACGTTTTCCGGTGCCTGATGCCAAACGAGACACCGGCCTGTGCCGGAAGTTTTTCCCCGATCAGGCTCAAGGTGCCTGCGGCTTCCTTGTTAAATGCGAAGCGTCCGGCTGCGGTGGCAGCGGGCAACGTGGAGACCAGTTCGCGCATTGTGGATGTGGTCCTGGGGGCCCTGAGCCAGGCGCTGCCCGATGCTATTCCGGCATGCAGTCAAGGTACAATGAACAATCTTGCCCTTGGCAGTTCAAAGGGGGCACGCTGGGGTTACTATGAAACCATCGCCGGTGGCATGGGAGGCTCGAAAAATTTCTCTGGTCTGTCGGCCGTGCAGACACACATGACCAACACACAAAATACACCCGTCGAGGTTCTGGAGATCAATTATCCATTGCGCGTCAGGCGCTATGCCATCCGTTACGGCTCGGGTGGTCCGGGCAAGCATCGTGGCGGGGACGGCATGGTCCGGGAATTCGAATTCCTGGAACCCTCGACATTTACCATCCTGTCGGAACGGCGCACCCGCAGTCCCTGGGGGCTGAACGGTGGTCACGAAGGCCAGCCCGGTGCAAATTTCTTCAATGGCGAACGCATGCCCGGGAAGGTCTGTCGGGAGACGCGTGCCGGGGATTGTTTGCGCGTCGAATCCCCGGGAGGCGGTGGCTGGGGGCATCCTGGCTGAATTCTGATGTGTGGAATCTGCGGCGAACTGCGACTGGATGACAGCGAACCCGATCCGGGTACGATCAATGGCATGCTGCGGGCACTGAAGCGGCGGGGACCCGATCATGAAGGCAGTTACTATGACAAGGCGGTCGGACTGGGCCACCGGCGCCTGTCCGTCATTGATCTCTCGCCACGGGCCAACCAGCCGATGTTCGATGCAGGAACACAGCTGGCAATCGTATTCAACGGTGCCATCTACAACTACCCGCAACTGCGTGAAGAGCTGATCGCACTGGGGCATACATTCCGTTCAACGGGTGATACGGAAGTGATTCTCAAGGCGTATGCGCAGTGGGGGCCTGCCAGCGTCGAAAAGCTTACCGGGATGTTTGCCTTTGCAATCTGGGATGTGCGGGCGCACGAATTGTTCCTGGCCCGCGACCGTCTCGGAATCAAGCCCCTTTACTATGTGCAGGGCAATGGCTTTTTCCGTTTTGCTTCGAATTCGCAGGCGCTTCTCAGCACGGCTGGCGTGGATACCCGGGTCGATGCAGTGGGTCTGCACCATCATCTGAGCCTGCACGGTGTAGTGCCGGCACCCAGGACAATCCTGCGCGGACTGAAAAAATTACCCCCCGGACATGCCCTGAAGGTTGCTGCGAAGGGTGTTCTGGAAATGCGGGCTTACTGGCAGTTGCATGCCGGAAACCCCGGGGCATCGAAGAGTGAGCGTGAATGGCAGCATGAAATCCAAGTGGCACTGAGCAACGCCGTGGAGAAGCGACTGCATGTTGCCGATGTGCCGGTAGGGGTGCTGCTGTCAGGGGGCCTTGATTCCAGTTTGCTGGTCGGTCTGTTGGCTCAGGCTGGAGTGTCGGACATCCAGACCTACTCGGTGGGCTTTGAGGACCAGCCCGAGGAGCCCGGCAATGAGTTCGAGTATTCGGATTCGGTCGCCGGACATTTTTCCACCCGCCATCACAAGTTCTACATAGATAATCATGAAGTACTCGAGCGTCTGCCCGAAGCCGTGGAGCAAATGGCAGAGCCCATGGTGGGTCAGGATGCGATTGCGTTTTACCTGCTGGCAGAACAGGTTAGCCAACACATATCCGTGGTCCAGTCCGGCCAAGGCGCCGATGAGGTCTTCGGTGGATACTTCTGGTATCCGAGAATGCAGGCTGAAGCATCGTTCAGCACCGAGAGTTTTGCCAGGCACTATTTTGATCGCAGCCATGCGGAAATGCAGGACACGCTGCACGAGGATCTGGTCAGTGAGGACTTCACCTCGCAAACGGTTCAGCACCTGCTCGAGCGTGCCGGCACGCAAGAGTTTGTCCGTGCCGTGCTGCACATGGATGTCACCACCCTCGTGGTCGATGACCCTGTGAAGCGTGTCGACAACATGACCATGGCTCATGGGCTGGAGGCCCGGGTGCCCTTCCTGGACCACGAGCTGGTGGAGCTGGCCATGCAGATGCCGGTTCGATACAAGCTGGCACAGGGAGGGAAGTATATTCTCAAGCAAATCGCCCGGGACCTGTTGCCAGCGAAGGTCATTGATCGCGAAAAGGGTTATTTTCCCGTACCCGCGCTGAAATATATCCGTGGGGAATTCGTCGAATTCATGCGCACCGTACTGCATTCGCAGGCGTGCATACAACGCCAGTTGTACCGGCGCGACTATGTCGACACCCTGCTCGCACAGCCCGAGCAGTACATGACTCCACTTCGGGGCAGCAAGCTGTGGCACCTGGCCCTGCTCGAGCTCTGGATGCAGCGCAATGTGGATAGGACCCTTGTCAGTTGATTGCCTCACGCTACAATAGATGTTCACGAATTAAATGTTTTAGGGGAGTAGGGCCATGGATGTACTGGAGCGAATCAAAGAACAGGTAGAGTCCAATGCGGTTATTCTGTATATGAAAGGCACTCCGCAGATGCCTCAATGCGGTTTTTCAAGCCGTACCGCCGAGGCGCTCAAGTCCTGCGGTCACGAGTTCGCCTACGTGAATGTCCTGCTGGATCCGGAGATCTTTGAAAACCTGCCCCGCTACGCGGACTGGCCGACGTTCCCGCAACTCTATATACAAGGTGAACTGGTCGGGGGATGCGACATTGCCCTGGACCTGCATGAGCGTGGCGAGTTACAGAAAATGGTATCGGCTGCTTCCGGCGGAACCTAGACGCGGCACCTCTCCGGGGCGCGCGCATTCAGTCCCGATTTTCCCACCGGTTCATCACATCACAGAATATCGCGGCGGTCTTTTCAGCATCATAGATGGCTGAATGTGCACTGGCACTGTCCCAGTCGAGATTGGCGGCCGCAACAATCCTTGATAACACCGTCTGACCATAGGCCAGCGCTCCCAGAGTGACCGTGTCAAGGTTGCTGAAGGGATGGAAGGGATTGCTCTTGATACCGGTGCGCTCTGCAGCGGCATTGATGAAACTCAGATCGAAATAGGCATTATGGCCGACCAGGATTGCCCGGGTGCACTGGTTTTGCTGGACATGCTTGTGCACCGGCGTAAAGATTTTCTGCAAGGCTTCTTTCTCAGGCAGCGCGATTCTCAGCGGGTGGAAGGGATCGATCCTGTTCACTTCCAGAGAGGCGGGGTCAAGATTGGCGCCATCAAAGGGCCGCACGTGGGTGGCGATCGTACGCTGGCAGAAAAACTGCCGGGTACTATTCATGCCAACCAGCACAGCAGCGACTTCAAGCAGTGCATCGGTGCTGGCATTGAAACCGCCCGTTTCCACATCCACCACCACCGGGCAGAAGCCCCGAAACCGATTGCCAAGAGGAATAAATTCCTGTGGTTCTGTTTGACTCATCGGTGATTTGTAAGAGTGGGTTGGTGCTTTAGGCTATAATCGGGTGCGAATTTACGCGGTCATTCCATCCAGTACTCAAGCGCATAGTATGTCATCAGTTCGAAAAGTTATACTCGCCTATTCAGGCGGTCTGGACACGTCGGTCATCCTCAAGTGGCTAGTTGAGGCATACCAGTGCGAAGTGGTGACGTTCACCGCAGACATTGGTCAGGGCAAGGAGATCGCTTCTGCCCGCGCCAAGGCCGAGACTCTGGGTGTCAGGGAGATTTACGTCGAGGATTTATGCGAGGAGTTTGTCGGGGATTTCGTATTCCCCATGCTGCGCGCCAATGCCCTCTATGAAGGAGAGTATCTGCTGGGCACATCGATTGCCCGCCCACTGATTGCCAAACGTCTGGTAGAGATCGCCGGGGAGGTCGGGGGGGATGCCATCGCGCACGGCGCGACGGGCAAGGGCAATGATCAAGTTCGGTTTGAACTTGGTGCATACGCGTTAAACCCGGATATACGGGTCATCGCACCGTGGCGCGAATGGGACCTGAATTCACGTGAGAAGCTGCTGGAATATGCCGACAGGCACAATATTTCCATTGAACAAAAGCAGGGTCAGCGATCCCCGTATTCAATGGATGCCAACTTACTGCACATCTCGTACGAGGGGGGTGAGCTTGAGGACCCGTGGGTCGAGCCGCAGGATAGCATGTGGCAGTTGACATGCGCACCCGACCAGGCTCCGGATGTGCCGCGGTACGTGGAGATCGGGTTTGTGCAGGGAGACCCTGTCAGTCTGGACGGTACCGAGCATACCCCCGCACAGCTGTTGAGGGAGTTGAACGCAATCGCAGGTGCGCACGGTGTCGGGCGCCTGGATATTGTCGAAAACCGTTATGTAGGCATGAAGTCACGTGGCTGCTACGAGACCCCGGGTGGGACAATCCTGCACAAAAGCCATCGCGCCATGGAGTCCATCACCCTGGACCGGGAAGTGGCACATCTCAAAGACGAACTCATGCCTCGCTATGCAGCACTGGTATACAACGGCTACTGGTGGAGTCCGGAGCGTAGGGCCTTGCAAAAACTGATTGATGCTACACAGGTCGGCGTCACTGGAATCGTGCGGGTAAAGCTGTTCAAGGGCAGTGTGCATGTCGTCGGGCGAAAATCGGAAACCCACAGTTTGTTTGATCCGGGTATTGCCACATTTGAAGATGATAAAGGTGCCTATAACCAGCAGGATGCAGACGGTTTCATTAAATTGAATGCTCTGCGCATGCGGATTATGGCAAAATTCGGGACACCCAAAAGTTAAACTGCAGAGTACATTGATCAAAGCAACTCCAAAGAGGATATGCTGGCATATCCTGATAGCACTGGGCGGCCTTACGCTTTGTGCGTGTGTATGGGCCGGGAATCCGGCCCATCATCCGGATGATCCCTGGGAGGGCATGAACCGCAAGGTGTATAGCTTTAACGATGCCGTGGACCGCATCGTACTGACCCCCGTCACGAGGGTGTACCAGGCCGTGGTACCGGATGCCGTCGAGACCGGCGTCGGCAATTTCTTTTCAAATCTTGGTGATGTGGGGGTGGCCCTGAATAACCTGCTGCAGCTCAAGCTTGGCGAAGCGGGCTCGGATACCGGTCGTGTCCTTGTCAACACGACATTGGGGTTTTTCGGGTGGATGGATGTGGCCAGCCAGTTGGGGATGACCAAGCACAATGAGGATTTCGGGCAGACCCTCGGATACTGGGGTGTGGGCAGCGGACCCTACCTTGTTTTGCCGTTTCATGGTCCGAGCAACTTGCGTGATGGTCCGGGCATGCTGGCTGATATCTCGCTGTGGACGAACAGTTTTCCCGATCTTAAAACCTCCGAGGAAAGGGCACTGATTTCGCTCAATGTCGTCAGCGGACGCGGGCAGTACCTGGCGCTTGAGGAAAGAACCGAGGAACTTGGCCGTGATCAATACGTGTTCATTCGGGACGCGTACCTGGATAACCGTGAGTTTCTGGTGCGTGATGGCGAGTTTTCCCTGGATGATGAACTCTACGAAGGGCTGGATGACGAATAGTGCGTTCACCGCAAGGCACTGCAGTTCGCAGGCTGTATAGATGCTCCGAGGGGCAGGCAGGTGTGCGTCTGGACACGGGTCGGTCTCGCATCCAAATACCTGAAAGGACGGGAATTTTTAACTGCAAGTTCACAAGCTGTTATGATCACGACGGTGATACCGTGGACACACAGATACCGGGAGTTTGCCTATGAACAGAAAAGCGCTTGAAATACTTGCCGGTGGGCGTTATCTGCAGGAAGATCCCGGGCCGGATGACAGCACACGCGATCCTGCACTTGAGGCCGAGGTCCGCAAGATGCTGCAACTGATTGGCGAAAATCCCAGCCGCGAAGGCCTTCTCGACACCCCCAAGCGGGTCTCTCGCGCATTACATTTTCTGACCAGTGGCTATAATCTCAGGGTTACAGATGCGGTCAGCGGTGCCCTGTTTGAGGAACACTGCGAGGAAATGGTCATCGTCAAGGACGTCGAGTTTTATTCCCTTTGCGAACATCATATCCTGCCGTTTTACGGCCGCGCCCACATTGGCTACCTGCCCAAGGGACGGGTCATCGGGTTGAGCAAGATTGCACGTGTAGTGGATGTATTTGCCAGGCGCCTGCAGGTGCAGGAACGGCTGACAACGCAAATTGCGAGCGGCTTGCTGGATGTGCTTGATGCACATGGCGTGGCTGTCGTGCTTGAGGCAAGCCACTTCTGCATGATCATGCGGGGTGTGCAAAAACAAAACAGCAAAACGGTGACAAGCTCTATGCTCGGTGCCTTCAGGGAAGACTCCCGATCGCGTTCCGAGTTCATGGAACTCATCCGGTCGCACAGGTGAAAATCGGGTATCAGCCCGCAAACTGCGACGGCAATGACTCTATGGCAAGACCCGTTTGAAAGGCCGGACAACCACGTGCTCATAGACCCCGGCAGCAATGTAGGGGTCGGCATCGGCCCACTCCTGGGCGGCCTGCAGCGATTCGAATTCAGCCACAATCAGACTCCCGGTAAACCCTGCATCTCCAGGATCGGGGCTGTCCACGGCCGGGTGGGGGCCTGCCAGCACCAGGCGTCCCTGGTTTTTCAGTTCATCGAGACGCGCTATATGTTGGTCGCGAACGGACTTGCGCTTGGCTAGGCTGTCAGCAACGTCCTGGCTGATGATGGCGTACAGCATGATGGCTGGCTCAGTCGACCTCGATTGCAGGTATTTTTGTTGGTTTTGAATGTGCAAACATGAATGTGGCATAAAGGATAGCAGATAACCGCAACAGCACCCAGGCAGATTCGCCAGCAAGGAAGAAGGCAGTTTTTCAACGTCATATAATCAGCTAAGGAGCAATCACTTCTGTCTCATGTCCCAGTACTTTGTCATTCACCCTAAAACGGCACAAAAACGCCTCATCCAGCGTGCCGTTCAAATCATCGATCAGGGAGGGCTCATCGTATACCCGACGGATTCCTGTTATGCACTGGGATGCCATATCGGTGACAAGCATGCGATGCAAAGAATTCGCAGGATTCGCCAGGTCGACGAAAAACATCATTTCACCCTGGTATGCCGGGATCTATCAGAGTTATCCACCTACGCGTTGGTGGACAACAGTGCCTACCGGCTCATGAAGCGCTGTACTCCGGGGCCCTATACGTTTTTGCTAAAGGCCACCCACGAAGTACCGAGGCGCCTGCTGACACCCAAACGCCGAACCATCGGGTTGCGGGTTCCTGAACATGCAGTGGTCTTGCAATTGTGTGAAGAACTGGGTGGACCCTTGCTCAGCAGTACGCTGATCCTGCCTGGTGACCCTGAACCCATGTCGGACCCCCAGGAGATGCGTGAGCGCCTGGAGCATGAAGTGGACCTGGTAATCGATGGCGGGTATTGCGGTGTGCAGGCAACGACAGTCATTGACCTGATTGCCGAGCGCCCGACCATCGAGCGGCAGGGGAAGGGGGAGACCGGGTGGCTGGTGGATGACGGTTAATGCAAGTTGGCTGCAATGCGGCGTATAATGGAGGCTCGCCGATGAATGTCATGCAGACCATTGCCATCTGGGCTATACCGATCCTGTTGGCCATCACCCTACATGAGGTGGCACATGGATGGGTAGCCAAGCAGCACGGTGACCCTACAGCAGCCCTCCTCGGCAGGCTGAGCCTGAATCCCTTCAGACACATTGACCCCCTGGGCACGGTTCTGGTGCCGATCATCCTGATTGTACTGGTGGGCTTTGGATTCGGGTGGGCCAAGCCCGTACCTGTGAATTTCGCCCAGTTGCGCAACCCGAGGCGGGATATGATCCGGGTGGCAGCCGCAGGGCCTGCAGCCAACCTGTTGATGGCGCTGGCCTGGGCGCTCGTCATGAAGGTGGGCATCCTGATGCTGGACCAGTCACCCTGGGTCGCCACCCCGCTGATCCTGGCCGGCCAGGCAGGGATCATCATCAACCTGGTGCTCTGCCTGGTCAACCTGATCCCCATTCCTCCGCTGGATGGCGGGCGGATTCTGGCCGGACTTGCCCCGCCACGCTTTACCCCGATACTTGAAAAAGTGGAACCTTTGGGAATGTTGATCGTGTTTGGTCTGATTGCGGTGGGTGGCCTGACGTTCATCCTGAACCCACTGCTGCAGTTCATCACTTCCATCATTGGAAGAGTGTTTGGACTTCCCGTGTGAACTCCATGAACCCCCATCCGTTGCAAGACCAGCGCGTGCTTTCAGGCATGCGCCCGACAGGGGCATTGCACCTTGGTCACTTGCACGGGGTGCTGTATAACTGGATCAAGCTGCAACACACGCATGAATGCTTTTTCTTCGTGGCCGACTGGCATGCGCTGACCACGGAATATGACAATACCCGGGTGATTTCCCAGAGCGTGATGGACATGGTTGTCGACTGGCTTGCAGTGGGCGTCAATCCAAGTGCGGCGACCTTGTTCATCCAGTCGCGTATACCTGAACATGCGGAATTGCATTTGTTGCTGTCAATGATTACACCACTGGGCTGGCTGGAGCGCGTGCCGACATACAAGGATCAACAGGAAAAGCTCAAGGAAAAGGACCTGGCAACCTACGGATTTCTGGGCTATCCGCTTTTACAGAGTGCAGATATTCTGGTATACAAAGCGAGTCATGTACCGGTTGGTGAAGATCAGGTGGCGCATGTCGAGCTGACTCGCGAGGTAGCACGGAGGTTCAATTTCCTGTATGGGAAAGCGCCGGATTTTGAGGAGAAAGCCAAGCTGGCCATTGCCAAGATCGGCAAGAAGAATGCCAGGCTGTACCGTCAGTACCGCAAACGTTACCGGGAGCAGGGAGATCAAGAGTCCTTGGAAGTAGCACATGCCTTGCTGGAGAGTCAGCAGAATATCTCGATCAGTGACCGGGAATGCCTGTTCGGCTACATGCGAGGCGAAGGCAAAACCATTTTGCCCGAACCCCAGCCCCTGTTGGCCAAGACCCTGAAGATGACTGGACTGGACGGACAAAAGATGTCCAAGTCCTATCGCAATACCATCTCCCTGCGCGAAGAAGCCGCCGTTACTGAAAAGAAAATCCGCACCATGCCGACCGACCCGGCCCGGGTGAAGCGCACCGATGCAGGTGATCCTGAAAAATGCCCAGTCTGGCAGTTGCACAAGACCTATTCTTCAGATGAGGTCAAGCGCTGGGTACAGCAAGGTTGTCGCAGTGCCGGCATCGGCTGCATTGAATGCAAGCAACCCGTCATCGATGCCGTGGAGTCCGAGCTCAAGCCCATTCGCGAGCGGGCCCGTGAATATCAGGATGACACTTCTACGGTGCAGGGCATAATCAAGGAAGGTTGTGACAAGGCGCGTGATGTAGCGCGTGACACTCTGAAGGATGTCAAAGAGGCGATCGGCCTATCCTATTGACAGGAACCACATGAGCAAAACCAACCCCCCGCCACCCGAACACCTGCAAGCGGAATTGCCTTTTGCCGTTGTCAAGGGCGAACCCATCACGGTACCGCCTGAGGATTTGTATATTCCTCCCGATGCGCTGGAAATATTCCTGGATGCCTTCGAGGGTCCACTTGACCTGTTGCTGTACCTGATCAAGCGCCAGAATCTGGACATTGTGGCTTTGCCCATCCTTCAGATCACGCAGCAGTACATGGAATACATCGGCTTGATGAAGGAGTTGCGCCTGGAGCTTGCTGCCGAGTATCTCGTCATGGCAGCCATGCTGGCCGAGATCAAGTCACGCATGCTGCTGCCGCAGCCCGCAGTCGAGGAAGACGAGAAAGACCCGCGCTCGGAGTTAATACGCCGACTGCAGGAATATGAGCGGTTCAAGCAGGCATCCGAACAAATCGATGAATTGCCGCGTATGCATCGGGACACCTTCGGTGTTTCCGTCATGCAGTCCGAATACCCTATTGAGCGAACTCAACCGGATGTCGATTTCAGGGAATTGATGGTTGCCTTTCAGGAAGTCATTCAGCGTGCCCAGATGTTTGCCAGCCACCATATCCAGCGCGAAGGTTTATCGGTGAGAGAGCGGATGTCGGGCATACTGGGCATGCTCAGTATTGAGGATTTTGTCGAGTTTCAGAAGCTGTTTGATGTGCAGGAAGGTCGAGGTGCGGCCATCGTGACGTTTCTGGCATTGCTGGAGCTGCTGAAGACTCGTGCCATTGAACTGGTCCAGTCCAAACCTTTTGCACCAATCTATGTCAAGCCCGCCGTCAAGGGGCCCGAGGAGGCACACAGCAATGAAGGATAGCGAACTCAAACGCGTCATCGAGGCATCCTTGATGGCTGCAGACAGCGCCTTGAGTATGGACCGGCTGATCCGCCTGTTTGAGCAGGATGTGGATCAGCCTACCCGCGAACAGATCAGGAAGGCGATTGCCAGTCTGCAGCAGGAATGTGAGGGCAGGGGCGTTGAGCTTCGCAAGGTCGCGAGTGGCTGGCGCTACCAGACGCGTCCTGACGTGCAGCCCTGGGTCGCGCGCCTGTGGCAGGAGAAGCCGCCGCGTTATTCACGTGCCCTGCTGGAGACACTGTCCTTGATCGTATACCGCCAGCCAATCACACGTGGAGAGATCGAGGAGGTGCGCGGGGTCAGCGTCAGCAGCAACATTATCAAGACCCTGCTGGAACGCGAATGGGTGCGCGTGGTCGGTCACAAGGAAGTCCCTGGCCGTCCCGCCCTGTACGGAAGCACACAGCAGTTTCTTGATTATTTCAATATGAAGTCACTGGATGAGATGCCGAGTCTTGCCGAACTGAAGGATCTGGATTTCATGCATCCGGAGTTGGAGTTGCCGCGCCCGCAAACTGACAAAAAATCCTCCTTGCGGGTTGTGACAGCATCCGGGGATTTGGCCGAAGGTCAAGAAACCCGGCACTGACTTTGTAACTTGTTGAGCCTGTAGTATCTCAGGTGTCACAACGGATTCAAAAGCGCCTTGCGCACCTCGGGATTGCTTCGCGCCGCCAGATTGAAAGCTGGATCGTGTCGGGGAAGGTGCTGGTCAATGGCGAGCGCTGTTCCCTGGGGCAGCTTGTTGACGGCGATGAAAGCATCTCGGTATGTGGCACATTGGTGGACCTGCAAGGCCGTGTACCCGCCCGGGTACTTATGTACCACAAACCCGTGGGCGAAATCGTCACTCGCAAAGACACGCAACAGCGCGCCACGGTGTTCGAGCAGTTACCGGTTCTGGAAGTGGGTCGTTGGGTATCGGTGGGCAGGCTGGACCTCAATACCTCGGGTCTGCTGTTAGTGACTACGGAAGGATCGCTGGCTCATGCATTGATGCATCCCGGCAGTGGCCTTGAACGTGAGTACCGCGTGCGGGTTCTGGGAAAAATTTCGGATGAGATCGTATCTCGCCTGCTGACCGGCGTGCAACTCAGCGATGGCATGGCGCGGTTCAAGGTGTTGGAAGTGCAGCCCTCTTCGGGAGTCAATACCTGGTGCAGAGTCGTGCTCGGTGAAGGGCGAAACCGCATCGTGCGAAGGTTATGGGAGTCTCAAGGTCTACAGGTCAGCCGACTGATCCGCACCCGGTTTGGCCCACTTCGCTTGCCGGATACGCTACGCCCTGGCGAGCAACTCGAGTTGACCACCACCCAGGTGGGGCAATTGTATCGTGCCGTCGGTTGAATCCCATACCCTCGGCCGGGACATCGGTACTTCTCGACATGTAAGGGCCCGGCGGGTGCGCGAGGTCTACACGGTATTGCTCAAGCAGCACGGCCCGCAGACCTGGTGGCCAGCCGATGGAAAGTTCGAGGTCATGGCCGGTGCCATCCTCACGCAAAATACGGCCTGGACCAATGTAGCGAAGGCCATCGGAAACCTGAAGGCAGCCGGCATGCTCCATGCCGATGCCATTCATCAGGCCAAGCAGGAATCACTGGCCAGCCTCATCCGCCCGTCTGGCTATTACAATCTCAAGGCCAGGCGACTAAAAAATTATTGTGCCTGGTATACAGAAGCAGGCAGGTATCAAAAGTTGCGCTACTGGCCGACGGACAGGTTGCGAAAGGCGCTGCTGAGTGTACATGGAGTTGGCCCCGAGACCGCCGATGATATTCTGCTGTATGCCTTTGGCAGGCCGGTATTCGTGATCGATGCCTACACGCGCAGGATCTTTGCCCGCCTCGGGGTGATCCATGGGAACGAGGCCTATGATGCGATTCGCGCCGTCTTTGAACGGCACCTGGCCAGGCGGTCCGGGATGTTTGCTGAATACCACGCCCTGATCGTGCAGCATGGCAAGGAAGTTTGCCGGCCTGCACCGAGATGCGGGCACTGCAATCTGGCAGCGATGTGCCGGTTCCATCAGAACCCGCATCAGCCAGAGTAATCAGGATTGACCTTGTAGTTGATCCCCGTAGTGCCCTGGCTGTCGGGGCCAATGAAGTACAGGTAAGGGGCGATCACCTGGTCCGGGGCTGGATACGTATGCGGGTGAACACCCGGGAAATGTGCGGTTCTCAGTTTGGTGCGTACCGGCGCCGGGTCCACACCGTTCACACGTATAGGCTTGTCACCATCGAGTTCCTGCGCAAGCACTTCCATCAGTCCGAGCAACGCAGACTTGGCCACCGCATAGGCGCCCCAGTAGGCGCTTTTGCAGTCGTGATTGGAAAATACGATGCTGGGGTCCTCGGATAATTCCAGCGCCGGGATGCAGCTCCTCACGAGCAGGAAGGCGGCATGCTGGTTAACCGTGACGGTGCGAAGCCAGGTCTCAAGCGGGTAATTTCTCAAACCCTGCAGCGCGGCAATGTGGCCCGCATTGACCACCAGCGAATCCAGGGGACGGTCCTGTTTACGCAGGAATTCGGCGAGCTTGAGGTAATCCACCTCGCCAGCACGCCGATGGTCGATCGCATAGTACAGCTGCGCCTGACCGGTAGTCTCTTGCAGTTTTGTACAAAGAGATTCCAGTTTCTGCTTGTTTCTGGACATCAAAACGAGCTGCGCTCCGAGGGCTGCGCAGGCCAATGCGAGAGCCTCACCGATGCCGTCGGTTGCTCCGGAGATCAGGATCATGCGTCCTTTGAGGCCATCCTCGGCCATGCAGTAATCGTTTAGCTGTAGTCTCAAGGCAGGTGGTGTCCAGGTGATCCCTATTCGCGGCCGGTGTTGTCCCCGCCCCGCGGAGAGGATTCGACCATCTTCAGGTCAGGGATGTCTTTTTTCTTCTCGATTCCCAGTTCTTCAAATTTTCTCGCGCCCGGCAGCACCTGTCGCTCCAGTGAGCCTGTCGCCTTGTTGAATTGCTCGACGCTGGCATCCAGGCTCCTGCCCAGTTTCTGCAAATGCTCCACAAAAGTGGCGACTCGGCGATACAGCTCTTCTCCCAGCTTCTGGATCTCCTCAGCGTTTTTAGCAACCGATTGCTGGCGCCACCCGAAGGCGACTGCACGAAGCAGCGCAATGATGCTGGTCGGTGTTGCCAGGATGACTTTGTTGGCAAGGGCATCTTCCAGCAGTTGCGGATCGTGTTCGAGGGATGCAGAAAGGAATTGATCGCCCGGTATGAACAGCACGACAAAATCCGGGGAATGCTTGAACTGGTTCCAGTAGGCCTTGCTTGCAAGCTCACGCATGCGTTCGCGGACATTGCGTGCGTGCCTGTGCAGCAATTCCTCACGCTCCTTTTCATTACGGGTTTGCACTGCACCCAGATAGGCATCCAGTGGTGTTTTCGCATCCACGATCAATTCCCTCTGATCAGGCATGCGCACCACCATGTCCGGGCGCATGCGCGTGTCCTCGTCATCCCCTGATTTCTGCTCATAGAAGTCGCAGTAGCTCACCATCCCGGCCAGTTCGGCGATTCGCTTGAGGGTCAGTTCTCCCCACTGACCGCGCACCTCGGGGCGGCGCAGGGCCTGCACCAGGTTCTGTGTTTCAGCGCGCAGGTCGGTCTGGGATTCATTAATCTGCTTGAGATGCTGGGTCAGAGAGCCGTACGATTCCTTGCGTTCTTTCTCGATAGCCCGTATTTGTGATTCTGTCTGCTTCAGGGCCTCATTGATGGGATGCAGGAGGGTTTCAATGGCTTTTTCCTTTTTCTCGAGGCTGGCTTCCGCCTGAATCTGGTATTGGGAGAGCTTTTCCCTGGCGAGCCTGAGAAAATTCTCGTTATTCGATTTCAGTGCCTGCTGCGACAGGCTCGCGAAGGTCTGTTGCAATTGCAGACTGACCGCTTCCATGCTTTCCAGCTTCTCGGCATGGCTGTTTCTTTCAAGTTCAAGCGACAGACCCAGGCGCTGCACCTCGGATTCAAGTGCCCTGAGGGCTTTGCGCTTTCGAAGATGCACGAGCCAGGCGCCTGCTCCTGCACCCAGCAAGAACAGGCTGGCTGCAAGCAGCGCCAGTGCCCAGAAATTTTGTAGTTCTGCAAGGGGCATGAGAACGGCAGCTCAGCTGTGCACAGCCAGCCAGTCCATGAGTGCCAGGGCATTGTCGAGTACCACGTCTGCCCCCCAGGCATACGGGTCCTGGTGGTCCTGAATATAGCCATAGGCTGCCACGGCGGTCCTCATCTTGGCAGCCTTGCCGGCCTGTATGTCGCGCGGGTCATCACCCATGTAAAGACACTCGACCGGTGCCACACCCAACAGGTCCGCTGCTCGAGAAAGCGGCTCAGGGCGGGGCTTTCTTTGAGGCATCGAGTCGCCGCTGATCGTACAGCCTGCACGAGGAGTGAGTTCAAGCTTCTCGACCAGCGGTTCAGTCAGCCAGCCGGGCTTGTTGGTGACGATACCCCACGGCAGCCCGGCTTCGTCCAGGTGGTCCAGCAGCGTCAGAACGCCCGGGAACAAACGCGTTTTATGGTAAAGCCTGTCTGCATAGATCTGCAGGAATTCGTCGCGAAGCTGCAGGGTCTTGTGTGCATCCAGAGTCCCGTTGTAGCCAAGCTCGATCAATGCAATGCCTCCACGCGAGGTATGCTTTCGAATCTTCTGGTACTCGAGCTTTTTGCGGCCGTGGCGAACCAGCAGTTCATTCAGTGAGTCACTCATGTCGGGTGCCGTATCGGCCAGTGTTCCGTCAAGGTCAAAAAGAACTCCCCGGACCTGAGATGCGTTGGACATGCTGAAAGGGGTTAGGCGGGCTTTTTCGCGTGGGCCAGATAGTTCGTACTCAGGTCACCTGACAGGCGATAGGTCTTGTTCAGCGGGTTGTAGCTGATTCCCTTGACTTCCTGTATGTCCATCCTGCTGCTGCGGACCCAGCGGTCAAGCTCGCCCGGCCGGATCAGCTTCTCATATTCGTGCGTACCCTTGGGCAGCATCTGCAAGACGTATTCACCCATCACGATCATGTACAGCAGGGACTTGAAATTGCGATTGATCGTGGAGAAGAATGCATCCCCGCGCGGTTTGAGCAGTTGGGCTGAGGCATCGACAATCAAAGACGGGTCGGGTACATGCTCCAGCATCTCAAGGCAAGTGACCACATCGAATGATGCAGGCTCCAGGGAAGCCAGCTCCTCGGCGGCAATCGCCTGGTATTCGATCTGCAGCCCCTGTTTGTTTGCATGGGTGCGCGCGGCAGCCAGTGAAGCTTCACCCAGGTCAATCGCCTTGACCTGGGCCCCTCGATGCGCCAGTCCCTCTGAAAGGATTCCGCCGCCGCAGCCTATATCGAGTACTTTCTTGCCAGCCAGTCCGGCACGCTCTTCGATAAAGTCCAGGCGCAGGGGATTGATATCATGCAGGGCCTTGAACGCGCCGTCCTCGTCCCACCAGCGTTGTGAAAGCGCCTCGAATTTTTCCAGTTCGCTTTCGTCGAGATTCGAAGGTGTAGACTGCATGCTAGAACGATTCGGGATACTTTGGCCAAGAGGGCATTCGGGTACAGTCATATAGTGTACCCTGATCCACCAGGTGATGTTTTAGGCGCTCGATATTTTTTTGTTCCAGTCGCGGGTTTCGGCCAGGATACTTTCTGCATCCAGGGTCTGCAGTTGTCCCTCGTGCAGCAGCAGTTGACCTTCCACCCAGACATCACACACCTGTGCCCGTTGCGTGGCATAGACCGCATGCCCTACCGGATCATACAGTGGCTGGGCGCCGACCTGTTCGATGTCGATCACAGTAATGTCGGCAGCCTTGCCGACTTCCAGCGAACCGGTTCTGTCCGCAATGCCGAGGGCTTTGGCAGCATTGATTGTGGCACACCGCAGGGCGGTGTGGGCCGGCAGGGCGGTGGCATCGCCTGCGACACCCTTGGCCAGCAAGGCCGCGGTTTGCATCTCTCCAAGGAGGTCCAGGTCGTCATTGCTCGAGTTGCTGTCAGTGCCGAGGGTAACGTTGACCTGTCCATCGAGCAGCTTTTGCACCGGGCAGAAGCCGCTGGCCAGTTTCAGGTTCGACTGCGGGCAGTGCACGATACTGGCCCCGACCCCGGCCAGCAACTCGATTTCATCGTCCTGCAGTTGCGTCATGTGAACGGCTACCAGCCGGTCATTGACCAGCCCGAGTTCATGCAGGCGCTGGATTGGCCGGCAGCGGTACTGCTCGAGGCTCATCGAGATCTCATTCTCGGTTTCGTGCAGGTGAATATGCACCGGCAAGCCGTGCTCATTTGCCAGTGCAGCGACGCGTTTCAGCGGACCATCGGAGACCGTGTAGGGGGCGTGTGGGGCCAGCATGCACTGCAC
This sequence comes from Gammaproteobacteria bacterium, assembly GCA_965214675.1. GTDB lineage: Bacteria > Pseudomonadota > Gammaproteobacteria > UBA4575 > UBA4575 > WTFY01. The sequence continues at coordinate 189,680 of OZ243969.1, forward strand.
TCGCGAAGGAGAGCGGTGGCGGTGGTACAGGTCCAGTCCCTTGTCCAGGTACTCGTCGGCATCCTTCGCATAGGCGGTGGGAAAGTCCAGCAGGATCATCCCCAGGTGCGCACGCATGCCGGACTGCATCACTTCTTCTGCCGCAATCTCGGCAAAGAAGTACATGTCGTTGAAGCAGGTGATGCCGCCGCGAATCATCTCGGCGATGGCAAGGCGCGTGCCGTGCCGGACAAAATCCTCATTGACCCACTTTTTTTCAGCCGGCCAGATGTGGTCGTTCAGCCACTCCATCAGGGGCAGGTCGCTGGCCATGCCACGGAACAGGGACATGCCGGCATGGGTGTGCGCGTTGATCAGGCCGGGTATGACAAGGTGATGATCGTACGTATATGATGTGTCGAATGAGTATTGGCTTCTTGCGGCAGCGCTCGGCAGGATGTCGACGATGCCTCCTTCATGTACTGCAATGGCGGTGTCGTTCAGTGCCCGCCCGCGGCCATCGACAGGGATAACATGCGTTCCATGGATCAGGGTGTCTACGTGTTTCATTGTGCGTCCTGCGGCACGGGCCGAAGCTTCATCGGGAAATGGCCTGCGCATTATGCTATGGCATCCGCCGTGCAGGCAATACAGGCAAAGCGCCTGCGACCTATGCGCGCCAGCGCCTGGCAGCGCCGTGACTTTCAGGCAGCATGGCCTCGTTAGCCGATCAGGCCATCCGCTGGCAAGAGGATCGGCTGGTATTGCTGGATCAGAGGGCATTGCCGAACAAGGTCCTGTTCGTTGAATGCACGCAGGCCAGTGATGTGGTCGCCGCCATCCGGGACATGGTGGTGCGCGGGGCCCCGGCCATTGGCGTGAGCGCAGCCTACGCGGTGGTGCTTGCAGCGCGCGAACATTATGCGGTGGCTCCCGAGGACTGGATCAGGCGAATGGATACTGATCTGCAGTCACTGGCGCAGGCACGTCCCACGGCGGTCAACCTCGAATGGGCGATTGCGCGCATGCGCGATGTCATGGCACAAACGGGCCTCGGGGACCCCGGACCCGTGCTGTTGCAGGCGGCCCGCAAGTTGCACCGGGAAGACATACAGGCGAACCGTGCACTGGGTGCACACGGCGCCTCGCTGCTCGAGGACGGCGCGGTCGTGCTGACCCACTGCAATGCAGGGGCGCTAGCCACCGGAGGCTACGGCACTGCACTTGGCGTCATCCGCAGCGCACATGCACAACACAAGATCAAGGCGGTGTACGCCGATGAAACCCGGCCCTGGTTTCAGGGCACCCGGTTGACGGCCTGGGAATTGTTGCAGGACAACATCCCGGTTACGCTGATCTGTGACAGTGCCGCTGCCAGCCTGATGCGCCAGAGACAGCTTGCCTGGGTCATCGTGGGGGCGGACCGCGTGGCACGAAACGGTGATGTGGCCAACAAGATCGGTACCTATGCCCTGGCCGTGATGGCCCGCCAGCACGATGCAGGCTTCATGGTAGCCGCACCAACCAGCACGATCGACCTCAAGGTCGGCTCCGGGACCGAGATCGAGATCGAGGAGCGCTCGCAGCAGGAACTCACGCAATATCACGAGGTGGCACTGGCCCCTGCCGAGGCCGGGGTCTGGAATCCGGTGTTTGATATCACACCCGCCGGGCTGGTGACGGCCCTGGTGACTGAAAAAGGGGTGGTGCATGCGCCCTGCGAGGAAAAAATCATGGCCCTGATGCGAGACTGAGCCAAATCCTCTTTTTTCTTCCGGCTGCTTAAAATAACATGCACATAAAATTCTGAATTTTGCTTTCAGGGCATTTCATTTCGTTCTGGATGCCCTTTTTCCCAATGCTACTGTTCAGGGCGTGTGTTATACTTTATCGCCTGTAAATGAGTATTGAGACTCTCCCCCCATTACGTTAATGGCTGCCATCGCCAAAGAAGTTCTTTCAGTCAATCTCGAAGATGAGATGCGCCAGTCGTATCTCGATTACGCCATGAGCGTGATCGTCGGGCGCGCCTTGCCGGATGTGCGAGACGGCCTGAAGCCGGTCCACCGCCGCGCCCTGCATGCCATGAACGAGCTCGGCAATGACTGGAACAAGCCGTACAAGAAATCTGCGCGGGTCGTCGGTGATGTCATCGGCAAGTACCACCCGCACGGGGAGTCCGCCGTATACGACACCCTGGTACGCATGGCACAGCCGTTTTCCATGCGCTACATGCTCATCGACGGGCAGGGCAATTTCGGTTCGGTGGATGGCGATGCGCCCGCTGCCATGCGCTACACCGAGGTGCGCATGGCGAAAATCACCCACGAGATCCTGGCCGACCTGGACAAGGAGACGGTCGATTTCGCATCCAATTACGACAACTCCGAAACCGAGCCTACGGTATTGCCCACCCGGGTTCCCAACCTGCTGGTGAACGGCTCCTCGGGGATTGCGGTGGGGATGGCAACCAATATCCCGCCACACAACCTGACCGAGGTGATCAACGCCTGCATCGCCCTGATCGAGAATCCGGCCATGGATTACCCGGAACTGATGCAGCTCCTGCCCGGCCCGGATTTTCCGACGGCGGCCATCATCAATGGCCGGGATGGCATCCATGAAGCCTACCGCACAGGGCGTGGTCGCGTGCACATGCGCGCCCGTACCCATATCGAGCAGGATGCCAAGAGCGGGCGCGAGCGTATCGTGGTCACAGAGCTTCCATACCAGGTGAACAAGGCCAACCTGATCATCAAGATTGCCGACCTGGTCAAGGAGAAGCGCCTTGAGGGCATTGCAGCCAATGGCCTTCGGGATGAATCGGACAAGGAGGGCATGCGCATCGTCATCGAACTGCGTCGTGATGAGGTCAGCGGGGTCATCCTCAACAACCTGTTCAAGCACACACCGATGCAAAGTGTGTTCAGCATGAACATGGTGGCCCTGGTGGACGGGCAGCCCCGGCTGCTCAACCTCAGGCAGATTTTGCAGGTGTTTATACGCCACCGCCGTGATGTTGTTACCCGACGTACCATTTTCGAACTGCGCAAGGCGCGCGACCGGGCCCATATTCTCGAAGGCCTGGCCGTGGCGCTGACCAACATCGACGAGATTATTGCACTGATCAAGGGTTCGGCCAGCCCGGCCATTGCCAAGGACGAACTCATCGCCCGGGCCTGGAAGCCCGGCATGGTCACTCGTATGCTGGAGCGTTCCGGAGCCGATGTTTCGCGACCGGAAGGGCTGGAGGAAGAATACGGTATGCGCAACGGTAAACAGGCCAGCGAATATCACCTGTCCCCGGCCCAGGCACAGGCCATACTGGATTTGCGCCTGCACCGCCTCACCAGTCTGGAGCAGGACAAGATCGTCAAGGACTACGGCAATCTGCTCGACAAGATCAGCGACCTGCTGGACATCCTGCGCGACCCGGAGCGGCTCATGCAGGTCATCCGCGAAGAGCTGGAGGCCATCCGTGAACAGTACGGGGATGAGCGGCGCACGGAAATCTCCGAGGAGCGGGTCGATCTCACGATGGAAGATCTGATCCAGGACGAGGGCGTGGTGGTGACGCTGTCCCACGGCGGCTACGCCAAGTCCCAGCCCCTGGACACCTACAATCCCCAGCGTCGGGGAGGCAAGGGCAAGGCCGCCACCTCGGTAAAGGCCGAGGATTTCGTCGACCAGCTGTTCGTCGCCAACACCCACGACACCATCCTGTGCTTTTCCAGCCACGGCAAGGTCTACTGGCTCAAGGTCTACGAGCTGCCACAGGCCGGTCGTACGGCCCGCGGCAAGCCGATCGTCAATCTCTTGCCACTCAGTGAGGACGAGCGGATCAGTGCTGTACTGCCGGTCAAGGAATACAGCGAGGATGCCTACGTGGTCATGGCTGCCAGCAGCGGCACGATCAAGAAGACCCGCCTGACGGCGTTTTCCAGACCCCGTGCCGGCGGCATCATCGCGGTGGACCTGCGCGACCAGGATTACCTGATCGACGTGGTTATGACGCACGGCGATACTGATCTTTTGATGGTCAGTGATGCGGGCAAGGCAATTCGCTTCAGTGAGAAGAATGTCACGGTGACCGGGCGCACCAGCCGTGGAGTGCGCGGCATTCGCCTGGACGAGGGGCAGAAGGTCATCAGCCTGCTGGTGATTCGCCCGGACATGAAGGCTACGGACGTCCTGGTGGCCACTGAAAACGGCTATGGCAAACGCACGGGAATCGAGGATTACCGGGTACAGAGCCGTGGCGGCAAAGGGGTCATCACCATCCAGACCGGGGAACGCAATGGCATGGTGGTCGGCGCCATGCCGGTATCCAGCGAAGATGAAATCATGCTGATCACCGACAGTGGCACGCTGGTCCGCACCCCGGTCGAGGGCGTGTCCAAAACGGGTCGCAACACCCAGGGAGTGCGCCTGATCCGCCTGTCAGACGAGGAAAAGCTGGTCGAGGTCGAAAGGATCGAGAAGCTGGACGATCAGGACTAACCGCTCATCATTCGGGTCTGAACACAGCCCATGCAGGAAGTCTTTTATTTCGGTGCAGGCCCTGCGGCGTTGCCCCAGCCGGTCCTGGAGAAAATCCGGCACGAGCTTCTGGATTACAGGGGTACCGGGCTTTCTGTCCTCGAGCTCCCGCACCGAAGCGATGCCTTTTTTGAAATCCGCGACCAGGCCGTGCGCCTGCTGCGCGAGCTGTTGCAGATTCCTGAGGAATTCGCCGTGCTGTTCATGCATGGTGGCGCTACCAGCCAGTTCTCCATGCTGCCCCTGAACTTCCTTGGGCCGGGGCGATCTGCGGATTACCTGTGTACAGGTTTCTGGTCTTCGAGGGCCTGTGACGAGGCAGCACGCCTTGCCGAAGTGCGCAGGATCCAGGCCTTGTGCGAGGGCGAGACCCTGAGTATCGCACCCGAACATGAATGGGACCTGGACCCGCAGGCTGCCTACCTGCATATTTGTGACAATGAGACCATCCAGGGGGTGGCGTTTCCCGAGGTTCCAAAGGGCCCCCGGGAGGTACTGGTCTGTGACATGACCTCATCTTTGCTCACGCATCCCGTGGAGATGCAGAAATTCGCGCTCATCTACGCAAGCACCCAGAAAAACCTGGGCATCGCGGGGCTGTGCGTGGTGATTATCCGAAAGGACCTGCTCGAGCAGTCGAATGAGTCCATCCCGCGCATGTACGATTACCGGCGCTATGCCAGGGAGGGCTCCGTGGTGAACACCCCTCCAGTCTTTGCCATCTATGTCCTGTGCGAGGTGCTGGATTGGGTGCGAAGGGAGGGCAGACTGCCCACCCTGCACCAGAGGAGCCTGGCACGATCCGCACAGCTGTACCAGATACTTGATGAAAGCCGGCTGTATGAGAACCGGGTGGCCCCCGAGTTTCGCTCAAGCATCAACATTCCGTTCGCGATCCGCGATGCCGGGGTGCTGGAAGAATTTTTGCAACAGGCCGAGCACAACCGGCTACATGGATTGCAGGGTCATCGGAGTGCGGGCGGTATCCGGGTGAGTCTGTATAATGCGATGCCCGATGAAGGCGTTGCCTGCCTGGCAGAATTCATGTCCGATTTTGAAGCCCGGCATCTACGTACTTGAGCGCTCACAAGCGTGCCGCTTGGTGTACCATATCGCGGGCGGCACCCCGGCCAGGGGCAGGCTGTTTCATGTACCGCAGGATCAGGGACGAGGTGTAAGATAATTCAATGTTAGCCATAGAACAGGTACTGGAAGTGCTGGCAGAATCCTTGCCCCTGCCGGAGCTGACCTACGAGATGGGAGAACAGGCGCCGCTTCTGGGTGCCATCCCGGAACTGGACTCGATGGCCATCACGAGCATCATTTCCGCACTCGAGGAAAGATTCAAAATTGCATTCGATGACGAGGACCTGGATGCCGGGGCGTTCCAGACCGTGGGTACCCTGCGAAACCTGATCGCATCGAAAATGCAACACTGAACCTCAGACTTGCCGGCCCCGTCCCGGGCCCGCAGTCCGCACACCTGTAATTACACCAGAATTTGCCGGGGCTTGGGGTGGCTCAGGAATTCCAGCGGGCTGGCACTGTAGCCGTAGGCCCCGGACTGGAACACCACAAGCAGGTCACCGATTTCAGCTTTTGGCAAATCCATGTCCTTGGCGAGCACATCCAACGGGGTGCACAGCGGCCCGACGACCGACACGGTCTCGGTGGACTCTCCCAGCCGGTTGCCAATGGCAATCGGATAGTTTCTGCGAAGCGCCTGGCCAAAATTGCCACTGGCGGCGAGGTGGTGATGTAGTCCACCATCGCATACCAGGTAGGTCGTACCCCGGGAAACCTTGCGGTCCGTAATCCGCGCAAGGTACAGGCCGGCCTCACCCACCAGGTAACGACCCAGCTCGATAATGATTTTGGTAGCTCCAAAGTCTTCCCGGTACTCATCCATCAGCCCCCCTAGATGTTCCATTACCAGGGTCACTTCAAGTGGAGCATCCCCCGGGAAATAGGGAATTCCGAAGCCGCCCCCGATGTTCAGTGTTTTTATCGGTGTACCCGCATGGTCTGCAAGCTGTTTTGCCAGCGCGAAGGTTTTTTTCTGTGCATCGATGAGGGCGTCTGCCTGCAGGACCTGGGCACCGCTGAAAATGTGGAAGCCAACAAAATTCAAAGGCGATGAGGAAATCTTCTTGAGCAGGTCCGGTGCGGCCTCGGCATCCACACCGAAAGGCTGGGAGCCCCCCGAGGTCTTGATGCCGGAGGCCTTGAGCTGGAAATCCGGATTGATGCGCAAGGCGGCAGTGGCGGCATGACCGATTTCATCACAGAGCTTGATAATGCGATTGAATTCAACCTCTGATTCGAGGTTCAGGGTAATGCCCGCGATGATGGCCTCTCTCAGTTCCCACTCGGATTTGCCAGGACCTGCAAAGCTGATGTTTTCTGCCGGCATGCCGCTGCATATGGCAACCTTGAGTTCCTGGCCGGAGGAAACATCCAGTCCGTGTACCTGCATGGCAATGTCACTGATGACCTCCTGCATCGGATTGGCCTTGACCGCATAGTGCAAACACGCGCGCGAGGGAAGCAAGGCCTTCAGGTGATTGATGCGATCACGAATCACCTGCCGGCTGTAGATGTACATGGGTGTGGGTCCATAGTGCTCAACCAGGTCGCCAAGCGTTTGGCCAGCAACCACCAGGCTGGAGCCTTGCCTGTCAAAAAGCTGCTGAGGGCTGTAGTGCTGAAGTTCAGGACGAGTCATGTCATCACGTTTGAGTCAGTGCGGATTGATACTGGGCGGCCAGTCTCATGCGATCGAACTTGCCATTGGTATTGCAGGGAATCGCGTCCGTCCAGATGTACCGCTCAGGTACCATATACCGGGGCAAGAGATCCTTTAGATACTGGTCCAGTTCCAATTCCACTACTTCAGGGTCCTCATCGGTGGTGCAGATCAGAAATACAGCCTGACCCCGTTGTGGATGCGCCACACCAAAGGCCACGGCTTCCCGGATACCGCCATGCTGACTGGCGGGTCCTTCGATTTCAGCCGGGCTGACCCGGTATCCCGAGGTCTTGATCATCTCATTCTTGCGCCCGACATAGTAGAAGTACCCGTCGCAGTCCTGTCGGGCGAGGTCACCAGACCAAGCCACGATCTCGCTGGCCTCAGGTGCATCATCTGAATCGACTGCCAGTGGCCTGAATCGTAACCCGGTTTCCCTGGAGTTGTTCCAGTACCCTTGTGCAACCAAAGGGCCGCCATGCACCAGCTCGCCGACCTCATCCGGCACACAGGGTGAGCCGTCGGGATGTACAACAGCTACCGTAGCATTCGGGATGGCCTTGCCGATCGAGGTTGACCGGGAGTGGACTTCATGGGGCGGCAAATAGGTCGACCGGAAAGCCTCTGTGAAGCCATACATCAGGTAGATGTCGGTTTCCGGAAGCCTTCCGGCAAGTGCCTGGACGGTGGTTTCGGGCAGGACGTCACCGGAACTGGTGATATAGCGAAGCGTTCTGCCGGCAGTCTTTGGCCAGGGCAGATGACAGAGCTGCTGCCAGAGTGACGGTACGCCCGCAAGCCCTGTAATCCGTTCACCTTCCAGGGCCTTCAGGATGTCCCTGGGCAAAAGATAATCGAGCATCACCACAGTGGCACCGACACTGAGCGCAGTGCTCAACTGGCTGAACCCGTAGTCAAAGCTGAAGGGCAATACCGCAAGGATTCGGTCCTCGTGTGTGTTTTTCAGGTAAGTGACCACACTTTCAGCCCCGGTAGACAAGTTCTTGTGAGTCAGCATGACCCCTTTGGGAAGGCCGGTACTCCCGGACGTATAGAAGATGGCTGCAAGGTCCGACGCTCGGACTTCTGTGCATGCCGGGTCGGGATGTGCACAAAATTCCTGCCAGCCTTCGACATGGATGGCCTGGTCCGTATCCTGTGATTGAAAGGTGTCCTGGTCAACCAGCACGACTGTGTGCAGGCACGAGCTGTGTACAAGCGTCTTGCGCAGCGCGGCTAGCCGGCTGGATGTGGTTACCAGTACCTCCATGCTGCAGTCATCAAGCAGATGGGCCACTTGTCCGGATTTGAAGGCCGGGTTCACCGGCACAAGACAGGCACCGGCATTAAATACTCCGAAAAAGGCGACGACCGCCTCAATGCAGGGCGGCAGGTACACTCCGACACGTGTTCCGTGTGCAAGTCCCGCATGCATACATCCGCCCGCAAAATGCCTGCATGCCGCGTGCAGGCTGGCGTAGGTAATTCTTTTTGTACGGTACTCGAGCGCGATCTTGTCGGGCTGGTTTTGTGCCTGTTCGCACAACGACGAGTGAAGTAGCGTGGACATGGCGGTAGTCTATTCCCGGGAACTCGTGTAGAACAAGCCAGCAGCGAGCCTGCGGCGTTAGGCATGCAATTGCGAGGCCGCCTGCCTTTATACGGTTGGCTGGATGCGTTGGACCGGTCAAACCCTTGTGCGGGACACCCCGGGAACGGCTGTGAAGAGCAGGCTGCTATCGGCGGGTAATTACGGAAGTTTCGTCTGCGATTTCTGGGTTTGTTTGTTCGAATCTTGTTAATATCCTACCCACTTGCCGTTTGCATGCTGATGAACATCATTATCCGGTTTTTTATCCATTCAATTCACGACCCTGACGTTGATCCCCAATGAGTGAAGAGCTAGAACACCTGCGCCAGCAGATTGACTCTGTAGACCGCAGCTTGCTGGAGATGATCACTGAACGCGCGGAACTGGCGTTACAGATTGCCCAGGTGAAGGCGGAGACGGGCGAAACAGAAAGCTTCTATCGCCCGGACCGTGAGGCGCGGGTACTCAAAAGTGCCCTTGAGCGTAACCGGGGCCCACTGTCCGATGAGGAGATGGCCCGCCTGATTCGTGAAATCATGTCGGCCTGTCTTGCGCTGGAGCAGCCATTGCAGGTTGCTTTCCTCGGGCCTTCCGGGACCTTCACTGAAGCAGCGGCGCGAAAGCATTTCGGGAATTCGGTGCACACGCTGGCGGCCAATTCAATCGACGATGTGTTTCGTGAAGTCGAGACCGACAATGCCGACTATGGCATTGTGCCGATCGAAAATTCAACGCAGGGTATTGTCAACAGCACGCTGGATATGTTTCTTGAGTCCATGCTCAAGATTGTCGGGGAAGTCGAGCTGCTTGTCCGCCAGCACCTGATGAGTACAGTTTCCGCGTTGTCAGACATCAAGGTTCTGTATGCTCACCAGCAGTCCCTGGCACAGTGCAAGCACTGGCTGAAGGCAAATCTGGTGCAGGCCGAACAGGTGGCGGTATACAGTAATGCGGAAGCGGCCCGGCGTGCGGCCGAGGAGCCAAATTCTGCAGCGATTGCCAGCATGGAAGCGGCCCATCACTACGGCCTGAGTATCCTGAAGAAAAACATCCAGGATTCCGCGGACAACACCACACGTTTTCTGATTATCGGCAAGCAGAAAATTGGTCCGACCGGAGAGGACAAGACCACCTTGCTGGTCTCGGCAAAAAACAAGCCCGGCGCGCTCTACAGTCTGCTCAAGCCGCTTGCTGAAAACAATGTCAGCATGACACGAATCGAATCGAGGCCTTCACACTGTGTGAATTGGGAATATGTGTTTTTCCTGGACCTCGATGGTCATCTAGAAAATGCTGCAGTCAAGCACTCACTCGATGCCCTTCGGGCTGAAGCCGGTCTGCTGAAGATCCTTGGCTCCTACCCCAAGGCCGTGCTTTGAGGCGTCCTGCCCTGCAATTTGATGTTCGGTAAAGTCTACTTGGTCGGTGTGGGCCTGATTAACGGTTCACTTGCAAAGGACTTGAAACGACTGGACCTGGCCAAGGTGGTAACAGGCCTGGGACGTGATCGCCAGCGTTTGGCGGGTGCGCAGTCTGCAGGCATCATCGACGAATACGCCCTGCTTGAGGAAGCGAATGTCGCCGAGGCGGATGTCGTGGTCCTCGGGGTTCCGGTCACTAAAACTGCCGAGGTGCTGGAAGCCATCAGACCCAGCCTCAATCCCCATACCGTGCTGAGCGATGTAGGGAGCACCAAATGCAGTGTCCTCCAGGCGGTGAGCGAGGTGTTCGGCGAGGTCCCTTCCAGGTTTGTCCCCGGTCATCCGATCGCCGGCAGTGAACAGATCGGCTACGAGCATGCGAGGGACAACCTGTTCCAGGGATGCAAGGTGATCCTGACCCCGACGGAGCACACCGATGTCGATGCGTTACAAAGTATCCGGGCGATGTGGAAAGCGACCGGTGCGCAGGTCGATGAACTGAGTGCCGAGCAACATGATCTCATCCTGTCGGCCACCAGCCACCTGCCGCACATGGTGGCCTACACCCTGGTGAATTATCTGGAAGCAAGGCCCGATGCCGAGGACATTTTCAACTACGCAGCCGCCGGCTTTTATGACTTCACACGCATCGCATCCAGCAGTCCGGCCATGTGGACAGATATTTGCCTGGCCAACCGCGAAGAATTGCTGACCTCCATCGACGGGTTTGGACAGTTATTGAAAGAGTTGCGCTCACTCATCAGTGAGAACGATACGGAGGCGCTTTACGGGTTCCTTGAGCGGGCCAAGCACCTGCGCGATTTCAATTCCGTGAAGAAGTAGGGCTGTCCCTGCACCTCGTCTATGGATAACACCTGCTTTCAACTGTTGCCGCAGGGTCGATGCACCGGCGACCTGGTTCCACCGGGTGACAAGTCCATCTCGCATCGTGCCGTCATGCTGGCTTCCTTGGCTGAAGGGACGAGTGAGGTCCAGGGATTCTTGCCCTCCGAGGACTGCCTGGCGACCCTGGGCGCATTCCGAAGCATGGGTGTGCAGGTGCACTGGCTGACCCCGGACAGGATCCGGGTCCACGGGGTAGGGCGCCTTGGACTGAAGGCCCCTGACGGCGTGCTGGATTTGGGAAATTCGGGGACGGCGCTGCGCATTCTGGCCGGTATCCTGTGCGCGCAGACATTTGCCTCTACCCTGAGCGGCGACACCTCGCTCAACCGGCGTCCCATGAAACGCATAGCCGATCCCTTGCAAGCGATGGGCGCACACATTAGCTTGCAGGAAACCGGTACACCGCCGCTTGAAATTCGACCGTGCACCGGGTTGCAGGGCATTGACTATGTGCTGCCGGTGGCCAGCGCCCAGGTGAAGTCATGCCTGCTGCTTGCCGGACTGTATGCCCAGGGCAGTACCTGCGTGAGCGAGCCGGTACGCTGTCGTGACCACACTGAAAAAATGCTGCGGACCTTCTCCTATCCTGTCGAGACTCAAGACCGGCAGGTGTGTCTTGTCGGCGGCCGCTCCCTGGTCGCCACCGAGGTCGACATTCCCGGGGACTTGTCCTCGGCAGCCTTTTTTATCGTTGGCACCCTGATCTCGTCATCTTCACAGCTGACGGTAAGAAATGTCGGCATCAACCCAACGCGAAGCGGCGTCATCGAGATTCTGCAACTCATGGGTGCGAGGATTGATATCCGCAACAAGAGAAACTATGGTGAGGAGCCCGTGGCTGACCTTGTTGTAACCAGCAGCCCCCTGCACGGTGCAGACATCCCGCGTGAACTGATTGCCGATGCCATTGATGAATTTCCGGTCCTGTTCGTTGCCGCCGCCTGCGCGAAGGGCACCACACAATTGAGCGGTGCAGAAGAATTGCGTAGCAAGGAATCAGATCGAATACGCACCATGGTGGCCGGACTGCAAACGCTTGGAATCCAGGCGCAGGAAAAACCGGACGGTGTGACGATCAGAGGCGGCGGGTTTACGGGTGGCACTGTGCACAGTGGCGGTGATCATCGTGTGGCGATGGCCTTTGCCACCGCCTCACTGGTCGCATCGGATGCGATCACTGTCATGGATACCGCTCCGGTGGCAACCTCGTTCCCGAACTTCGTGGGCTTGGCTACCGAACTGGGATTCTTGTTCGAATAGGGATGCAAATGATGTCAGAAGCAACCATTCCAGTGGTAACCATTGACGGTCCGGCGGGATCGGGCAAGGGCACCATTGCCATTCAGCTTGCCAAGCAACTGGGCTACCATTATCTCGGCAGCGGAACCCTGTACCGTATCCTGGCCTTGTACAAACTGCAGCGCCTGCGCGAGGTGGATGATCTGCAGGCTCTGCTGGATGAATGTGAACCCCTGCGCATTGTCTTTAAACCCATGCAGGAGGAAGGTGTCGTGCAGGTACTGGTCGATGATGAGGATGTATCGGATGCACTTCGAACGGAAGAATGTGCCAAAGAGGCCTCGCAGCTTGCGGTGCGCCCACAAGTCCGTGAGGCGCTGTTGAAAAAGCAGCTCGGGTTTCGAATGCCCCCCGGGCTGGTCGCGGAAGGGCGCGATATGGGCACCGTGGTCTTTCCGGATGCAGGACACAAGATTTATCTCACAGCCAGTGCCGAAGAGCGTGCGCGCAGACGTCAGAAACAGTTGAGGAAACAAGGGATTAGTGCTACGCTTGACCGTCTTTTGGCGGAGATCAGAGCGCGTGACAGCCTCGATAAGGAGCGTCCCGTCTCGCCGCTGAGACCGGCTGCAGATGCAGTCCGGGTGGATTCAACCGATTTATCGATCGTCCAGGTGGTAGAACATATTGCTGCGCTGGTGCAGCGATAAGTGATTTGTATACAACTAAAGAAATAACAGTAGTTTTTTATGGCTGAAAGTTTTGCCCAGCTTTTGGAAGAAAGCGAAGACAACATCAATACCCAACCTGGGACCATTATCAACGGTACGGTCGTCGACATCGGCAAGGATGCAGTGGTCGTCAATGCCGGACTCAAGTCTGAAGGCATGATCCCGATCGAGCAGTTCCAGATGGACAACGGCCAACTGGAAGTGGAAGTCGGTGACGAAGTCGAGGTCGCTCTGGATGCCTTGGAAGATGGCTACGGAGAGACCAAGCTTTCACGTGAAAAGGCCCGGCGTGCCCGTGCCTGGACAGAGTTGGAACGTATTCACGAAGCCGGTGAGTCAGTCACAGGCATTATCACAGGCAAGGTCAAGGGCGGGTTCACCGTGGAGTTGCGCGACCTTCGTGCATTCTTGCCAAGTTCACTGGTCGATATACGCCCGGTCCGCGATACCACCTATCTCGAGGGCCGTGAACTGGAATTCAAGCTCGTCAAGATTGACACCAAGCGCAACAACATCGTGGTCTCGCGTCGTGCAGTGGTGGAATCAGAATACAGTGTCGAGCGCGAGGAGTTGATCAACACGCTGAAAGAAGGCGCGGTGATCAAGGGCATCGTCAAGAACCTGACCGACTACGGCGCATTCCTGGACCTGGGCGGTGTCGATGGTCTGCTGCACATCACGGACATGGCCTGGAAGCGGGTCAAGCATCCCAGCGAGATCGTATCGATCGGTGATGAAATCGACGTGCGGGTATTGAAGTTTGACAAGGAAAAGACCCGCGTATCGCTGGGCCTGAAGCAGCTCAATGATGACCCCTGGGGCGGGATCGAACGCCGTTATCCCGAGGGCACCCGGGTGTTTGGCAAAGTCACCAATATTGCTGACTATGGCTGTTTCGTTGAAATTGAAGAGGGCATTGAGGGCCTGGCCCATGTGTCCGAGATGGACTGGACCAACAAGAATGTAAGCCCGGCAAAGATTGCCTCGCTTGGCGATGAAGTCGAGGTCATGATTCTGGATATTGACAAGGAACGGCGCAGGATTTCACTCGGCATGAAGCAGTGCCAGCCCAACCCCTGGGAGGACTTTGCCAGCAAGCACAGCCGGGGCAGCGAAGCGACCGGCACGATCAAGTCGATTACGGACTTCGGAATCTTTGTGGGTCTGGAAGGGGGCATCGACGGTCTGGTGCATTTGTCGGACCTGTCCTGGAACCAGCCCGGTGAAGAGGCGGTTCGAGCCTACAAGAAGGGTGACGAGTTGCGGGCACAGGTGCTTTCGGTAGATGCCGAGCGTGAGCGGATTTCGCTGGGCGTCAAGCAGTTGGTACAGAACTCGTTTTCTGCATGGATCGCGGAAAACCCCAAAGGCAGTATCGTCAAGGGTACGGTCAGCAAGCTGGATGCCAAGGCCGCGATCGTTTCGCTGGCAGAGGGTGTTGAGGGCGTGCTGAAGGCTTCTGAAATTGCCCGTGATCGCGTTGAGGATATCCGCACCGCACTCAAGGAAGGCGAGGAAGTCGAGGCCAAGTTTACCGGGGTAGACAAGAAGTCCAGGATGATCACTCTTTCAATCAAGGCTAAAGAGTCGCAGGAAGAGGCCGAAGCGATGCAGGACTACAGCAGCAGCGAGTCGGCGGCCACCAACCTGGGGGATATACTGAAGGAATCCATTGAGGAGAATAAGGACAGTTCCAAGGAAGCATAATAATAACTAGACAGGAGAGAGTGCCATGGGGGCTGGAGATCATAAAAACATGATCACGAAATCAGAGTTGATCGAAAACATTGCTTCTCAGCAAAACCACCTTGCATACAAGGACATCGAACTTTCGATCAAAAGCATTCTGGAACAGATGAGTACCTCGCTTTCCCGAGGCGAGCGTATCGAGGTTCGTGGATTCGGGAGCTTTTCCTTGCATTTTCGCCCACCCCGTATCGGGCGAAACCCCAAGACCGGTGATGCGGTCTCTTTACCGGGCAAGCACGTGCCCCATTTCAAGCCAGGAAAGGAACTGCGCGAACGGGTGAACCGGTCCCAGACAGGCTGAGCACGCAGCCGAATGAGGGGGCTTTTGCGGAAGGCGCTGGCATCCAATGCTACGCTTCCTCCATTCAACCATCGACTCAAGGCACCTGTACTGCCCGAAGCAGGCATGCAACGTACTGACTTCAACTCCACCCTGCCCAATGTTAGAAACAATGATGCAAACATGCAGGTTGCAATCCTGGCTGTGAACCCGGGCGCAATCACCATCATTCTTCCATGGTTGGGCAAAGGTCTGGACTGATGCCCGAGATCTACTGGCTGTTACTGATATTGGCCGGGGCTGCAGGCTGGTACCTGGCGTATATCATCTATCGCCCCAAATCCAAACAGAAAATCCCCGGCGAGTACCTCAGGGGCCTGAACTACCTCCTCAACGAACAGCCGGACAAGGCGCTGGAGGTCTTCATTGAACTGGTGGATGTCGATCCCGAGACGGTAGAGACCCATCTCGCACTGGGCAACATGTTTCGCCGCCGCGGGGAAGTCGATCGGGCGATCCGTATCCATCAGAACCTGGTTGTACGCCCAACCCTGTCATCCATTCACCGCTCGACCGCCCTCCTGGAGTTGGCCAAGGACTATCTCAAGGCCGGTCTCCTGGACCGTGCAGAATCCCTGTTTCTGGACGTGATCCAGATCGGCATGCAAAACCAGGATGCGTACCCTTTGCTGCTGGGTCTGTACGAGCAGGAAAAGGAGTGGGACAAGGCGATTGAGATCGCCAAGTCACTTGAAAAGGTCGCTAATGTGGAAGTGAGTTCAAGAATTTCGCACTATTTCTGTGAGCTGAGCGAGCTTGAATTTGAAACCAAGCAAAATCGGGTGGATGCCGCGGTCAAGCTTGCCAAAAAGGCACTCTCGTATGACAGGAACTGCGCACGCGCGAATGTCCTGCTCGGCAATTTTTCCATGCATGAGAAGAAGTACAAGACCGCCACCCAGCACTACATCAGCGTGGCCAAACAAAATCCGGAGTATCTTCCGGAAATCTTTGTGCAATTGCATGAAGCCTATTTGCAACAGGATAATGCCGACGGATTCCGTGAATTCCTGCTCAAGATCAAGGACACGAAGCTGAGCGGGATTGTAATGTCGTCCCTGTTAACCGAACTGGACGAGGGTGATGTCGGCAAAAACGAAATCCTGGAATTGTTATTGGAAAAACCTGAGTTGTCCCTTCTGGAAGTCAATGCTTTCCTGAAGAATGTGCCACTGCAAAATGAATCGTTTCGCGACCAGATTTCTGACCGAATTCAGGCAAGTATTGAGAATTTTGTCCGTGGACATAACTCGCATCAATGCAAGCAGTGCGGGTTTCATGGTCGAAGACTTTACTGGCAATGTCCCAGCTGCCATTACTGGGGCACGGTCATCCCGGTAGTACCTGGCCTTGATTCATAAAATGCCAGCATCCCGCTGACTGAATTTACATTTGCCAGTCCGAACTTCTGGGTCTGGGCCATGCAGTACAAGGCCCTGTCATCTGCTCATGACCCGGTGTGTGTACTCAGAACTGAAGCTTCACCACGAAGCTCACTGCCCAGTATTCAACGTCATCAAACTCAAGCGTGCTCCCCCATGGGGTCACCCCATCTGCCTGCACGGGTTCGTGGCTTCTGATGAGATCCCAAACGCCGGTGTGGCTGAAATCTTCGAAGTCGGCCCAGCGTGCCTTGATGCCGATCGAGACATCATCACTGAGCGCATGGTCCAGGCCCCCCAGGAGTTGATAGCCGAAGAGCGTCTCGGATACTCGAGTGTCCCAATAGCTGAGTGTACCGGCAGCCGCAGGCGGTTTGTCAGAGGGGTAGCCCTGGGCAATCGTTTTGCGCAGGAAGCGCGTACTGTAGTCAAACCGGGTTCTCGCCCAGCCGAACCCTGCACCCAGATAGGGCGTCCAGCGCGAGGTATTCGAGAAATCGTAGTAGGCGTTCACAAAAAGCTGGTGGGCATCGAAATTCGATACCCGTTCAGACGGTGGGTCTATTTCGCTAACTTCGTTGTTCTTGCTCGCAAGTGGCGTATTTGAACCGGGTATTCTCCAGAGCGAGGAATCGCTTCCATCATGGACCCGGTGCGAGTATTCAAGCTCGACACGAAATCTTTCCTGTATATAGCCTATACTGATCCCACCCAGCAACTCTTTGCCCAGGTCAAAAGAATTGCTGGTCAAGATTTGCGGAGTACCCCCAACGTTGCAAGCCGGGTCTGATAGGTCGAGCACCTTGTCATCCGTTGCCGGGTCATTGTCTCTGAGCAACTGGTCACACACCGTGGGGTGGTTAACTCCCGACAAGTCAGAAGACAGCCCCTTAGCGTTCACAACCCCAAACTCAGCACCCATGTAGAGGCCATTGCGCCTGTCTGGACCCTCTTCCGCCTGTACTGTTCCAGTCAAAGCCAGTACACACATACCCACTATTCCTATGGAATATCTGGACAGGCTGGGCTGAGGTCTCTTCATGGTTGCATTGTGTTATTGGAGTAAGGAATGTACGTCATAACAGAGGGCATGGCAATTTATGCAGCCTACAGCTAGAGAGTAACGGCCATGCTGCTATATAGGGTAGCGATTGAAATAGTTAGGATGTCGATATGCAGATGGAACACTCAAAGTGTAGAATCGCATGCATTGAGTGAATTAGTTGCCGCCGTAAACATGCAAGCTAAAAAACAAGGCTGTTCAAAAATGCTGAGCTAGTGTTGTTTTGCTAATGCAGTAATAACTCATATTCATGATTGTCTATTCCGCCACTCGGCGCGAGTTCAATCAGGACGTTCTGTTCAACCGGATAGAACAGCAGATTCTTGATGCATTCTCGTCGAAGTTAGGTCACAGCACATCCCATTCAGAGGTCCAGTCCTGGAAGAACTCCTTGCAGTACATGAACAATGTATTGACCTGTGGGGAGATACCGGATGATGCGGGTGTAGCAATCGAGTACCGCATCCCCCAGACTTCCAAACGGGTCGACTTCATACTTTCCGGCACTGACTCAAATAATAGAGACTCTGTCGTCATCGTCGAACTCAAGCAATGGACGGAAGCTGAGGAGACCCAAAAGGACGCGATTGTTCGAACCTTCGTTGGCGGTTCTAAACGGGAACTCACTCACCCCTCCTATCAGGCCTGGACGTATGCAGCACTAATCCAGGATTTCAATGTTGAGATCCAGGAGGGTGATATCTCGTTGCACCCCTGCGCCTATCTTCACAATTGTGTGGACTCATTGTCAGTCAAGTCGTCCTTTTACGAAGAGCACACACGAAAGGCACCCGTGTTCCTAAGAGATGATGTTGAGCTGTTGGCTAAATTTCTAAAGAAATATGTAAGACATGGAGACAGGTCCAAGATCCTCTACAGGATCGAGCACGGGAAACTAAGACCCTCCAAGAACCTTGCCGATCATCTGGCGTCCCTGCTCAAAGGAAACCGCGAGTTCGTGATGATTGATGACCAGAAGGTTGTGTATGAAACCGCCCTGGACCTTATAAGGCAAGCAGGGAAAGGTGGAAAGCAGGTTCTCCTGGTAGAAGGCGGCCCGGGTACCGGCAAGTCGGTGGTTGCGATCAACCTGCTGGTGGAGTACACGAAAAGAGGAATGCTTACTCACTATGTCTCTCGCAATGCAGCACCTAGAGCGGTCTACGAGAGCAAGCTTTCCGGTACGATGACAAGGACGCGAATCACAAACCTGTTCAAGGGTTCAGGCGCATATATCAATAGCCAAGCAAATGCGCTTGATTGCCTTATTGTCGATGAAGCCCATAGGCTTAATGCAAAGTCAGGTCTTTTCCGTAATCAGGGCGAGAATCAGATCAAGGAGATTATTCACGCAGCCAAACTCTCCATCTTCTTTCTGGATCAGGATCAAAGGGTCACGCTGAAGGATATAGGTGAGCGAGCTGAAATACGGCGTCATGCGGCAGAGGCTGGTGCTGACCTGACGGAACTTAAACTAGAGTCCCAGTTCCGATGCAATGGATCGGATGGTTACCTTTCATGGGTAAATTGCGCTCTTCAAATCGAGGAGACAGCGAATCCGACACTGGCTGGCATAGACTACGACTTTCGCGTTTTTGATTCCCCAAATAAACTCAGGGAGGAAATTTGTAGGCTCAACAATAGAAACGACAAGTCCCGCATGGTTGCCGGGTATTGCTGGGACTGGAAGGGTAAGAAGCAGCCTGACATAAAGGATGTGACTATTCCTGAACACGGTTTCGAGATGCGATGGAATCTTGATAAGGACGGCTCACTTTGGATCATCACACCTGGCAGCGTGTCCGAGGTCGGCTGCATACATACCTGTCAGGGACTTGAGCTTGATTATGTGGGCGTGATTGTTGGTGAAGATCTGGTAGTCCGAAACGGCAAGGTGATGACTGACGCACTTGAACGGTCAAGGCAAGACAGCTCAGTGAATGGCTACAAGTCGTTGCTCAAAGAAGATCCAGATACTGCCAAGATATTAACAGATAGAGTAATAAAGAATACTTACCGCACCCTCATGACCAGGGGTCAGAAAGGTTGTTTTCTGTTCTGTATCGACGCCGAAACAAACGAATATTTTAGGAGGTTTGCAAAGGACAGGAAATAATAAAGTATGTATCAGGAATTTAGCTGAAGTTGGTTACTTTTTTGTAATCAGTGATTTATCAGGCGAACACCTTACATGTTTCGGTTAAGCGGAAGTTAATTACAGTATTCATTGATTTCTTAATTTTAAAGAAGTAATGGTTGTTTATTGGCTCCCTTTTACGGAAGCATATAGAACCCTCTGCATCGTACCGACGCCAGAGGTCCGGGCGGTGTTCGAGGCAATCCGCGAGCTTGATATCGCTGCCTGATCAGTAGTCCTGCGGGAGTCAAATTTTTCTAGTAAAGGACTGTATCCTGTACTACCATGCCAGCCCCCTGCAGGGCCTTGACAAAGGATTATTAACAACCTAACTTGTAGGCATATCGGATTGGGGGATGTTCCCGGTCGGCGACGGGCTCTGGGTTTTCCTAGGGCCTTTCGTTTTTATGGGAAGACCTTAAGGCTCTGAATCTCACCAACAGAATCTCGATAAAGCTTTTTTTCGATAATATCCCAAGCTCTATTTGATTGCTCAGCACTCATGACATGCCGGCCTATTGGTCGTGCAGTCAAATCAGCCAATTGTAAGCCAGCAGAGTTGCTCCTTTTATCTGCAAAAACGATTTCGAAACTTGGCGTCACACTTCTGTAACCTGCATCGTTACAAATTTTTTGAAAGGCAATCTCAAGTTCATGGTCTTCTCGTTTGCCTCTTCTCTCCACCACGATGTGAGTAGTCTTCTCGTGCTGTCGCTGATTCTGTAAAAAAGTATAGGCTTGCTCCATACAAAACCTGAGTGCTAAATCGTATGGATTTGCAGGACAGGTATACCTTTGTACGTACTTCTGTTTATCAATCACTGTGGCGATGATAGTAAATTCGGCCTGATCAATTAAACCGTTCAGTTCACTCATAAAAGCGCTTCTTTTCTCAAAATTCTTTAGGAATACGAAAGGAAGCTTCTGCTTGCGAATATCCTGTTCGTGCAAAATGAAGATGTCATGACCAAAGTGCTTGAACTTGAATGCATGTATCTTCGGCACAAGATCAACTGCATAGCAATCTTTTCGAAAGATACAAAAATCCAGAACGAATATGGGGTATTCAGCATCTATATATTCAAGACTGTGATCACCACTCTCGTCAACGAAAATTATATAGTCACTGTAATTCATGTAGTTCTGTACGGGCTGTATTTTCGTGATCACAGTGAAATAACTTGACGGCAATCAATAGCATGTCTGGTTGCAGCAGGCTTTCTGAAAGGGCCTGTACGTTCAGCCATTGATATCGAGCTCCATATGCGGAGCGCAGGCCATGATAGAGGTTGTGCCCGTCAATATAGACTATGACTCGCTGGTTCCCTTCCATGGGACCACACCATATCATATTGACAAGCTGCCTTAATGCGCTAGAGTCTACCTTAACCACCCCGAGGATTTCGTGCCTCGGCCCGACGCCAGCCACTAATGCTGGCGTTTTTTATGCGGCAATGTTTTTACGCAACACTGTCCGTATTAAACGACTTTCCCCTGGCCAGGAATAGGCCTACCTCCCACAATAGGTTGCGACTATCTGTATCCGCTCATGCCCCAGTTCCTGGCTGATGGTCAGCCGGGCTTCCTGGTCCAGCTTCTTCTGTTCCGGACTCAGGGTTTCTCTGCCAAGTCCTCCGGTGGCTGGACACTTCCAGCCGGTCAGCTCCTCATACCGGCCCTGGGCATACGCATGGCGCAGCCCATGCAGGTTCGAAAGTCCGGCTCTCGTGGTATGGCCTTCATAGATCCTCAGCTGCTGGACATAGCTTCGATGGCTCGGGATCAATGAGCCAAAGCCGGCGAGCTTTCTTGCTCGATCGAGGACTTCCCGCTGGGCCTCTGTACGGACAGGGATCGTCCTGGGCTTTCCGCCCTTGGTCCAGCTCGCCTTCAGTGTTATGTGATCGCCCTTATCGGCATAGCTCGGCTGGAACTTCATGGCTTCTTCTCGTCTGAGACCAAAGGCTCGTTGCAGTTCCAGACTCATCCGGACGTGCTCATCCTTGACCTTGTCGAGCTGTTCTGTGGTGAGGTCTTTGGCCTTGGATTCATTGGTAACGAACCTTCGGTCCGGGATGCCATAGTGTTCGTTCGATTTTGCGATGACATTCTGCTTGTTGATCTTGCTGGCCCACCATCTCAATGCGGCCATCCGGTTCTTGATGGTTCCGATTGAGAGTTCTTTCTCGCGCCACTGCTTGACCAGGGCCTCGATGTGCTTGGGCTTCAGGGAGCTGGCCTGCATCTGGCGGTAGCCCAAGCCATGCAATTCATTGGCCGCCCGGGTCAATATCCGTTCCCGGTTCTGCTGCGTGGCATAGCTGCCTTCCCGGCAGTGCCGGCACAGTTGCTTCAGGTTATGGTTCAAAGTCTTCATACGTGTTCTCTCCTCTGGTGAGTGTTTCTGAGCCCCCTGACAGCCTCAGCTGCGCAGACTCACTTATTCAGTGATACGGCTCATGGGACACGACTCCCGATCATGACTTGGTTATGCCTCAGTCAAGGCCGCACAGGTCCTCTTCAGTTGAAGAGTGGCCCTGTGCCAGTACCGATGCCCCATAAGGGGCGATGCTTAAAGATGGTTACACCTCCTTATTTTGAAGTTACGTGGATCACTCCACGGGATGGATACAAGAAGCCTCGTGTACCGCACACAGAACGCCTGACCCAAAGGGATCAGAGCGATGTGCCATGCACACAGCGTTTTGGATGACGCGTACAGGGGGGTACCCCGCACGTGCCGTAGGCAGGAAGCCTGGTATTAAAGATCAGGACCGACCCCAAGGAGCCTGGTTCTGAGTGCCTGCGCGCTGATTACAGCGATACAGGCTGATGTTGAATATGGACCGACGGCGTGAGCCGTTGAGCACCTGTTTCGCAGTCCGAAGGCGCCTCTTTGCCACTGATAACCCGCAGTGGCCCGGTACTAAATCGTCACGGTAATTATACTATTCGGTGCAACGCTGTCACGGAAAATCTTCGTATCATTCCGCGCTAACCTTTCCGACACCGTAATTCGCCGGGCATTCGCCTCCAAAAATCGCACAGTACGGTGCTGTCAGCCTTTGGGCCCTGCAGACGGCCGCGTCACTACCGCGTTTCACTTCGCTTCACTGGGTAGTGACACGGCCACAGCACGGGCTATCTCCTTGCCTGGACTTCCTCCTTTTGTGGAAGTCGAGCACCATGCCCTACCACTGCATGCTGATCTCAGCGCCGAGGGTATGCTCCGGTCGGACCGCATCACTCTCCCAGCGGGTCGCCTTCAGCCCGAAGGAGATATCGGGTGCATGCACCTGCCCGGAGCCGGTGGAGCGCACAGGCGTCAGCCGCCAGCCCAGGCTATAGTTGCGAATGTCGGCGGCGAAGTCCAGTCCGACATGTGGGCTGCCCGTGAAGCGCCCCGAGAAGGCCGGCATCCCGTAGGCGGCCTCCGCGGTCCAGCGGGCGGCGCTCTCGCCGCTGCCCGTGCGATCCTCCAGGGGATCGACCCGGAACAGTGCATCCAGCCCACCCTCGGCCGGTCCCCCCATCTCCTGGCGAAGCACCAGCGACAGGCCCCGCTCGGTGGCTGGCTTGGGATCGAAGAGCAGCGAGGCGGCAAAGCCCCGGTCCTCGAGATCATCCGAGTCATGCGTGATCAGGGTGCGCCCCGATAGCTCGAGTGAGAGACCCAGGCTTGGGTCCATCCAGGTGAGTCCACCGCCGAGTTCCACTCCGAAGCCGGTCTCGGCATCCCCGCCATCCTGGCGCAGACCCAGCTCCAGCTTTGGTGTGACATGCCCGCCCCCTTCGGTGGCGATGCGGTAACTGCCTTCCAACCCCAGTCGAAGCCGGGTGACATCAGAGTCCGAGGACGCCAGCTCATGGGTCTTGTCAGAAGAGGTACGAGCCCACAGGGCATCCGAGGTGATCGCCAGGGCCAGCCCCGATCCCTGTGGGGCGATCACATCGCCTCGTATACCCGTCGAGGCCATGCTCCAGTCGATATCGGACTCAAGGGAGCCGCCTGTCTGGGGTTTGAGGGTCACATCCCCTTCACCGTAGCCAAGCGCCCCCCACAGCTTCAGGCGCTGCGAGACCTGTATTGAGGCATAGGGCATTACTGCGGTCAGGGTGGCCTCGATCTCACCGTCCCCCTCGCGCACAGCGCCGGCGCACAGCACGGCCCGTGCCTTGGGGTCCATGCCCTGCAAGTGGACCGGATCGAGGGCCTCACAGATATCCTCACCAGGATCCGTATCCCGGTAGTCACCATCTCCGTCGCTCTGGATCAGGGCCAGGCCGAGCAGCCAGGTACTGCGTGCATAATCGATCCCCAGCAGGGCCGAGGTAGTCTCCCCATCGAGGGAGAAGGTGCCTTCCTGGCCATCGAAGTTCGAATGTGCGGCACGGCCCCAGAAGGCGAAGCTGCCGCCCAGGGGGTCCGTCTCGCCGGTGGCGATGAAGTGGCTGGCGAGCAGCGCCTCGCGGGCCGTCATGGAATAGGACGGTGCAGGCTGATCTGTGAAGCCATGTACATCCTGACCGAAGCCATGCACGTCATAGCCGGTTCCACCGGTACCGAAGGCATGGATAAGCCCGGACGGCCCTCCGTCCTGCAAGGGGTGCAGGGCAGAATGCACTGCGCTCTCATCGGGGCCGGTGCTATTGAAGCCGGTTTTATCGGAGTGGGTTCCCTGTGCTCCGGGAACAAGACTCATCGCCTGTCCTGCGATCGCACCCTGCAGCCCGGCGGTGCGGGGTGCTGCAATGCGCCCGGCAATGCCATCGAGCGCCTGCTCGGCCACCGTGCGACCAAAGCGCGCCAGCCACGCCGCTGGCATCGGGTCGGAGTTGACGATCGTGCCGATCGCAACCCCGTCCGCAATCGACACCGACACCCCGGGCGGGCCGTTCACGCCGGCATCGAACAGCACCATCTCGAAGGTCTCCGGATCCTCGTCATGGCTGTCGTTGTAGAGGGGGACGTGGATTTGCGTCTCGGTCTGACCCGGCCTGAACCGGGCCCGCAGCTGCCAGGACCGCTTCCACGCCAGGTAGTCCTGGCCCGCCACGGCCGACACCGGCGACGAATCCCGCGTCGCGTAGTAGACATGGACCGGCCAATCTACCTTCTCGCTCAGCGTCACCGTGAAATACCCCGTGCGCTGGTTCTCCTTCATGGTGGCATCGGCAATCGAGATCGTCGGACCCGAGGCCGCCGCATCGTTGTCGGACACCGCCACCAGGGCGGTATTATCCGGTGGCGCTGCCACCAGGTAGCCGGTGCCGGCATCGAGCGTCGCCGTGATCGAGCCGTCCGGCTCGTCCACACCATCGTCTACCGTGGCGATCTCAAAGCTCATGCTGCCGGACGTGGGGACCGTGAGCGTCCTCGAGCCGGTCTCGCTGGTGAAGTCCCCGCTTTGGGTGATCGTGAGCGTCACATCGAGCGGTGCCGCCGGTACCGGGCTCGCCGAGACCGTGAAGGTGGCGTCCGTTCCTTCTGTCACGCCAGTACCGCCCACGATACTGATCACCGGCTCATCGTTGTCACGTACCGCCACCAGGGCGGTATCGTCCGGTGCTGCTGCCACCGTGTAGCCCGTGCCGGTGGCCAGGGTGACGGACACCGCACCATCGGCCTCGTCCGCCCCATCGTCCACCGTGGTCACGGAGAGATCGGTCTGGGTCGTCCCGGCGGTCAGCACCACTGTGCGCGGACCTGCACCGGGGGTATCCAGGTAGTCACCGCTCTGCGTGACGGTGAAGGCCATCGTCAGATCGGAGGACGGGGCGGGATCGGCGGTGAGGGTAAAGGTGGCATTGCCGCCCTCATCCACGGCAGCGCCTGCCGAGAGACTCAGTTCAGGGGTAGCCGGCGTCGCCGGTTGCACCTCGGCCTGTTCCGGCTGTTCCTCCGGCGCCGCCGCCAGGCATTCGAGCGCCGGCGCCACCGGCGCCCAGCGCTTAAGGCCGCGATCCGCCTGCGCCTTCGCCTCGGTGACGGTCATCGGGTTGTTACTGTAGGCGTTGCTCTCCCCGAAGGCGGCCAGTACCCGGCTCCAGCGCTCGACATGGCCCGGCGACGTCCGCCAGGTCTCGGTCGCAGCCAGCTGGGCGTCGGCAAGCAGGGCGTCGGAGACGCAGGAAGGCGCCTGGCTGTCGGTGCTTTGCGCGTCGGCATTCAGCGCGTCGCTGCCCGGCCCCACCGTGAGGGTGGCCGTGGCAGCGAGGCTGTCCAACTGCTGCGTGTCGCCGTGCTCATCGACATATTCCGGGGTCACCGTCACCGTCAGGGTCATCGGGACCGAGGCACCGTGCTCGATGGTGGTCGTGGTGCCGGTCACACCGGGCAAGTCACCGGAGAGGGCAGTATCGCTGCTCTCGGCCTCCCAGGACACGTCGTAGGAGGTGGCATGTTCTACCGCATCCCAGCTGGCAGTGGCGCTGGCAGTGTTCACCTCCGCGACCTGCAGGTTGGCGACCGCGGTGTCGGGAACGGACACGGCGGGCGCACTGGCCCCCTCGCCCTGCAGCGCGGCAGGACAAGTCGGGTTGGCCGTCTTGTCAATACGCGAGGCCCGGCCGCCATTCGGTCCGGCCTTGCTCGTCAGCAGCACGCATTTGGTGACCCGCTCGTCCTCCACGGCGTTCCAGCGCCGGTCCAGGGGAACGACGCTCCACTCGTACTTCGAGTCGGCCGGTTCGGGCCGGCCATACACCCAGCCCACATGGCCCTTCGCCTCGAGTGCCGCATGCCAAGGGGTAGTGGTCTTCTTGCCGTCGTGGGGGCTGATGGCATTCACGCGCACGACCTTCTCCTGCACCTTGTGGCCGGCCGGTTCCACCGTCCGCAACCTGACGCGGAAGGCGGCGAACTGTTCGGCGGCGTCGTCATAGTCGTTGTGCAGCTCATTGCCCGGATGGTTCCAGTTAAACTCCAGGCTGATCATCTTCTTGCCACCCGTGGTAAAGCCCGATCCGTAGGCATCAAGGACGAGTTTGCCCTCGACGTTGCCGGTGATGGCGGCCGGTTCGGTGCTGTCCGCCACCCGCACCTGGGCAATCTTGAGGCTGGTGTTGGTCCGGCTGTTGTCGCCCTTGCGGTTTTCGCCGGCGGCGTGCACGGAATCCGAGAGGCGGTACTGGTGGGTGGCTCCTGGATTGATCAGGCGATCGTCATGCCGGAAGGCGAAGTGCCAGATCGGCAGCGGGTTGTTGACGTCATGCTGTGCGCAACGGATGTTCACCGTCACCGTCTGCGACCGGTTCCAGTTCTTGTCGGTGAAGGTGAGGGAGGACTTGGCGATGGAGATCCTGCCCTGCTGGCCCCCACGCCAGCTGATGCCGTGGATCTGCGCGTTCTGCGAGAAGTTTCCTGTGTGTTCGATTGAGCCGTCGGCGTTGAATCCGTCCCTGACATCGGGCCGGTCCAGATCGGTCGGCTCCCAGATCTCCACGCTCACATACTTGTTCAGGCCGGGCTTGCGGTCGAGCTGGACCTTGTACTGCACTGACGTGAGCTTGGGCCCGTAGTGCCGCTCTACTCTCTCCAGCTCTCCGGTGTCCTGGTTAACATGAGGCGTCGTCTCAGTGCCAACGTGGCTGTCCGAGCAGCCGTCGGCCTGCGGCTCATCAATCTGGAAGGTATCCTGGCTGAGCATAATCTGCGGCATGCTGCCAGCAGGAAATGTGGTGCCCGCTTCCCGGATCGTGATGGTGAAGGAATGATCGAAGCCCCCTTGATCTACATCCCTGACCCTGATATTGAATGTCTCATCCGGATCGTCGATCGAGTCTGCATTTGTGCGTACTTCGATTGTGAAGGTACGAGTACTTTTAGTTCCTGAGGTGTAGCAGACATCCCAGTCGAACGATGATCCAAAACTCATAAATAAATCTACAGTACTGCACAGATGAACCAGTGCAGTAGCAGCACCTGCATGAATCGGATCTTCTACTATTAAATTGGTCGACCAGGCGGACGGTACAGTGATGGTGAAGGTCTTGGTTTCGCCTTCGGTGATCTCCGTGGAGTCGATCGTCTGTGCGGCGGCCGGAGCGGCGAGGGTGAGCAGGAGTGCGATGGCTGCAACACGGCGCAGGACGCCGGCAAGAGTGCAGCGGGCGGGAAGGTCGGACTCAGATAAAGAGGGTGAAAGCCCTAGGCAACGAAGCCACAAAGGCGCAAATCGGCTCGGCTCGGCTCGGCTCGGCTCGGCTCGGCTCGGCTCGGCTCGGCTCGGCTCGGCTCGGCTCGGCTCGGCTCGGCTCGGCTCGGCTCGGCTCGGCTCGGCTCGGCTCGGCTCGGCTCGGCTCGGCTCGGCTCGGCTCGGCTCGGCTCGGCTCGGCTCGGCTCGGCTCGGCTCGGCTCGGCTCGGCTCGGCTCGGCTCGGCTCGGCTCGGCTCGGCTCGGCTCGGCTCGGCTCGGCTCGGCTCGGCTCGGCTCGGCTCGGCTCGGCTCGGCTCGGCTCGGCTCGGCTCGGCTCGGCTCGGCTCGGCTCGGCTCGGCTCGGCTCGGCTCGGCTCGGCTATTATATCAACTCCCCCTGACTCAACCCCCAAAAGCCTCTTTGTGCTCATGCTGTCTCCCTGAATTGTCCTTATCCTGTGATTCTACCTCGGAATTCCCATCCTTGCAGCCACTACACAAAAGCAGTCTTCGCTATCTCTCCAAGACCTGCTTCGGGTTTCTCCGCCTGATCCAACATATTGGTGTTTAGCACACCATAAGCACAAAATGTTGTGATGAGGGTTGTATGTAAATCGTTTAGTGTTTATTATACAAGCAACAATATGGGGAAACAGAGATGAGCATCAACGACAGCAGCTTCGGCGCGACCGTCAGACAGTTGAGGGAAGAGAAGAAGATCGGCCTGCGCAGGTTTGCACAAATGGTCGGCATGAGCCCGACCTACCTGTCGAAGGTCGAACGTGACGAATTTGCGCCCCCCGCCGAACACAAGGTCAGGGCTATAGCCGATGCGCTTGGTCAGGACGCTGATGAGCTGCTTGCACTGGCCGGTCGCGTTTCATCCGAGCTGGCCGACATCATTAAGCGCCACCCGCGCGAAATGGCAACTTTTCTGCGGGCTGCGAACGGTCTTTCTGCCGAGGAGATGCATCGGCTAGCCGAGGAGGTCCAGCGGCTCAAGAAGGAGTAAGAGTCTGACCAACTGGTGCTAGCGCTACAAATATAGACCCGGATACAGATGCAATGACTATCAAAGTGAAGTACTTGTCAAAGCAGCAGATCGAGCGTGACGCGCTGAATCTGCTCGAAGCCTATTTCCATGAGTTGGGCCAACCGGTCCAGGTCCCAGTCCCCACGGATGAGATCCTTGAAACGTATCTCGGGTTCTCACTCGGTTTTGCTGATCTCAGTTCGCGCCTCGGCATGCCGGACACTGACATCCTCGGGGCAATGTGGGTAGACAGGCGCGAGGTATTAATTGATCAGAGTCTGGACCCGCACGTACACCCTGAAATGGAAGGCAGATTTTACTTCACGTGTGGCCATGAAGCGGGGCACTGGTGGGAACACAGGTCATACATAACTGGTACTGACTCCCAGGCATCGACGTTCGGCCAAAACCAACCGAAGCCAGGGGTTATTTGTCGCTCAAGGCAGGCGAAGGAGCCAATCGAATGGCAAGCGGATTACTTCTCTTCATGCCTGCTTATGCCCCGACAACATGTGTTCGATGCGTGGTCTGCCCGCTTCGGTGCTTTGAGGCCCTTCGTTTACACCGATGATGCGGACCAGGCTTGCCCCCGCCGGAACAAATACCGTGGTCTAAGGCCCATCCAGGAAATTTTGTTGAGAGCGATAGAGGAGACATTCGAGCCGCACACCTGTGCGTTCGAGACCATCGCGAAGGAGTTCAAACCGATGTTCAGTGTGTCGACGCAGGCTATGCGCATCCGCTTGGAAAGCCTGGGCCTGCTGCAGGTCGGTTATCCCGTCGAACAGGGTCTGGTTGGTGGATACTGATGGGTAGATTTTTTTTGGAGAAGGTGTTTAGTGTTTAAGCCATACAGGATAGAGCGTGGGTCATGAACGTCACGCTGAATTTCTTCAACAATGAGGAAAGAATGACATGATGCCGACGAGCAGCAACAAGCCGGCCCTGGAGCAGGCCATGGACCGCCTGTCCCAAGAGGTACGGGATGGCCTGCGGCATGGCTTCTTTGAGTTGACCGTCTCGTGTGAAATCGTAAAAGGTAGGAAGCGGGGACTGACCATCAAGGCTGGCAAGAATCATCGCTTTACGATCCCTGAAGAAGAGGTCGTAAGCGGAAAATGAACCTCAGCGACCCCTGAGACTGGGGCGCGATGATTTGAATACTATGTCGCTTGCCATCGGTGTGATTCCGAGGTGGAGGGCAGAAGGAACTGCGGCATCCGCGAGGATGCCGCTTTCTGCAACCACCGATGCGAATGACAAAGCAGGAACTGACTGACCAAACCATTGCCGTCTGGCAACCACGAATGAAGCGCCGCCTCAGTAATGAGGACGCACGCGAGATTACCGAGAACATCACCGGGTTCTTCACCGTCCTCGCTGAGTGGTCCTACCGGGAAGGATGCGACGGCCCTGAAACGAAGAACAGCGAAGGGGTCGACGCATGAACGCTGAGACCCTTGCCCGGACCCTGGGTGGGCGCCGTACTGGCAGCCACTGGATGGCTCCTTGCCCCACCCACGAGGATAGAGACCCGAGCCTTTCGATCAGGGACGCCGACAACGGCAAGGTTCTGGTGCACTGCCATGCGGGATGCGACCAGTCCGTCGTAATTGGCGAGCTACAGTCACGAGGGCTATGGGGTAGCACCAGTGGTCATTGCCAGCGACGTGCGACAAGACAGATACCAACGGTATCTAGTGTGCCGCCGGCGCAGGATGGCAACGGCCGAACCGCAGCCGCACTACGCCTGTGGGATTCAGCAGTGCCGGCGGTGGATACGCCTGTTTCGACCTATCTGTATTCGCGCGGGATTAGCCTTGTCCCACCGGACTCGGTACGCTTTCATCCGTATCTGAAGCATCCCAGCGGTAAAACCTGGCCCGGGATGGTCGCGCTTGTAACGCACGGTGCCGACGGCGAGCCTCTGGCGATCCACCGGACCTTTTTCGCCCGCGACGGTGCCGACAAGGCACCTATCACCCCGCAGAAGATGATGCTTGGCCCCTGTAGGGGTGGTTCGGTGCGACTCGCTATGCCTGTCGGCAAGCTGATGGTCGGTGAGGGTATCGAGACCTGCCTTGCTGCGATGCAGGCCACAGGTTTGCCTGCCTGGGCCGCGCTGTCCGCGTCTGGACTGCGTGCCCTGCAGCTTATTGCAGAGGTCGAAGAGGTAATCGTCTTGGCGGACGGCGACGACCCGGGCGAGGCGGCGGCACTCGATGCGGCCAGACGGTGGAAGCGCGAAGGCCGGACGGTTCGCATCGCGCACCCGCCCACCGGCATGGACTTCAACGATGTCCTACTCAGTCGCGTTGTCGGCACACAGGTGGGTGCTGCATGATCAACGTATCTGAAGACCTGATCTGCGCCGCAGTTGACAGTGCAGAAGAACTTCGCGATCCGCTAGATGATCTGCTTGCACGCACCGAGGCTGATCCGGGTGCGCCGTTCGCACCGGAAGTTATCGAGGCACTTGTCGCTTTGCGGCAGGAGGATCATGCACGGTTTGAAGGCCTGCGTGCCCGGCTCAAACGCTTCGGCTGCCGGGTCACCGCGCTGGATGAAATCTTGGCCAAGGAGGCTGGCGATAATAGCGGCCGTGGCCCAAAACAGGCAGACCTGCTGATCGAGCTGGCCCAGGAGGCCGAGTTGTTTCACAGCCCTGATGCGGTAGCCTTTGCCGACCTTGTAGTCAACGGCCACCGCGAAACCTGGCCGGTCCGCACCAAGGGCTTTCGCCGCTGGCTGACTCGACGCTTCTTCGAAGCGACCGGAAGTGCACCGAACTCCGAGGCCCTGCAATCGGCACTCAACGTCATTGGGGCCAAAGCCCACTTCGATGGGCCTGAGCGGGAGGTACACATTCGCATTGGCGGTCTGGAAGACAAGCTTTACCTCGACCTCGGCGATGATGCTTGGCAGGCAGTGGAGATCGACAGCGACGGCTGGCGTGTAATCGAGGGGCCTCCGGTCCGGTTCCGGCGTGCTGCCGGTATGCAGGCACTGCCGACGCCCCAGCCGGACGGTTGCATTGAGGTCTTGCGGCGTTTTCTCAATGTCCGGGACGATAACGACTTCATCCTGGTCGTGGCCTGGACACTCGCCGTGCTGCGCAACTGTGGGCCTTACCCAGTGATTGTGTTGTCTGGTGAGCAGGGCTCGGCAAAGTCTACATTCTCCGCCGTGCTGCGCGCATTGATCGACCCCAATACGGCGCCGCTGCGCGCCTTGCCGCGAGAGGATCGCGACCTTTTCATCGCAGCGAACAATAGCCATGTCTTGGCCTTCGACAATGTCTCAGGCCTGCCTGCGTGGATCTCCGACACCCTGTGCCGGCTTGCCACCGGTGGCGGTTTTGCGGTGCGCCAGCTCTATACAGACCAGGACGAGGTGCTATTCGATGCTGCGCGACCGGTGATCCTGAACGGCATCGAAGATATTGTCACGCGGCCAGACCTGGCTGACCGGGCGATCTTCCTGACACTGGAAGCTATCCCCGAGGAATGCCGCCGACCCGAGAGGGAGCTGTGGGCAGAGTTCAACGCTGTACGTCCACAGCTCCTCGGAACGCTGCTCAACGCGGTTTCCCACGGTCTTAAGCGGTTGCCGGATACCCGGCTCGATAGCCTGCCGCGCATGGCGGATTTCGCACTCTGGGCAACGGCTTGCGAAACTGCACTCTGGACGGCTGGCACCTTCGGTGCTGCCTATGCGGGCAACCGCGATGAAGCGGTCGACAGCGTCATCGAGGCTGATCCGGTGAGTTCTGCCATCCGTTCGCTGATTGGCACGCGGACCGAGTGGACGGGAACCGCATCGGATCTTCTGGATACCCTCGACGAGGAGGTTGGGGAGAAGGTGCACAAGTCCAAGGCTTGGCCATCGTCGGCCCGAGCCTTGTCGGGGCGGGTCCGCCGGGCGGCAACCTTTCTACGCAAAGTCGGCATCGACATCACCTTCGAGCGCGAGGGACGCGCCAGGACCCGAATCATCCGGATTACCCGCAAACCGGAATCTGCACCGGCAAGACCGTCCACACCGTCCGCATCGTCCGCGCAGTCTACAGAAGCCCGGCATAACAACGGCTTCGACCAAGACGACTCGCGGACGGTCGGCAGGGTCGCGGACGCAAGCGGCGGTCACGCTGAGTCCCAGGCCGTCCGCGACAAACAATCCGAAAATAACCAGATGGACAATGCGGACGGTGCGGACACAAGTTCACAGATCTATTCCAGCAATTGTAGGACCCAGCTGTAAGCCGATGAGACACTTGCAGCAGCACAGGTCATCGGTGTGCGGCAGGGTCTCCTCGGCACACACCAGTGCAACGCGGGTTGGCGAGGTTCACAATTTGGATCGAGTGGAGGACGGTAGGCGGGGGTGTCCTCTATACAAAACCGCTCAATCTAGCGGCTTTCGAGGAATAGTGAGAGCTGGGGCCGAGGATATAGGGCTTACAGATCGTAATCTGCAAACCACACGGCATGGAGCCGAATTTTGTCCTTGGCCACGGGTATAATGATAGATGTATTCGTGGTGATTTTCCATGTATGTAAAGCCTTGCCTGATGGAAGATAAGCCTGAAGGGTGAGTGTGTCGGCTCATGTAGTAGCGAACAGCAGAGAGCGAACGGCAGCATTTGGATTTTGGGATCACCCGATCGTTCCAGCTATACATTCTTCTCCGTGTTCATGCGCAGTATTTATAAGCATTGGGTTGGTCTGGCGAGATACTTGATATATGGTAAGCATCTATGGCAAAGCTGAATAGACAAAATCGAGCAACCGGATTATCGCAGCGGCATGCAGTGGTATATGTGCGCGTCTCCTCGAAAGAACAGGAGAAAGAAGGCTTCTCGATTCCAGCCCAACTCAAGTTGTTGCGGGATTACGCATTGGCTGAAGGCATCGAAGTCGTCGAAGAATATGTTGACGTGGAGACTGCCAAGCAGTCAGGCCGCTTCAGCTTCGGCAGGATGGTAAACTATTTCCATCAGCACCCCGAGGCCTGCACCATCCTGGTCGAGAAGACCGACCGCCTGTACCGCAACCTGAAAGACTGGGTGACCCTCGACGAGCTGGACCTGGAGATCCACTTCGTCAAGGAAAATGTCGTCCTGTCCTCAGATTCCCGCTCATCCGAGAAGTTCATGCACGGCATCAAGGTGCTGATGGCGAAGAACTACATCGATAACCTTTCGGAAGAGACCCGCAAGGGGATGACCGAGAAGGCCGAGCAGGGGATTTGGCCATCCTGCGCACCGTTCGGCTATCGGAATATCGTCGGCGAGAACGGCAAGAAGATCATTGAAAAGGACCCGGATCTCGCCCCGGTCGTTCTCCAGGTGTTCGAGTGGTACGCAACGGGGCGGTACTCTGGAAGAGACATCACCCAAATGGCGCGGGAAGCGGGGCTTGCATTCCGTAAGACTGGAAGACCGATTCCGCAGAGCACCATCTTCAAGATGCTCAACAACTCCATCTACACGGGGAGTTTCACCTGGAATGGAAAAACGTACCAGGGAACCCACGAACCCATTGTGAGTCGGGAGTTATGGGACAGGGTACAGGCCGTCCTTGGTGGTCGGTATGTAAACAGGAATCGAAAGACCAAATACAATTTTGCCTTTACCGGCCTGATCCGATGCGGGCATTGCGGCTGCTCGATGGTGGCAGAGCTCAAGAAGAGCCGCTATATCTATTATCACTGCAGCCGTGCCAAGGGGAAATGCCCAGAGCCATACATCCGTGAGGAAGTTCTGGAGGAACGGTTTGCTGAACTGCTTGATCACCTGCGGTTTGATGACGAGGTGTTGGCCTGGGTGTTGCAGGCGCTACGGGCCAGCCATGGTGACAAGAAACAACACCACGAGGAGGCCGTTCGGCGGATTCAGGGGGAGTGTGCCCGCCTGCAGCACCGTATCGAAGCCATGTACGTCGACAAGCTCGACGGTCGTATCGATAGCGACTTCTTCGATCATAGATCTGCGGAGTGGCGCGAAGAGCAACGCAAGTGTCTGGAGTTGATCCACGAGCACCAGAATGCGGATCAGACCTATTTCGACGAGGGCATCCGTCTTCTCGAACTCGCGCAGAAGGCCAGTGCACTGTTTCGTAAGCAGTCCCCGGCTGAAAAACGCCGGTTGCTCGATTTTGTATTATCGAACTGTACTTGGAAGGGCGGCCAGCTCACGGCCGCATACCGCCAACCGTTTGATCTACTTGCGAAAAATGTGATTGCGCTGGAAAGCAAAAAGCCAGCTGAACGGGCTCAAACAGGCATTTCTGACAATTGGCTCCCCGGGACGGGCTCGAACCGCCGACCTAGTGATTAACAGGGCGTGAAAAATTGATAACCCATTGATTATCATGAGATAGGAAATACTTAGTACACTGAGTATAAATCTTTTTAGTTCAGTGTGTTAGCTTAGCCTAATGCAAGTAGTAAAAACTGCGTGGTGTACCGGCAGTGTACTGAAAAATTACGTTATCGTATCCACCCGTTACTAATGGATCGCCTCAAATAAGACCCACGCTGTGAAGTGAAAAGAACCAACAATATCAGAAGAATTTTTCAGCCCCTGCAGGACATCAGCCCCTGATTTTGTGGCTCATTTATTTACAGATATGCGACACAAATATATTTGTGTCGCATCCATGCACTACAAAACCTTATCCCCTTCTGCAGTTCTCAGAAGGTCCGTGTAAGCAAACAAAGCAGACTGTTGACCTTTTGCCTGCACAAGTACTTGCAAAATTCCCTCTTTTCGTAAAACTGTTAAAAGGCGGGGAGCTGTAGCCTGCGGTATGCCAGCCCATTTTGAAAAATGAGAGGCCCTGAAAATCGGCCTTTCAAATAACCAGTCCAGCGCACGTATGGCATGTCGTGAACGTGTTATTTCTACTATCCGTTTCTTCATGTTTTCATACAAGGCAAGTATGTCTTGAGTTTTTTTCAAATTATTTTCAGCCTGAACTTGTACTGCCTCGAGAAAAAACCTGCACCAGTCAGAGCCTGCAAAGTCAGTAACTATTTGATTGTGCAGATGTAGGGTAATTTTTGCGGATTTAGTATTAAGCGTGTTAGCTTAATATGTTAGGCAAGTCTAACGCTGACAATAAAAACTCAGCAGTGTACTGACAATGTACCGATGTAGGATGCAATTCGCCTTTGAATCAATTATGTCGCCAGTGGGCTTCATATCATGATCTTTCAGACTTCTTTAAATGGTCTAGAACCTCCTTTTTTTCGAGAGGGGAAAGCTTGTTAAAGATTTGCTTCATTTGTTTTGTTCTTTTGTCATTGTCTAGATCCTCATCTGTATAGGAGCAGGTACTGATCTGTACAAGAGTGAAGTTGGGACATTTTGGTAATATCAGCTTGCCTCCTAATTCCTTGAAGTTAAGCTTATAGCTACCCTTGGAGTCACGGAATAAGGTCCGCTTCTGTAAAAGGGGTCCAGTAGCGCCCCCAAAAATCCTGATTTTGGTTTTCCCCCATATTCCAACGATCATCCTCCCTTCTTCGTTTGCCCGAAGTTCATCATCCATCATCTCCATTGAAATACCATGAAATAACAATCTTCCACCTAGTACCCACCAGTTTCGACCTGACTCATCTCGTAGCCACCTAGCATGTCGCCCCACATTTTTGAGCCGAACACGATAATGTTGTTCAGCAACTTGGATAAGTTGACGGCGTATGAGATTATTGAACTTTGATGGTGTGTTGTTCATCAGAAGCGATAATAATTTACTTATTTTGGGCGAATCTTTGTAACATATCTTATCTTCTCAGCTGCTATTTGTCGTCGGGCTGAAATCTCATTGCGAACACATATACAAGCTTGCATTTTCTGTTGTATGGGCATACATTGGTATACAAGACTACCCATCGGACCACCGCCCAGATAGGGAGATACGGGGTTCGATTATCTTTACCCCAGGGACGCCTCGCGCGTCCCTGAATTTTTCTGTGGACTGATATGGCCAGCGACGACTTGATCCAGAGCCCACGCCTCAGGGTCCGAGTATTTGTCGACTTCTGGAACTACACGCTTTCGATGCGGGATACCGACACCGCATTCCGCACCGACTGGTTAAGATTGGGTCAGGTACTGTCACGTGCCGCAGCATCAGTTGTCGATTCCGCCGCGATCGGTGAATATCAAGGCCTCAACTTCTATGGCTCCTACGATCCGGCTAGTAAAGCAGACCGGAAACTTCACCAATGGGCAACAACGAAAGTGGATAAATTTCCCGGCGTGAAGGTATCCATCGTCAAGCGCCAGAGGAAACGTTCGCCGCCCTCGTGCCCTGCCTGCCATACGGCAGTGGAGCAATGCCCTGCCTGTGGTGCCGACATGCGTGGGACCGAGGAGAAGGGCGTCGATGTCAGGATGGCGACTGACATGATCAGCCTTGCCTGGGTAGACAATTACGACATCGCAGTACTCGTTTCATCTGACCGTGATTTCGTGCCGGTAGCCGAATTCCTTGAGACCAAGGGCATCAGGGTGATCCATGGGGCATTCCCTCCAAAGGGTGCGCAGCTGACTGCGCGGTGTTGGGGTAGCATCGACATCGGTAAATTGCGCGAAGAATTCCAACTTATCAAGCTTGGAAACGCTAAATGATGTCCATCCATGATTCCTGTAGTGGGGTTCATGACTAGGTAATCTGCGTCAAGGGCGAGCCTCCCATGGGCATAATTTTGAATCAGGGTGCTTACAGGATGAATGCGAAAGTACCAGCCTACAC
Source organism: Gammaproteobacteria bacterium (assembly GCA_965214675.1). Taxonomy (GTDB): domain Bacteria; phylum Pseudomonadota; class Gammaproteobacteria; order UBA4575; family UBA4575; genus WTFY01. The sequence continues at coordinate 227,438 of OZ243969.1, forward strand.
CTTTAGGTAGCCCATCGCCTGCAGCGCATTGGCGATTAACGTGAGGATGCGTTCCCGATTCCTCTGCGTGGCATAGCTGCCCTCTCTGCACTGTTTGCAGATCTGTTTCAATTGTCGGTTCAAGTCTCGCATAGTGTTCTCCAGTATCTGGTGAGTGTTTCTGAACTCCCGGCAGCCTGGGCTGCTTAGGATTCACTTTTCAGCGAATACGTTCATGGGGCACTACCCCCGGATGACTTGAATGTGCCTGGTCAAGGCAGCACAGTTCATCTGCTGTTGCAGATTGAACCCTGTGCAGGTCCAGATGCCTCTTTCGAGACGGTGATTAAAGATGGTAATAACCTCCTGTTAAGTTGTGCGGATCGCTCCGCTTGATTGATATATATGCAGGCACACAGCACGGGGCAGCCATAACCTCAAAGGTCAGACTGGCGCACTGCACACGCAGCTTCATTGCAGAACTTCACAACCGAGTTGTGAATAGGTACAGGCATTGCCTGTGTTGAAGATGGAAACGGCCCAGAAGGCCTGAATCCGGACTGTCTGTATAGACAGACAGTGTATTTGAAGATGGATCGACGGCTTTTGCCGCTGTGCACCTGTTACACGATCCGGAGGTGCCTCTTTGCCACTGATATACCGTAGTGGCGCCGGTACTAAATCATCACGGTGAGTATAGCATCCGGTGCAGCTCTGTCACAGAAAAGATCAGCGTTGTGACAAAAAAATCGCGTGCGACCGGATGTGGGGACACCGTAATTCGCGGGGCATTCGAGCTCGCAATCAAAAATATACCGTACGGTGCGGGCCAGCACGCTGATTGCACCCGCGTCACTACCGCGTTTGCTGCGCGCTCTGGGTAGTGACGCGGGGTCCGTGCGTGGCCATCGGTTCGTTGAATCGCTATCCCTGGCCTCCGATCGCCTGGCAGCCATCCCAGAGTTACCAGATCCCTTGTAGCCGGAACGGGGCTGTACAGATTGCGTTGCCATCATGTGCCTGGCTATCCCTTGCCCTGGCGCTGAGCCACCTGACGAATGCGGCGCACCAGTGGACTGCTTTCATCCACGGGTGCCAACTCCGGCATCTTCGCTGCCTGTATTTGCACCCGTCGCACTGCTTGGCGCGCCTGAGCGATGCGATAGCCCCGCTCCGGTGTAAATTTGCCTTCTCGTGCACGTTCGATCAATGCACGCAGGCATCCCAACGGGGATGATCGTATATCGCGTGCAGCGATGATTGCGGCCCATTCATCGAGCACCTGCGGGTCCAGTGGTGGATCCACTGCACCGATCATGACTTCAGCCCGGTTGCGTTCCGAGGGCACCAGATCCTTCGGGTAGTGCAAATCCATCCTCTTCTTCCCACCACCACGATCTTCGATCCCGGTCTTACTAGTTGGCACGGGCTTGCGTGGTGGTGGTTCTCTTTCTGTTCTTCTTTCTGTTAAAGGGGTGACACCGGTGTCACCCTCCCCCTGACACGGGTGACACCCCTGGGTGACAGAGGTGTCAGGGGGTGGTGTCAATTTGTCAGGAGGGGGTGACATTCTGTCACCCCCCTTCAACTTCAGCCGGTACAGGTTCGAGGAGCTCGAACCATCCCCTCGTTTGCGAGGCTCCACGGTAATCATCTTTCTGTTTACCAGATGATGAAGGACACGCTGCACGGTGCGGGTGGAGACGCCTACCTTCTTTGCTACCGTGGAGATCCGCGGCCAGCACCGACCCTGGTCATCGGCGGCATCGCCCAGCACCACCAGCACCAGCTTGTGCACCGGTGCCAGGTCCTGGCACAGGGCCCACTCCCGGGCGAGGATGCTCATCGGCCGGGATTGAAGCCTTGGGCAGTCCTCATTGCGCGCTGGGCTCGAGGATGATCTGGGCGACCTCGCCTGCAGGGTAATACACGCGTCTTCCAATCTTGCGCCCGCAGGCCTTCAGGGCGCGTGTCTGTCGATCACTGGGGTAGCTCAAGCTGTAGCGCAGGCCGCCAGTGCTTCGGCCCAGTAACTGGGCCAGCTGCGTCTGTGACAACAGCAGGCCAAAACGTTCGGTCAATTGACTCTCAAGGGTAACTGCATTTTGACTTTCGGTATCTTGCATGGTCCATCTTCTCCTGGTTGATCATTTGGACGCACAAGACTGCACGAGATGCCGGACAAAATCAGAAGAAAGCCCTTCAAGAAGTCGCGTGGTTCTTATGCCACGTGGTGACGGGCATTGTGATTTTGTGGTGTATTGGCCGGGTGTATCCGGTATGGTGAAAACAGACTGGTGCAGTGTTCTGCAGGCGCTACGATGAAACAGGCAGTTAGTGCGTGTTCCTGAAGTCCACAGTGTGGTCCCCTGGGGACCAAGCATTGGATTCTAAAAAAGTAGGCGTATCTGCCGGCCAGGATGCGGTCTCAGGCCATGACCTGATCCAGCCTGCCCACCAGGTCCTCTGCTCTCAGGTGCGTATAGCGCTTGAGCATCTGCATGGACTTGTGTCCAGAGATGGCAGATACTTCCTGGTCCCCCAGTCCTGCCTCCACCAGGCGGGAGACCGCCTCATGGCGAAGGTCATGAAAGCGCAGACCTTCGATGCCGGCTTTCTTCAATGTCCGGACCCAGGCTGGCCTGAACTCGTAGGGACGACGGATCCCGTCCCTGCCAGGTTCACCCCAGAAGATGAGATCGGTATCCAGAGGACGTACCGGGTGGTTGAGTGCGGCACGGAAAACTTCTGTCGCCTGTCGGGTCAGGGGTACAGTCCTGGAGGAGCCGTTCTTGGTCTCGGTGAGATGTACGGTGCGCTTGTCCAGGTCCACCTGTTTTCTCGTCAGTGACTTGATCTCACCGGCACGCATGCCGGTGAACAAGGCTATTCTTGCGATCCAGCTCAGCATCGGATTGCTATGACGATCGCAGGCCTGGAACAGCACTACTTCTTCGTCCTTACCCAGCCTCCGATCACGCCCTTTCCCCGGGGCCGGTTTGCGGATATTGGATACCGGGTTGTAGAACAGACCAATTCTCCACTCCTTGATGGCAATCGTGAACAGGTGCGAGAGCAGGGCCAGTTCCAGACGAACTGTGTTGTTGGACATCCCCGACTCCAGACGCTCGTCGCGGTATTTGGCTACCAGGTCCGGTGTGATGGCGGCAAGGCTGTAGTTGCCAAGGGCAGGCCTGATTGCCTTGGATCTTTGCAGCTCACCATATGCAGTGGTGGCACGCTTGGTGGAGGAGACTTCGCGAAGGTAGCGATCCAGTGCGTGGCTTAACAGCAGGCGATCAGAATCAGATCGATCAATATGGACCCCACGCACCATGTCATCCTCGGTACGCCGTGCCCAGTCTTGGGCATCGCGCCGGGTACGAAAGGTCTTGATCGTGGTCGGCCAGCCACGCTTGCGGATGACGGCTTTCCAGGTGTTCGAAGGGGTCTTTACAAGAGTGGCCATAGATCAATTCCAGTAGTAGTGTACTGAAATTGTACCGAATGACACATGGATTTAAAAGGGGGATGTACTATATTATTGATTTAATTGGCTCCCCGGGACGGGCTCGAACCGCCGACCTAGTGATTAACAGTCACCCGCTCTACCAACTGAGCTACCGGGGAATATGAAGACGGGAAATGGTAACGACCCACTATACGCAGGTCAACGCCAGATCGTAATACTGGTGCTGGCATTGCCTATTGATGCCAATTGCGTGTCAGGTATCCCTGCTCAACGTGTTCAAAGTTCCTTGAGACGAGCCGCTGCGCCTTTCAAGACATCCAGGCTGGTTGCAAAGGAGATGCGCATGTAGCCGGGCGATCCAAATGCTGTGCCCGGCACCACGGCAACGCCTGTCTGATTCAGCAGATATTCCACAAAACCGACGTCATCCGAAATATTTGCGGTTTTCTCGATCAGGCCTTCAATATTTGGAAAACAATAAAATGTGCCATCACCCTGCAAACAGCGGATCCCGTCGATTTCATTCAGGGCCTCGACGATAAAGTCGTGACGCTTTTCAAATTCATCACGCATGTTCGCAACAAATTCCTGGTCCCCTGTCAGTGCAGCTTCCGCTGCAGCCTGCGAGATGGAACTCGGGCTGGATGTGCTCTGCGACTGAATCTTGGTCATGGACTTGATGAGCGCTTCGGGTCCTGCTGCATAGCCGATGCGCCAGCCGGTCATTGAATAGGCTTTGGAGACCCCGTTCAGCACCAGAGTCCGGTCCTTGAGCGAAGGGCTCGCATTCAGAATGTTTGAGAAGGTCTGCCCGCGAAACAGGATGTGTTCGTAAATATCATCGCTGACCACGAATACCTTTGGATGCCTTTCCAGGGCCTCGCCCAAGGCACTGAGCTCATCCCCGGTGTAGGCCATGCCCGTCGGATTGGAGGGACTGTTGATGACCAGCAGCTTGGTCTTGGCAGTGATCCTGCTTTCCAAATCTTCTGCAGTGATCTTGCAGCGGTTCTCGGCCCCACCTGCAATGGTGACCGGTTCACCACCCGCCAGGCGCGCGATATCCGGGTAGGAGACCCAGTACGGGGCCGGAATCAGTACCTCGTCCCCGTCGTCCAATAGTGCCTGGCACAGGTTGTAAAGTACCTGCTTGGCCCCCGTGGAGACCATGACTTCACTGGGGCTGTACTCCAGCTGGTTATCGCGTCGGAACTTCTCGATGACGGCTTCCTTGAGGGATGCAGTGCCGGCCACAGCCGTATACTTCGTCTGGCCCGCATGCATGGCGGCAATAGCTGCCTCCTTGATGTGTTCGGGAGTATCAAAGTCTGGCTCGCCCGCAGCAAGATTCAGGATGTCTCCGCCTTCAGCACGGATTTGATTCGCTCGTGCAGTTATGGCTAAAGTGACGGACGGTTGAATCCTGGATACGCGTTTTGCGAGTGAATTTTGCACAATGTCTCCTGATAAGGGGCTTGGTGCCGCGAACGGTGTGCCTTGACAGCTTCACACAGAGTATACGGGCACAGCCCAGATGAGATAAGACTCCAAAAAGAGAGATATGCATCAGCCATTTAAAATCGTTACCGACTTTGCCCCGGCAGGCGACCAGCCCGGCGCCATTCAGGCACTGGTGGATGGACTGCGCGACGGGCTGGCCCACCAGACGCTACTCGGAGTAACAGGCTCGGGCAAGACCTTTACGATTGCCAATGTGATTGAGCAGGTGCAGCGCCCGACAATCATCCTCGCCCCCAACAAGACCTTGGCTGCCCAGCTGTACGGGGAGATGAGGGAATTCTTCCCGCAGCACGCGGTGGAGTATTTCGTGTCCTACTACGACTACTATCAGCCGGAAGCCTATGTACCTTCAAGCGACACCTTCATTGAGAAAGACGCCTCCATCAACGAACACATCGAGCAAATGCGCCTGTCCGCTACAAAGGCTCTTTTCGAGCGCCCGGACACGGTCATCGTAGCCACCGTTTCAGCCATCTACGGGCTCGGTGATCCCAAGGCCTATCTGAATATGGTCATACATCTTGATCGTGGAGATCGCATTGATCAGCGCACGCTGTTGCGCCGGCTGGCTGAGCTTCAGTACTCACGCAATGATGCCGAGTTGCGCCGGGGTACCTTTCGTGTACGCGGCGAGGTGATTGACGTGCATCCGGCAGACTCCGAACGTGAAGGTATCCGCATCGAGCTCTTTGATGATGAGATTGAACACCTGAGTTTTTTCGATCCGCTGACAGGCGAGGTCACCCTTCGGGTACCTCGCCTGACCATCTACCCGAAGACACATTACGTGACCCCTCGAGAGATCCTGCTGAATGCCATTGAGCAGATCCGCGAAGAACTTGAGGTGCGCCTGAAGGAATTGAATGGTGCCAACCGGCTGGTAGAGGCCCAGCGCCTGGAGCAGCGCACGCGTTTTGATCTGGAGATGATCCAGGAGATCGGGTACTGCGCAGGCATTGAAAACTATTCCCGATATTTATCTGGCCGTGGTGCAGGTGAGCCGCCTCCCTGCCTGCTCGATTACCTGCCTGAGAATGCCTTGATGGTGATGGATGAAAGCCACGTGTCGGTACCGCAGTTTGGCGGTATGTACCGGGGCGATCGATCACGCAAGGAAACCCTCGTCGAGTATGGCTTCCGCCTGCCTTCGGCCCTGGACAACCGCCCTTTGCAGTTCGAGGAGTTTGCAGCACTGGCCCCGCAGATGATTTATGTATCGGCGACGCCGGGACCGTACGAGATGCAAAAATCAGATGTTGTTGCCGAGCAAGTAGTGCGCCCCACGGGGCTGGTAGACCCTGAAATTGATGTGCGCCCGGTCACTTCCCAGGTAGATGATGTGCTGTCTGAAATCAACGATTGTGTCGAGAAAGGTGAACGCGTACTCATCACGACGCTGACTAAACGGATGTCCGAGGATCTGACGGAATACCTGGACGAACATGGTGTGCGGGTACGTTATCTGCACTCTGACATTGACACGGTGGAGCGGGTGGAAATTATCCGCGGGCTGCGCAATGCAGATTTTGACGTGTTGGTCGGCATCAACCTGCTGCGCGAGGGACTGGATATTCCGGAAGTCTCGCTGGTCGCGATCCTGGATGCGGACAAGGAGGGCTTTCTGCGTTCCGAGCGTTCCCTGATCCAGACGGTGGGTCGGGCTGCACGACATCTCAACGGACGGGCCATCATGTATGCCGATGAGGTGACAGGCTCCATGCAGCGTGCCATTGATGAGACCAGCCGTCGCCGCGACAAGCAGATTGCCTTCAACCGCGAACACAGCATCACCCCCCGGGGAATCACCAAGAAAGTGCCGGACATTATGGAAGGCGCACGCAAATCACCTGCTGAGCGGGCGATCTACAGAACCCGCTTCGAAGATATTGCAGACGATACGGAGTATCTTGCCCTGACGCCTGAACAGGGCATGAAAAAAATCAAGCAGCTCGAGCAGAAAATGTACGAGCATGCCCGAAACCTGGAATTCGAAGAGGCGGCCAAGATCCGCGATGAACTCTTCCAATTAAAAGACGTTGTGCTGGGAAAACCGAAACGAAAGGCAAGCTAGCGCATTCACCTGTTTGAGGTAAATTGCCTGCATGCAGAAAGGGCTTGGGTTAGGTGAGGTACCGGAACGCGGCATTCTGTGATAGTTTCCCTAACCGAACCAGGCGCGTAGCTCAGTTGGTTAGAGCATCACCTTGACATGGTGGGGGTCGTTGGTTCGAATCCAATCGCGCCTACCAGTCACACGATTTCGAGGAATACACATGATCCAGCAGCTTGTAACCTCGATGGATCCAGGCCGTCATGCAGACTGCTTCAGCTGCAGGGCGGCCACACCCACTATTTAGTCGGTATTTTCCCTTCGAGTTCCTGCACACGCTGTTCCAATTCCTTGACGCGCAACTGGCTTTGCGCCAGCATCTCGCTTTGCGTATCAAATTCCTTGCGTGTAACCAGGTCGAGTCGCTGAAATACACTTTCTGCAACAACACGCGCATTTTTCTCAAGCCTGTCCTTGCCCTTTTTCAAGCCCTTGGGAAGCACAGCATCAAGCTTGCGCGATAGCTCATCTAAATTACTGGAACCAGGTTTCATGGGTGAACACGATAGGCTATCTCAATGTCGGTAACAAGTCTTGGCACCCTTATTGGCACCCTTATCAGTCGCCCACAACCACATAAAATCTCCGTTGAACATGCCTGAAGTGCCTAGCCTATCTACCATATCGTTAGCAAGGAAAAATCTATCACAGGGTTTGCGGATGTTATACTGAGCAGCCACTTCCCGTGGCGTTCCAGCTGTGATAAAACAAAGAGTGATGGGCTCATCACCCTGGGTGCGCGGGAAGAGTTGAATGTCCCGTGCAGGTGATTGCCTACCTCCGCAGTCGCCTGACCGTTAAGCGGAATTGCGTTACATGTACGAAGCGCCAGGGACAGCCTTTCTGTACCGATCCGGGGAGCGTTCTCGGGATCAGGCTTTTGATCCAGGTAGAAAGAGCTTTGAAGAGACTGCCCCGGACAGATGTCAGTCAAGCAGTTATTTGCAATGTGTTAAGTGACTTGATCAGAGAACCTTTGTAATGAAGATGCAACTGTCACCTTCTGCTTACATCGAAGATTATGTCTCTGCTCGTTTGCATGATCGTGCAACCGCGGATAACTACATCAGACACACTCGCATAGGCGATCCCGAGCTCGATGCTGTGATGGAAGAAATTTCCACACTCCCTGGCGAAGACCTGCACCGTTTCATAGGGGCTGGCATCGAGCAGCAGGATGAGGTCTTGCGCACAGCACCGCAGGCATTACGCGAAATTTTTAATCGCATCAACGAGCCGCCTTCCTGGCTCGACTACAAGGCCTTTGATCCTGCCGTTCAGGCGTTCTATATCAAGGCAGCCGATATACTGCTTGCACTTGTGTCCGGAGTGTTGGTTGAGGGCTTTTCGACACTGATGGGCAAGCCATTCAGCATCACAGGCCGCATGCTGAAGGAAACAGACGTGAGTATCAGGCAGTTGAAGCAGGTCAACCGCCACTTGCTGGAAGTATTTTTTCCGGGTGGGTTATTGAGAGAAGGGGATGGATGGAAGCTGTCCGTGCGTATCCGTTTTATTCATGCCCGGGTGAGGCAGTTGATGAAAACTGCCGACGAGTGGGATACGGAGGCTTGGGGCATGCCGATCAGTGCGGCACATATGGGTTTTTCAACTGCGTTGTTTTCGTACCGGTTACTGGAACACTCTTCATCCGTAGGTGCCAACTACAGCAGCGAAGAAGAGGACAGTATCTACAGTCTGTGGCGCTATGTAGGTCACCTCATGGGGGTTCCTGAAACGATTTTGTACAGCACCCCGCAGGAAGCACAGACGCTGTTTAAAATCGGCTTCATGTGCGAGCCACCTCCAGATCCCGATGCAGCAGCCATCTCAAACACTCTGATACAGTCTATCCCTTTGGTTGCCGGGTTGAACGACCGCGAAGAACAGAATGACATGCGGAATCTGGCGTACCGTATTTCAAGAGCACTGGTAGGAGACTGGCTTGCCGATCAACTGCATTTCCCGAAAGGTCATAGCACAGGAACGCTGTATATGTACCGGGCAAAGCAACTCAGCATGCGACTGACAAAGGATGTGCAAATGATCAAATCAGAAAACTTTCTTAAGCTTCTCAACGTTTCTCAATATGATGAGGCCGGTGTGAGCTACAAGATGCCGGATCATGTGCTTGCGTCAAAATCAAGTGAGTGGTGAAACACACTACCTGTGACCAGCCCCGGATCCTCCAGAGCCTGAGCAACCATGGTTCTGGGTGTTGCCGGCTTCATCATGGACGATAAATCTGAAGCACAGGCTCTTCGCAGTCTGGCAAGCATACAACTATATTGCATGCAAGCCTGGCTAGATTTGCGGTTTCCAGGATCACGTCTGCTGGCAGCGATAGCATCCATGCGGCACTGTCTGGCAATCGATGCTGTGGGTCACACAACAGCAGAATAATCGGGCTCGGGAGAAGTCATGGGATTTGTAACTGATGTCGTTTTGCCTCTGGCGCTTGCTTTCATCATGCTGGCCCTTGGACTCGGACTCACCTTCGATGATTTTGTCCGTGTGGTACGACACCCGCGCGATTTCGTCGTCGGTGCTGTGTCTCAGGTCCTCGTACTCCCGATGATCGCCTTCCTGCTTGCCAGCGTCTGGCATATGGCGCCGGAACTCGCCCTCGGGCTGATGATCATTGCTGCTGCCCCGGGGGGTGTGACCTCCAACCTCCTGACCGCATTCGCGCATGGCGATGTTGCATTGTCGATTTCACTGACAGCAGTGGTCAGCCTGTTGAGTGTCATCACGATCCCGTTCGTAGTGGTCTTTGCCTATGGCCATTTCATCGGTGAGCCTGCGGCGCAGGACATCACTGTTGCTGATACTGCGACCAGCGTCTTCCTGATCGTCACCATCCCGGTGCTGGTGGGCCTGCTTGTCCGCCGTTTAGCAGAGAACTTTGCGCTGCGGGTTGAACCGTCAGCGCGTACCGTATCCGCCGTGTTGTTCGTGCTGGTGCTCGCGGGGGCAATCTATCAGGAACGCAGTAATCTTGTCTCCTATTATGCCCAGGCCGGGCTCGCCACTTTTGCCCTGAACGTGATGATGATGGCGATTGCCTACCTGCTGGCGCGGTTCTTTGCTTCCGGTGCAAAACAGCGAACGGCGATTGCAATGGAGTGTGGGCTGCAGAACGGGACGCTTGCAATCGCGATTGCAGTGCTTTTGTTCGACGGCGGGCTCGTGACCGTGCCAGCGACAACCTACAGCCTGACCATGTTCGTGACCGCACTGATCTATGTTGTGTTGTTGCGGCGCAGTCCTGGCGCAGTCGCGTGATGTATGAGGTTTCTGTTTTTCATTCCGGCCTGCCTCCCCCTGGATAAGAGTCATGAGGGTTCGCATGAGTCCTTGGGTTGCCAGCATTTTTTTGGTGGGCAGTGCGGTATGAGTCTGACTCACCAACACGTGGTTTGCGGTATTTGTGGTTTCCTTCGCATGCCACAGCGTGTACCCTATGCGCTCGGAGTTTCTTGCAGTTCACAGGGCGCAAAGCATGGGGGAGATGCCTGATCTGGACTGGAAGGTACAATTTGGAAACATGTGGCCCCTGGTATCGGTCACCACTGGAGAATCTGCATGCCAACCATCACCCTGCCTGACGGCTCTCAAAAAGAATTTACCGGTCCGGTCACGATCCAGCAGGTCGCAGAATCCATCGGCCCCGGGCTTGCCAAGGCGACCATCGCCGGGCGAATTGACGGACAGCTGGCAGACGCCTGTGTCAGCATCACCAAGGATGCCGACATAGAGATTGTCACCAGCAAAGACCCGGACGGCGTCGACATTATTCGCCACTCCTTTGCCCACTTGATGGGCCATGCGATCAAGCAACTGTACCCTGCTGCCAAGATGGCCATCGGCCCTGTTATCGAGAACGGTTTCTACTACGACGTGGACTACGAGCGTTCCTTTACCCCGGAGGACCTGGAGGCGATCGAAAAACGCATGAGTGAGCTGATCGTGCAGGATTACGATGTCATACGGGAGGTCGTCAGCCGGTCACAGGCCGTGGAAACGTTTCGGCAACGAGATGAGGAGTACAAGATTGAGATTGCCTCGGAAATTCCTGACGATGAAATCATTGCGCTTTACCACCACCAGGAATACACGGACATGTGCCGTGGTCCCCACGTACCCAACACACGTCACCTGCGTGCATTCAAGTTGACCCGGCTTGCAGGTTCGTACTGGCGGGGAGATTCCGACAGAAAGATGCTGCAGCGTATCTATGGCACGGCGTGGGCGGACAAGAAACAGCTCAAGCATTATCTGACCCAGCTTGAGGAAGCCCGCAAACGCGACCACCGTAAACTCGGCAAGCAGATGGACCTGTTTCACTTTCAGGACGAGTCACCGGGCATGGTGTTTTGGCATGACCGGGGATTTATGCTGTACCGTCTGGTTGAATCCTATATCCGTGAGAAGATTCGAGCGCATGGCTACCAGGAGGTGTCCACTCCGCAGATTCTGGACCGCAAACTATGGGAGAAGTCGGGGCACTGGGACAAGTTTGGCGAGATGATTTTTGCGACGCAGTCGGAAAACCGCGAGTATGCGGTCAAGCCGATGAACTGTCCCGGTCATGTACAGATTTACAATCAGGGGCTGAAAAGTTACCGGGACTTGCCGCTGCGTCTGTCCGAGTTTGGACTCGTGCACCGCAACGAACCCTCCGGGACGCTGCACGGCCTGTTGCGTGGAAGGCGTTTCGTGCAGGATGACGCCCACATATTCTGTACTCGTGAGCAGCTCCAACAGGAAGTTGCCGCCCTGATTCGCCTGACATTCGATGTGTACGAGGATTTTGGATTTGATGCCATCGAGCTGGCGCTGTCAACGAGACCGGAGGTGCGAGTGGGCGAAGATCGCCTCTGGGACGAGGCTGAGGCAGCATTGCAGAAAGTGCTCGATACGCAGGATCTGGAGTACCGCCTGCAGCCGGGTGAGGGTGCATTTTACGGCCCCAAGATTGAGTTCACGCTACACGACAGCATTGGCCGGGCTTGGCAATGCGGCACGATACAACTGGATTTTTCCATGCCCGGGAGGCTGGATGCGACCTACGTGGCCGAAGACGGGACACGCCAGGTGCCGGTCATGATCCACCGTGCAATCCTCGGTTCACTGGAGCGTTTTATCGGGATTCTCATTGAAAATTATGCGGGCGATCTGCCGTTTTGGCTGGCTCCGGTGCAGGCTGTTTTGCTGAATATCACGGACCGGCAGGCGGATTATGTACGTAAGTCAGAAGAAATGCTTAAGAATCAAGGATTCAGGGTGATCTCCGACTTGAGAAATGAAAAGATTGGCTTTAAGATTCGGGAGCATACGATCGCACACGTACCGTACATGCTGGTCGCAGGTGATCGGGAAGTGGCTGCAAATCAGTTGGCCATGCGCTCACGTGGCGGTGAAGATCTGGGTGCGATGGATTTCGATACCCTCGTTCAGAAGTTCACACAATTCGGGGATGCACCGCGGCCATTAAATTAATTATTGGAGGAATGGAATATTAGCGTAGCGAAAGTCACACGTTTGAATGAGGAAATTACCGGGCAGGAAGTCCGTCTGATCGGACTCGATGGCAAGAACGTAGGTGTGGTGGATATCAGTGAAGCCCAGCAGATTGCGCAGGACGCCGACCTTGACCTGGTAGAGATTGCGCCAAATGCCTCACCTCCCGTTTGCCGGGTCATGGACTACGGCAAGTTCAAGTTCCAACAAAGCAAGAAAGCCCAGGTTGCGAGAAAGAAGCAGAAACTGATTCATGTCAAGGAAATCAAGTTTCGCCCGGGTACGGAAGAAGGAGACTATCAGGTCAAGCTGAAAAAGATCACCGCGTTTTTGACGAATGGCGACAAGACCAAGGTTACCGTTCGTTTCAGGGGTCGGGAAATGATGCATCAGGAATTAGGGGGTGTGTTGCTGGACCGTATCGAGAAGGACCTGGAGAACTATGGTGAAGTGGAGCAAAGACCCAAACTGGAAGGACGCCAGCTGGTAATGGTGTTCACCCCGCTTCGAAAAAAGTGAAACAGACAAGAGTACAGACATGCCAAAACTAAAGACAAACCGTGGTGCTGCCAAGCGATTCAAAAAGACTGCAGGCGGAAGCTTTAAGCGTATACAATCCCATGGCCGGCACATCCTGACGAAGAAAAGCACCAAGCGGAAACGTCAATTGCGTGCAGGCTCGACAATTGCAGATCAGGACGTGAAATCAGTACGGCAAATGCTGCCCTACGCGTAACGTCGATGTCATAAGGAAACCTGGAGAGAACCAATGCCAAGAGCAAAGAGGGCGGTGGTGGCCCGTGCCCGACACAAGAAGATCCTTGCCAAAGCGAAGGGCTATTATGGAGCCCGCAGCAGGACTTTTCGTGCTGCCAAGCAGGCAGTTATCAAGGCGGGTCAATATGCATACCGTGACCGCAGGCAACGAAAGCGCCAGTTCAGGTCCCTGTGGATCGTCCGCATCAATGCGGCCGCCAGGCAGTTCGGGCTTTCGTACAGTCGGCTGATGGACGGGCTGAACAAGGCGTCTGTGCAGATTGATCGCAAGGTGCTGGCAGATCTGGCAGTCCATGACATCGATACGTTTGGCAAGATCGCTGAAAGGGCGAAGGCTAGCTTGTAGATTATTTTGAAACCCGTTGATAGCTGTATAACTGCCGGGTTGATGTTTTATAAAAGGGAAAGGCTTTGCCTTTCCCTTTTTTGTGCGGACCATGAGTGCAGAAAAACAAATGACTGATCTTGAGTCTCTGGAGGCTGCTGCCCTTGGAAGAATCCAGGCAACTGCAGACGTGGATGCTCTGGATGCAGTGCGTGTGGAGTTTCTTGGCAAAAAGGGCGTGCTGACAAAGCAACTCAAGGCCCTGGGCAAGCTCCCCGGCGATGAGCGTCCTGCCGCTGGTCAGAAGATCAACCGGATCAAGTCACGCCTTCAGCAGGCAATCGCGGAAAAACGATCCGAGTTGGAGCAATCCGAACTCGAGCAGCGGCTCAGCCGCGACGCCCTGGACATCACATTGCCGGGACGCCGACAGAATTTGGGCAGCCTGCATCCGGTAACACTCACCTTGATGCGCATCCGTGAGTATTTTCAGCGGTTCGGATTTTCAGTGGAAGAGGGGCCCGAGGTGGAAGATGAGTTCCACAATTTTGAGGCCCTGAACATCCCCGCTCATCATCCGGCGCGTGCCATGCATGACACCTTCTATTTCCACGACACGATGCTGTTGCGGACTCATACCTCCTCGGTGCAGATCCGCCACATGCAGCACCAGGCTCCGCCCATACGGATCATCGCACCCGGGCGCGTGTACCGGTGCGACTCGGACCCGACCCACAGCCCGATGTTCCATCAGGTCGAAGGACTGCTGATCGATGAACAAACCTCCTTTGTTGATTTGAAAAGTATTTTATTCAGGTTCCTGCGGTTCTTTTTTGAAGATGAGGACTTGCAGATACGCTTTCGCCCGTCGTATTTTCCGTTCACAGAGCCCTCGGCGGAAATTGACGTAGCCATGCCCGGCTCTGAGTCCGGGGACGTCCGATGGCTGGAGATCCTGGGGTGCGGAATGGTGCATCCCGAGGTGTTTCGACAGGTCGGAATCGATGAAAACCGCTATCGGGGATATGCCTTTGGCATGGGCGTGGAACGTCTCGCCATGCTGCGCTACCAGATTGATGATCTACGCTTGTTTTTTGAAAACGACCTGCGTTTTCTCAAGCAGTTCGCATGAGTGTTGAGTCATGCAGGTGAGTGAACTCTGGTTGCGTGAATGGGTGAACCCGCCCGCGGATACGCACGGCCTCGCCAATGCCCTGACCATGGCCGGACTGGAGGTCGACAGTTTGACCCCCGCAGCCCCTGCATTCTCCGGTGTCGTAGCCGCAAGAATTATCGAGCTGGCCCCGCATCCAAAAGCCAAGAAGGGCCATGTATGCGAGGTCGATGACGGCTCCGGTCAACCGCTTACTGTGGTGTGTACGGCAGACAATGTGCGGGCCGGGTTGATGACGGCGCTGGCCCGGGTCGGAGCACAACTACCGGGTCAGGCGGGTGTTGAGAAAAGGCAATTGCATGGTGTCGAATCCACGGGGATGCTTTGCTCCTATGCGGAACTCGGATTGGCGGATGCGTCCGAGGGCATCATCGAGTTGCCAGAGTCCTGCGAGCCGGGAGAGGATCTATACGAAGTACTGGAACTGAACGACACCGTCATTGACATCGACTTGACGCCGAACCGTTCAGATTGCCTCAGTGTCTGCGGCTTGGCACGTGAAGTGTCAGCACTCCTTGAGGCGCCTGTCAGGGAGCTGTCCGTGAAAGAGGTCAGCGCTGAAACCGATACGGTGTTCCCCGTCTCGATAGAGGCCCCTGAAGCCTGTGCACGCTATGTCGGTCGCGTGATTACGGGGGTGTCTGGAGATATCACGAGTCCGCTTTGGTTGCGCGAGAAACTGCGACGCAGCGGACTGCGTTCCGTCAATGCCATTACGGATATCACCAATTACGTGATGCTGGAACTGGGCCAGCCCATGCATGCCTTTGACCTGGACAAGCTGGCCTCAGGTATCGAGGTACGCTTTGCCCGAAGCTCGGAGCCCCTGTGCCTGCTAAACGACCAGGAAGTGTCCCTGTCCAAGGACGAGCTGGTGATCGCGGATGCTGAAGGTCCTTTGGCCCTGGCGGGGATCATGGGAGGCGAGCGTTCTTGCGTCGCGGATCAAACGCATACCGTTTTTCTGGAAGCCGCCTGGTTTCACCCGCAGACCCTGGCGGGTAAGGCGAGAAGGCATGGCCTGCACACGGAATCCTCGCACCGCTTCGAACGTGGTGTGGACCCGGAATTGGCTGCCATGGCCATACACCGTGCCACCGAGTTGATTGTTGAGATCACCGGCGGTCAGCCAGGGCCTGTGGTCATTGAGGAAAGTGCATCCCGCCTGCCTCAACCGGCAACGATCAGGCTGGACGTTACCCGGGCAGAAAACCTGCTGGGCATCGAGTTGACTGGCGAAGAGATTGAGGTGCTCCTCAAACGCCTGCATTGTGAAGTCAGTCGCAAGGACAACATTCTGCAAGTCCTCACACCGGCATTTCGAACCGATCTCGCCATCGAGGTCGACCTGATCGAGGAAATTGCACGTCTGAAAGGGTATGAGAATTTACCGGATACAAATGCCGGACCCGGTTATCTGGCCACCAAGGACCAGGTGGCGGCTCGCACGGACCCCGTAGAGGTCATGAAGAACGCGTTGGTGATGTGCGGCTATAGCGAGGTTATTTCGTTCAGTTTCGTGAGTCAGGATGTGGAAAAGCTGTTCAACCCGAGCCATGAAGCCAAGGTGCTGGCAAATCCGATTTCGCAGGACCTTGCGGTGATGCGCAGCAGCATCTGGCCCGGCCTGACCCAGGCTGCCATTCGTAATTTCAATCGCCAGCAGGAACGTGTTCGCTTCTTTGAGCAAGGGCTGCAGTTTTGCCAGACTCCGCAAGGCCTCGAGCAGCGTCCGGTCCTGTCAGGACTTGTCTCCGGCCACTGTGAAGTTGAGCAGTGGGGGGTCAGCCCGAGAGAGGTCGATTTTTACGATCTCAAGGGCGATGTTGAACACCTTCTGGAAGTCGCAGGCCTGGCATCCGACCAACTGCGGACTGAACCCCTGGAAGATGCAGGACTGCATCCGGGAAAAGCTGCAAAGATTCTCTACAAGGACGAGATGCTGGTTCGGTTCGGCGCCCTGCATCCGCGTATCCAGGCGGCTCTCGGGATCAGCCAGGAAGTGTACTTGTTTGAGTTGCAGCTCGACGGTTGTTCAGACACTCCCCCTGAACTGATGTTCAAACCCTTGTCGAAATACCCGTTTATCCGCCGGGATATCACGTTGATCGTGGACCAGGCGGTGCAAGCTGCACAAATATGCTCAAACATTGAGCAAATGCAAATCCCTTGCCTGCAGCAGGTGGAGATCTTCAGCGTGTATACGGGCACAGGCATACAAAAAGGGAAGAAAAGCATCTCTTTAGGCTTGATTTTGCAAGAGTTTTCACGCACCCTTACAGACAAAGAAGTAGAACAAACCATCACATCAATTGTTTCCCAACTTGAGCATCAAGTTGGAGCGGGGATTAGAAGCTAAGTGCGATGGCGCTGACCAAAGCCCAAATGGCTGAGAATCTGTTTGAGGAGCTAGGCCTCAACAAACGTGAGGCCAAGGAACTCGTTGAAGTCTTTTTTGAAGAAGTACGGAATGCTTTGGAGCAAAGCCGTGAAGTCAAGTTGTCCGGCTTTGGAAATTTTATACTGCGGGATAAGAATCAGCGTCCTGGGCGAAACCCCAAGACGGGTGAGGAAATTCCGATTTCTGCCAGGCGCGTTGTAACATTCCGTCCTGGACAGAAGCTCAAAGCCAGAGTCGAGGCGTATGTTGGAAATCAGCAATAACGATGTATTGCCACCGATCCCAGGGAAACGCTATTTCACGATTGGCGAAGTCAGCGAACTTTGCAGGGTAAAATCTCACGTACTGAGGTACTGGGAACAGGAATTCCCTTCACTGAAGCCAGTCAAGCGTCGCGGCAATCGCAGGTATTACCAGCGCCACGATGTAATCCTTATCCGCCAGATTCGAGACCTGCTGTATGTGCAGGGGTATACCATTGGCGGGGCTCGTCAGAAGCTGTCAGGGTCCTCGGCAAAAGAGGATACGAGCCAGAGTCAGCAGCTTGTCCACCAGATGCGTGTCGAGCTTGAGGATCTGTTGCAGGTTTTGAAGCGTTAGTTGTTCTTCCAGTAATTCCTATATCATACGCCAGCGAGAATCGGGGTGTAGCGCAGCCTGGTAGCGCACCGCAATGGGGTTGCGGTGGTCGGAGGTTCAAATCCTCTCACCCCGACCAGGCCAGGGGTCTTTCCGGTTGCAGGACATGGAGTGGACCCGTTCAGATGTAACGGATAATACGTTCTATAAACGCCATTGAATATTCACGTCGATCTTGAGTTTATTTTACTCGCCGGGACCCTGGTAACAGGGTTTGTCTGGTTGCTGGACCGGTATCTCTTGCGCAGCAGACGAGCGGCGAAAGCTGAAGACAGGGACACGGGTGACAGAGATCCGTGGTATATCGAGCTCTGCATATCTTTCTTTCCGATCCTTCTGATTGTGCTGGTGCTTCGATCCTTCGTGGCCGAACCCTTTCGAATCCCGTCAGGCTCGATGATGCCGACCTTGCTGCACGGTGATTTTATCCTGGTCAACAAATTCAGCTACGGTGTCCGCTTGCCGGTCCTGCATGCCAAGGTACTGGATACCGGGACACCACAGCGCGGAGACGTCGCTGTGTTTCGCTTTCCGAGGAACCCTGCCCAGGACTACATCAAAAGGATTATCGGTCTGCCGGGTGATCTCATTGAATACCGGGACAAAACGATATTCATCAACAACCGCCCCATGCTGCAGGAACGTACAGGTGTGTATGAGGGACTCGGTGCAAACAGTGTGATGAACGGCATCCCGATGTACAGGGAGGACCTGCAGGTGCTGTCACACGATGTTTTGATTCGTAGCCCCAAATACAACGCACCCATGGCGGAATATGTGCCGGATGGTCACTACTTTGTGATGGGAGATAACCGCGACCACAGCAGTGACAGTCGCAGCTGGGGGTTTGTGCCTGAAAAAAACATGGTGGGCAAGGCCTTCCTAGTATGGATGAACTGGGATTACACAGGCAAGCAATTCAACTTCGAACGCATCGGCAAAAAAATCATCTAGTGCTCCGATTGATCAGGGCAAGACCCGGGGTCCACACCTTACAAACAGCTCCCGGGGAGGGAATTGGTTTCCCAAACTGGGCTGGTATAAGATTAACCATCCCTTGTGTTGGATTGTTGAAAAACGTACTCGATCATGGCGCAGGTCCTGTTAAGCCTGTTCCGTAATCCCCAGAAGACCAGCAGTAAAACAGATTGCATCTAAGCGACATCCTTGAAGAGTCCTTGCGAAGCTCGGAGTATTTCAGCCGGGCCCTGACACACCGCAGTGCCGGAGCGAATAATAACGAGAGACTCGAATACCTGGGCGATGCCTTGCTGGGATTTTTCATAGCAGAGTGGCTGTTTCGTTGCTACACCCACTACTCCGAGGGTGACCTGACACGGCTGCGTGCCCACCTGGTGCGCCAAGACACGCTTGCCGGGATTGCCCGTGAGGTGGATCTGGGTGCACACCTGTCCCTGGGAGCCGGTGAACTCAAGACCGGGGGTGACCAGCGTATCTCGATTCTGGCCGATGCGCTGGAAGCCTTGATCGCTGCTGTATACCTTGCAGGAGGGCTGGATCGAGCCAGAAAATTTGTCATGGATTTGTACAGCACACGGCTTGATAACCTCCCTTCCCTGGATCAGCTGAAGGATGCCAAGACCAAGCTGCAGGAATTCCTGCAGGCCAGGGGACTTGAGCTTCCCCGGTATGTTCTGCATAAGCAGATCAGAAAATCAGGCGATGAGCACTTCACCGTCGAATGTGTCATTCAGGATTGCAGTGAACAGTTCATTGTCACCGGCAAAAGCCGTCGTTGTGCGGAACAGGATGCCGCCGAGCTGGCACTGACCTACGTGTCTGCGCAGGACACCTGAGGGATCTGCGATGTCCGAGCAGTCAAAGTGTGGGTTTGTGAGTATTGTAGGCCGTGCCAACGTCGGCAAGTCCACCCTGTTTAACAAGCTGCTCGGGGAGCAGTACTCTGTAACGACGCACAAGCCACACACCACGCGCAACAACATCCGGGGCGTACTGAGCCTTGAGCAATGTCAATTGATATTGATCGACACACCCGGTGTCCAGCTCAGCAACCGGCGGCTGATGCACAGGGTGATGTTGAGTAACGCACTATCCTCCTTGCAGGAGGTGGATGTCGTCATGATGCTGGTCGAGCCCCATGTCTGGAATCGGGAGGATGCGTATTTGCTGGAACAGATCAGCCAGATCAAGTGTTCGGTCCTGCTCGTCATCAACAAGGTGGACAAGATCAAGGACAAGTCCGAACTCCTGCCCATCATTGACGGCTTGAAGCTACAGCATGCATTTGACAGCATTGTTCCAATGTCGGCGCTGCAAGATACGGAGCTTACGGGGCTGACAACAGAGTTATGCAAGCTCAGCCCGGCATCGGAGTTCCTGTTCCCCCGGGATATGAAATGGGATCGTGATGACGCATTTGCAGTTGCGGAAATCGTACGTGGTGTTGCCATGGTGCAACTGCAAAAAGAGTTGCCTTACGTTCTTTATACGGAAGTCGAGACCCTTGAATTCACAGAGCGCCTGGTCACCGTTTCGGTCATCATATGGGTTGAGAAAGACAGTCAGAAACCGATTGTGATCGGAAAGAAAGGCGCCCGGCTGAAAGCCATCGGCGGGCAGGCCCGCATTCGGCTGGAACGGGTATTTCGCAAAAAGGTGATGCTCAGCACATGGGTCAAGGTCAAGCAGAACTGGCAGGATCAGCAGGCTATCGTTTCCCAGTTCAAGTATTAGGGGCAGGCACATTGGCGAATAAAGTAGATCTACAGCCTGCCTATTGCATGCATGCGAGGTCCTACAGGGAATCCAGCCAGATTGTGGATATGCTGACGCCGGCCCATGGCCTGATTGCCTGTGTGTACCGGGGGTCGAGAAAGCAGCGTGGTGCCAACAGTATCCTGTTCACCCCGCTATTGATCTCATGGAGTGGAAACGGAGGGCTCTTTACGCTGACCCATATCGAGTCCAGGGCAAGCCGGCATTTCTCCTCACCCGGTACCAGCATCGTAGGCATGTATCTGAATGAATTGGTTCTGAGACTGACACCCAAGTCGAGTCCCAGCCAGGACATTTTTGATTTGTACCAGAGTGTAATCAACGCGCTGGGCGAGGACGGGAAGCCGTGTGAAACCTTGCTGCGTCTATTTGAGGTCAAGTTGCTGGAGCTGACCGGATACGGTCTTTTGCTCGACCGGGAGGCGGACCATGAGACAGAGATTCGCCCGGATGCCGTGTATCGCTACGATGTGGAAACTGGACCTATGCAGGTCCGCCAGGACCTGGATGTATGGAACGTTGTACGGGGAGCCACCCTGATCGCACTTCAGGCGCCGCTGTCAATGGAAAGCGAGCATATGAGTGCTGCGAAAAGATTCATGCGCGGGGTGATCGATTTTCATCTGGGTAACCATTCCCTGCGCAGCCGTGAAATCTTGCAGTTCATCGCATAGACTCGTCTTAGAACCAACGGATGACAATTTCATGATGCCAGCTGAATCAAGGGTGCGACTGGGTGTGAATCTTGATCACGTGATGACCATCCGTCAGGCCCGTGGCACGGCCTACCCGGATTGGCAGGAGGCCATCGTCACAGCCGAGCGCGCCGGGGCGGATGGGATCACGATGCATCTGCGTGAAGACCGCCGCCACGTCCAGGACGCCGATGTATATCTTGCCCGGCGCATAATACAGACAAGTATGAATCTGGAGATGGCAGCTACCGAAGAGATGCGCGACATCGCCCTGGAGGTGGTTCCACAAAACTGCTGTATCGTTCCGGAAAAGCGCATGGAACTGACCACGGAAGGCGGCCTTGATGTCATTGCCCATCGGGCGAGAATCAAGGCGCTTGCCACTGCCTTGCATGAAGCCGGTATCGTTGTTTCCCTGTTCATCGAACCGGATGACGACGTGGTGGAGGCTGCCGCAGAAACGGGTGCCGATGCAGTTGAACTGCATACGGGCACCTATGCCGAGGCCAGCGCAGATGCCCTGGAAAACGAATTGGACAGGATCCGCAGTGCTGCCCGAAAGGCTTCCTCTCTCGGGCTGATCGTCAATGCCGGCCACGGCTTGCATTGCGGCAACGTGGGTGCCATTGCCGGCATTGAGAACATGCATGAACTGAACATCGGCCATTCCATCGTCGCCGACGCCCTGTTCATGGGCCTGGAACAGGCAATCCGGCGAATGCGAGCCGCCATCGATGCAGGCCTTTGACATGAAACTGATTGGCACAGGAGTCGATATTGTAGATAACCGGCGGATCAGGAGAATCCATGGCCGATACCCCGAGGCCTTCGTAAAAAGGATTTTGCATGCCAACGAACTCGAGGAATTTTCTGTCAATCCCGACAAGGTCCTGTATTTGGCGAGCCGTTTTTCTGTCAAGGAAGCCATCTCGAAGGCGTTCGGACTTGGAATGCGTGGCAAGATGTCATGGAAGAATATCTGTATCACCCATGACTCCCTCGGCAAGCCGGTGCCAGACTTCGAGGAGTCCCTGCGCAGCTATCTCGGAGTGGATGCGCTGCAGGTGTCTGTTAGTATTTCACATGAGCAGCATTACACGATTGCCTATGCCATCGCTTTTGGTAAAAGCCCATGAACATATCTACGCTTGAAAAATTTGTCGGCAACACTCCGCTGGTTCGCCTGCAACGACTGCCAGGGGAGACCTCCAACAGGATTCTTGCCAAGCTCGAGGGCAACAATCCAGCCGGCTCGGTCAAGGACCGCCCGGCACTGAGCATGATTGTCGAAGCCGAGCGCCGCGGTGAAATCAAACCCGGCGACCACCTGATTGAAGCAACGAGCGGGAACACCGGGATCGCCCTGGCCATGGTCGCTGCGATGAAGGGGTACCGAATGAAGCTGATCATGCCGGAGAATATGAGCCTCGAGCGCCGTGCTTCCATGCAGGCATTCGGAGCCGAGCTGATTCTCGTCACTGTGGAAGAAGGCATGGAAAAGGCGCGTGATCTCGCCCTGCAGATGCAGGAGCAGGGCAAGGGCAAGGTGCTGGACCAGTTTGCCAATCCCGACAACCCGCTTTCGCACTATCGCAGCACAGGGCCCGAGATTCTGGCGGATACGGAAGGCCAGGTGACGCATTTCGTCAGCTCCATGGGGACAACCGGGACGATCATGGGAGTATCAAGATACCTCAAGGAAATGAAACCCGAGGTCCAGATCGTCGGAGTCGAGCCCTCCGAGGGTTCCAAGATCCCGGGTATCCGCAAGTGGCCCGAGGCCTATATTCCCAAGATTTTCGATGCCAGTGCCGTCGACCGAATGATCGAGGTGACGCAGCAGGAGTCCGAGGAGATGATGCGAAGGCTCGGTCGCGAAGAGGGGATATTTTGCGGAGTCTCATCCGGGGGTGCGGTGGCGGCCGCCTTGAGGATTTCCGAAGAGGTCAGGGACGCGGTGATTGTTACCATCATATGCGACCGTGGGGACCGATACCTGTCTACCGGGCTTTTTTCAGCTGACCCTGGAGGGGATTGATCCGTGAACGTATTCGCCTTTGATGTTGAATCGGTGCCCGATATCGAGTCCGGCAGGAAAATCCATGATCTTCAGGGACTGGAGGATCGGGATGTGGTCCGGGCGCTGGAGCAACTGCGGAGCCAGCAGACGGGCAACACGTTCATGCCGCATTACCTGCAGCGCATCGTTGCCATATCGGTGGTGCTGAGCGGTGCGGACACCTTCCGGGTGTGGTCTCTGGGGTCGCCTGAATCCGGGGAGAAAGAACTGCTGGAGCGATTTTTTGCCGGGCTGGAGCAGTACAACCCCACACTGGTTTCCTGGAACGGAAGCGGATTTGACTTGCCGGTTATCCAGTTTCGTGCATTGCTGCATGGCGTGGATGCACACCATTACTGGCAGACAGGCGATGAGGATACGAGCTTTCGCTACAACAACTACCTCAGTCGTTTCCACTGGCGCCATATTGATCTGATGGACGTGCTGGCGGGCTATCAGGCCCGTGCATTTGCCAAGCTTGATCACATCGCAACCATGCTCGGGTTTCCCGGCAAGACAGGTATGGATGGAAGCAAGGTGTGCGAGGCATGGCTGAATGGTGAGATCAAAGCGATCCGCAATTACTGTGAAACGGATGCGCTCAATACCTACCTGGTCTATCTTTGTTTTGAAAAGATGCGCGGCAAGCTGTCGCCGGGCATGTTTGGGAAAAAAATCGAACAGGTCAAGGCTTCACTGGCCAAGGCTGGCCAGCCGCACCTGGATGAATTCCTAAGGCACTGGGCTTCAGGTTAGAAGCTGCTGCAGCACGGCTTCGTATATTTTTGTCAACTGCTCAAGTTCGGCAAGGCCGATATGCTCGTCTGCCTTGTGGATGCTTGCATTTACAGGTCCAAGTTCAACCACCTGTGCACCTGTTGGGGCAATAAACCGCCCGTCCGAGGTGCCGCCGCTGGTGGACAGTTTAGGCCGCATTGCAATGGTGTCCTGTATGGCTTTTTCGCAGGCCTGGACGAGTTCCGCCGGCTCGCAGTAGAACGGGTTCCCTGACAGGTGCCACGCCAGCGTGTAGTCCAGGGCATGGCGGTCCAGTATCTCCTTGATTCGGGCCTGGATCTCATCCGCCGTCGTTTCTGTCGAAAATCGCACGTTCAAATCGACGTCCAATTGCCCGGGAATGACGTTGCCGGCCCCCGTTCCTGCATGGACATTGGATACTTGCAGGGAAGTGGCCGGGAAATGTTCGTTGCCTGAGTCCCAGCGGGTGGCAATCAGTCCGGCCAGGGCCGGCGCAAATTCGTGAATCGGGTTTTTGGCGGACTGGGGGTAGGCAACATGACCCTGTATGCCATTCACTTTCAGTGTCGCGGACAAGGACCCGCGTCGCCCGATTTTCAGGGTGTCCCCTGCCGTCTCCGAGCTGCTCGGCTCGCCAACAATGCACCAGTCAATGACTTCATTGCGCGCCGCCAGACGTTCGATGACCTTTACGGTACCGTCCACAGCGGGCCCCTCCTCGTCACTGGTCAGCAAAAGCGCGATGGACCCCGCATGATCAGGGTGGGCATGTATAAAGTTTTCGCAGGCTACCGTCATCGCCGCAATACTGGATTTCATGTCGGCAGCGCCGCGCCCGTAAAGACAGCGGTCACGAACGACGGGCTCAAACGGCGGTGAGTTCCAGCGTGCTTCAGGGCCCGGGGGTACGACGTCGGTGTGTCCGGCAAATGCCAGCAGCGGCGGCTTGCTTCCGCGGCGCAGCCAAAGATTGCTGACCTGGCCAGAATCCATCCTCTCGGCCTCAAATCCGCAGGCCTTGAGACGGTCACCGATCAGGGTCTGGCAGCCGCAGTCTTCTGGGGTGACCGAGGGTTGGCGTATCAGTTCCTTGGCAAGTTCAAGAGCGGCAGACATGGCGAAGAATATTATAGGCTGGAGACCCGCATGCAGAGTACATGCCGGCGGTTCGTCTCAGTTCACGCTACGCAACAGCTCGTTGATACCCACCTTGCTGAGGGTTTTTTCATCCACCTGCTTGACGATGACTGCACAGTACAGGCTATGCGTGCCATCCTTGGACGGGAGGTTTCCTGATACCACCACAGAGCCTTCCGGAATACGCCCATAGCTGACCATGCCGGTCTCGCGATGATAGATGCGCGTGCTTTTCCCAATGTATACGCCCATCGATATCACGGAGCCTTTTTCCACGATCACGCCTTCGACGACCTCGGAGCGCGCACCGATGAAACAGTTGTCCTCGATAATCGTGGGAGCGGCCTGCAGGGGTTCGAGTACGCCACCGATGCCTACTCCCCCGGACAGGTGCACGTTTTTGCCGATTTGCGCACACGAGCCGACCGTGGCCCATGTATCCACCATGGTTCCGGAGTCTACATAGGCGCCAATGTTGACGTAGCTCGGCATGAGAACCACATCCGGGGCAATATACGCCCCGTGGCGCGCCATTGCGGGCGGTACGATTCGTGCCCCCTGCTCGCGGATCGCCGCATCATCCATCTGCGAATACTTGCCGGCTACCTTGTCATAGTACTTGGTAAATCCTGCATCAATGACGCGGTTTTCGTGGATCCGGAATGAAAGCAGAACCGCTTTCTTAAGCCATTCATGTACCACCCAGTCGCCGTTCTTTTTTTCTGCAACACGCCGTTCCCCGCGATCCAGTTGTCCGAGCACATGCTCGACGGCCTCCCGGGTCTTGGCATCCACGGAGGCTGGAGAAATTTCACCTCTGCGCTCAAAGGCCTGTTCTATCGTTTCCTGACTGGGGTGACTCATAATTCCTTCCTTTACCTGGTGATTTCCAGTAAAAAATCCCGAATTCGGCACGCAGCATGCAAGCATTCCTCTTTCGTTGCAACCAGTGCCATTCGCACGCGCCTGTGGCCCGGGTTGTGTCCCGCCACTGTACGTGCCAGGTAACTGCCGGGCAATGTTAGAATATTTTTCTTCGAATGAAGTAAGCGGGTGAACTCCTGGTCATCCATTGCCAGCTCCGGCCACAGGTAAAAGCCCGCCTGCGGCAACTCGCAGGGAAGGGTACCTTCAAGGACCTTTTGCACCGCAACGAATTTTTGCTGGTACAGCGCACGGTTTTTGATCACGTGATCTTCATCCGACCATGCGGCAATGCTAGCCGCCTGCACGGGCAATGACAGTGTACAGCCATGATAGGTGCGGTACTGCAGGAACCGCTCGATCAGTCGTGCATCGCCTGCGACAAAACCTGAGCGCATCCCGGGCGCGTTGGAGCGTTTCGACAGGCTGTAGAATGCAAGGCAATTCTGCAGGCTATCGTCCCCGCCACTCTGGCAAGCCTGCAGCAATCCCACCGGCGGTGGGCTGCCCGGGGGATAGATTTCCGAGTAACACTCATCCGAGGCGATGACGAAATCGTACCGCCTTGAAAATTCAACCAGCTTTTGCAGGGTGGCCTGCGGGGCGAGTTGTCCTGAAGGGTTGGCCGGTGTACACAGGTACACCAGCTGGACTCGATCCCAGATCGCATCCTTGAGTGCCCACAGGGCAGGGATGTCTCCTGCCACCACCTCGCCGTCATAGTAGACCGGCTGCGCGCCAGCAAGCAATGCTGCACCTTCATAGATCTGGTAAAAGGGATTCGGGATCAGGACAACGGGGTTCCTTGCAGGATCGACCATGCATTGCGCACAGGCAAACAGGGCCTCGCGTGTGCCATTGACGGGCAGCACGTTTCTGTCCTCGTGAATGGCATCACCTGGCAGTGCAAAACGCTTCGCAAGCCAGCGGGAAAATGTCGAACGCAGGGCCTGTGAGCCACGCGTTGTCGGATACCGGTTTAACTGTATCAGCGTTTCGCTGTAGGCATCCAGGATACATTGCGGGGTCGCGTGCCGGGGCTCCCCAACGGCTAAAGAAACCCGTGGCATATCCCCCTCGTGGGGATGAGGCTCAATCAGTCGGTTGAGCTTCTCGAACGGATAGCTCTGCAGCTTTTGCAGGTACGGGTTCATGTCTTTGGTGTGACACCTTGATAGACAGGATCAAATTGCAAGGCGCTTGGTGTCATTGCAGGCATTGCCGGATGGCATGATCCAGCCCCTGCTGCTGCGAGGGATCCAGCGGCTGGTTATCCAGGGTGCTGATCTGGAAGATGTTATGTACGCGTTCCCCGAGTTTTGAGATCTGCGCATTGTGTATTGAGATATTGCAGTCCATGAAAGCATTGCCGAGGCTCGCTAGAAGACCTGGAAAGTCCGGAGCTTTCAGGTCCATGGTGGTGTAATCGTGGTTCGGGCTGTGTTCATACTGGGTTCTGATGGGCACCTGCATCTCGCGGATTTTTCTTGGCAGAACCTGACTCACAGAGATTGAGATCCGGCTGGGATATTTGAGAACCGCAGCCAGTTTATCAGCAAGCTGTCTGCATTGGTCCGTGTCACTGATGGGGCCACCATCCTCACCCAGTACCAGGAAGGTGTCCAGGGCATGTCCTTTCCTGGAGGTAATGATCCGTGCATGCACAATGGTCAGCCCGAGTTTTGACAGGGCAGAAGTGATGTGCGCGAACAGGTAGTTGCGGTCGTTGCAGTAGATGAATATTTCCGTCGCGCCCCGTGCACTGTACTGGTGGATATTGACGACCACCTCGCGATCGGACCCATGCTCGAATATCGCGCTTGCCTGACGTGCGACCTCATCGTCAGAGTGGCGCAGGAAATAGTCCTCCTCGAGTTCCTCCCAGAAAATGAGGCAGCGGTCCCGGGCGATCCCTTGCTGGTCCAGATGTTGCAGCGCCGAAGCTTTCACTTCCTGAATGAGTTCCTTGGGCTCGACCGGAGAATCAAGTCCATGGCGCAGGAATTCCGAGGTGTTCTGGTACAGATCCGCCAGCAGGGTACTGCGCCAGCTGTCCCAGAGTTTGGGGTTGGTTCCCCGTATGTCGGCTATGGTCAGCAGATACAGATAATGTAAACGTACGAGGTTGCCTACATTCTCGGCAAAATCCTTCAGCACGCCAGGATCATTTGTATCGCTGTGCTGTGCGGTTTTCGACATCACCAGGTGGTTTTCGACCAGCCAGCCGACCAGATTCGCATCAAATGTGCTGAGATGATGATCCAGGCAAAAGGTGCGGGCATCTTTCGCACCCATTTCCGAGTGATCGCCACCGCGGCCTTTGGCAATATCATGAAAAAGTGCGGCGAGATAGAGGATCAGGGCTTTGGGTGTTTGCGTGAACACATCGTGGTACGTGTCGAGTTCATCACCCGATGAGGGCGTGCTGAACCGGCAGGTATTTTCAAATACGCGCAGTGTGTGTTCCTCGACGGTATACACATGGTACAGGTCAAACTGCATTCTCCCCGTGACGGCATCAAAGCTTGGCCAATATCTGCCGAGCACGCCGAGTTGTGCCATTCGCCGGATCTCGCGGCCGTTGGTATTCGGGTGATTGAGGATCGCGATAAACAGTTTTCGATTGTCATCATTGTGCCGGAACGTGTCGTCGATCAGGTCCAGATGGTCGAGCAACAACTGGATAAGTCCGTCACTTGGTCCGCTCAACTGGCTGTGTTGCTGCAGTAGCCTGAATAACTTGAGGATGGCAGAGGGATCCTGTTTGAAAATGTCTGCGGATCGGGCTTCCAGCTGGCTGCCCCGAATCTGAAAGCATTCATCGATCAGTCGGGCACGGCGTCGCAGCAGGGATGGAAATATGTTGGAGCGCAGCCGTTTGACGATGATTTCCGCAAGATTGGACAGCTGGTTAGTGGTTCGATAAAACACCTGCATGAAGGCTTCCACCTGAAGATTGCGCTGCGGGTTGTCGAAGCCCAGCAAGGAGGCCACACCATGCTGATAGTCAAACAGCAGCCGGTCTTCGCCCCGGCCGGTATGCAGGTGCAGCGCATAGCGGACACGGGCCAGGGTCATGTAGGCTTCCTGCAGGGCCAGAAGTTCGCTCCCGGTCAGAAAATTCTTGTCCATCAACTCTTCAAAACTGCCCGTTTTGAAGTGGCGATTGGTCAACCAGCGAAGGGTATGGAGGTCGCGCAGGCTGCCCGGGTTTTCCTTGACGTTGGGCTCGAGGTGATTTGCGGTATCTCCGAACTTGTGGTGGCGTGATTCCAGCTCTGCAGTCTTGGTGTTGAAATACTTCTTGCTAGGCCAAACCTTGTTGCCGTGAATCAGCCTGACCAACCGGTCATACAATTGCCTGTTTCCGGACAGGTAGCCGTGTTCCATCAGGCTGGTCATGACCGTAACATCCATACGCGCTTCACTCACGCATTCCTTCAGGGTGCGCACGGACTGGGCGACCGGGAGCTTGATATCCCAGAGCAGGGTCAGAAACGTCTTGACCTTCTGCTTGGTCGTATCATCACACCCCTTGTCGAGAAGGATCATGAGGTCGATGTCAGAGCCTGGAAACAGCTCGCGGCGCCCGTAGCCCCCGACAGCCACCAGCGCCGCCATGTGGTTGGATACTTGGCATTGCTGCCACAGGTTTCGCAGCAGCTCGTCCGCCATGTAGGTGTTCAGCGCAATCAGTTCATAGATGTCGGCATGCGGGTCAAAATTCTCGCTCTGTGCCTCGCGATTCGCGCTGATGAATTCCCGGTACTGTGCAACACTCAGGTGCTTACGGGCCTGAATATCGGCAAACTGAGCAGGCAGCGACCTGCGCTTGAGTACCTCTGAAATGTTGATGTCCTGCATGGCGTCAGCCTGGTGATGTCGAGCGTTCGGATGCTGAGCCTTACATACCGTTCAGATCTTCCTCGCTGCGCAGGGTAAGTACTTCATGCCCCTTTTCGGTCACGAGAATCGTGTGTTCCCACTGCGCAGAAAGGCTGTGGTCCTTGGTGACCACGGTCCAGCGGTCCGGCAGCAGGCGAACGTTGCGTTTTCCCGCATTGACCATCGGCTCAATGGTGAAGGTCATCCCGGGTTGCAGTCGCAGCCCGGTATTGGGTTTTCCATAATG
Source organism: Gammaproteobacteria bacterium (assembly GCA_965214675.1). GTDB lineage: Bacteria > Pseudomonadota > Gammaproteobacteria > UBA4575 > UBA4575 > WTFY01. Next base: position 257,822 of record OZ243969.1, read on the forward strand.
AAGTACTTGTGGGTCCTCATGAAACATGCGCCCGATGCCATGACCGCAATACTCCCGGACTACGGAGAAGCGCTGGCGCTCCACAAAGCTTTGAATGACATGCCCGATGTCCCCGAGCCTGGCGCCGGGCTTCACTTCCCGGATGCCGAGTTTCAGGGCCTCGTAGGTGAGGTCAACGAGTCGCCTGGCGAGCACGGTGGGCTTGCCGAGAAAAAACATTTTGCTGGTATCCCCGTGAAAGCCGTCCTTGATCACGGTCACGTCAATATTGACAATATCGCCATTTTTCAAAGTGCGCTCACCCGGAATCCCGTGGCACACCTGATGGTTCACCGAGGTGCAAATCGATTTTGGGAAACCCCGGTAATTGAGTGGGGCCGGAGTCGCCTTTTGCACGTCGACAATGTACTCATGACAGATGCGGTCAAGCTCCAATGTGCTGACCCCGGCGACGACGTGAGGTTCGATCATCTCGAGCACCTCGGAAGCGAGCCTGCCGGCCGTTCGCATTTTCTGTATTTCTTCAGCAGATTTAATCGATACGCCCATGATATTGATCAGGATGGTACAGGTGTCGGGTCGTGGGTTCGGGTCATTGTTCCAAGCAAGCAGCCATGTTATAAAGGGCGCGCATTTTGTACAAACACTAAATTCACACACGTATCGTCACATGTGGGTGGGTGCCCTTGATCGGGTTTCCACATGGGGTGCGTGGAGGATCAACCCATAGGAGCATTATACAACATGGCGAGTGTCACTATGCGCCAGATGCTGGAAGCTGGCGTACACTTTGGGCATCAGACGCGCTACTGGAATCCGAAAATGAGTCCTTACATTTTTGGAGAGCGCAACAAAATCCACATCATCAATCTTGAGAAAACATTGCCCATGTTTCTCGATGCGGCAGCATTCCTGGGCAAGATGGCAGCCAACAAGGGAACGGTTCTGTTTGTCGGCACTAAACGCTCGGCACGGGATTCGATTCGAGAGGAGGCTGTGCGCTGCGGCATGCCTTATGTCAATCACCGTTGGCTGGGCGGCATGCTGACCAACTTCAAAACTGTCAGCAAGTCCATACAACGCTTGCAGGAACTCGAACAGATCGCCGGCGGCGAGGGCATCGAGCGGCTCAGCAAAAAGGAATTGCTGCTGCTCAAGCGAGAACTGTTCAAGCTGGAGCGCAGCTTGGGAGGGATCAAGGACATGCAGACCTTGCCCGATGCGTTGTTCGTCATTGATGTCGGTTACGAGGCCATTGCAGTAAGTGAGGCCAACAAGCTGGGCATTCCAGTGGTTGCCATCGTCGACAGCAACAATAAGGTAGACGGTGTGGATTACGTCATCCCGGGGAATGATGATGCGATTCGTGCCATCAGGCTCTTCTCTACGCATATGGCGAATGCCATCCTGGAAGGCAAGGAAAGTACCCGGGTCATGAGTGGAAATGAGGACGAGTTCGTAGAAGTTGATGATACCGGCAAGGTAGCCGAGGCCGATGGGAAAGAGAAGCCGGTAGCCAAGCAGAAGGTTACGGTGAAAAGAAAAGCGGGTACGAAATCCGCACCGCAAACTGCAGTGAAAGCGAAAACTGCCGATAAAACCGAGACCACCAAGAAAGCGAAGGCTGCTGAGGAGCCCAAGGTTGCTGAGGAGCCCAAGGTTGCTGAGGAGCCCAAGGTTGCTGAGGAGCCCAAGGTTGCTGAGGAGCCCAAGGTTGCTGAAGAGCCCAAGGATTCAGGAAATTCAGACGTTGGTGAAAAGAGTGAATCCGCGGAAAACTCTGAGAATGCAGGAAAGGTTGAAGCAGAGGCAAGTGCCAAGGCTGAAGAACCCAAGGCTGCAGATAAAACAAAATCCACAGATGCATCGGATGATGCAGCGGAAACAGGTGAAAAGACAGCTTGAATGCTAGCGACACAGGCAATCACAGGAGAACTCTGGAAAGAACAATGCAGATAACAGCAACAATGGTAAAAGAGCTGCGCGAACGAACCGGCGCCGGCATGATGGAATGCAAGAAGGCATTGCAGGAAAGCAGTGGGGATATCGATACGGCCATTGAGCAGATGCGGAAAATCGGACAGGCCAAAGCAGACAAGAAAGCCAGTCGTATCGCAGCCGATGGCATGGTGGTCTTGGCAATTTCACCTGATGGCAGGCAAGCCTCCCTGGTCGAGGTGAATTGTGAAACCGATTTTGTCGCCAAGGACAAGCAGTTCCAGGCATTTTGTGCACAGCTGGCGGATCTCGTGTTGGGCAGTGACATCACCACTGTGGAGGCACTGGGTGGCGCCACGCTGGAATCCGGTCTCAGTGCCGAGCAAGCACGCTTGGAGCTGGTGACCAAGATTGGCGAGAATATCCGCATACGCCGTTTGGAAAATATGCGCAGTGAGCATGCGATAGCAGGCTACCTGCATGGCAACCGCATTGGTGTGCTTGTCGATTATTCCGGCGGTGATGCTGACTTGGGCCGGGATGTAGCCATGCACATTGCAGCGAGCAGGCCCGTCTGCGTTTCGGACAAAGATGTGGATGAAACGGTGCTTGCCAAGGAGCGGGAAATCTTCAAGGCACAGGCCGAGTCTAGCGGCAAGCCCGCGAACATTGTCGAGAAAATAGTAGGGGGGCGACTGAAGAAGTATCTGAAGGAGATCACCTTGCTGGGTCAGCCGTTTGTAAAGGATACGGACCAGTCGGTGGGTCAGTTGCTGAAAAATGCAAATGCGGAAGTTGCCGGGTTTGTACGGTTCGAAGTAGGTGAGGGACTGGAGAAGAGATCAGACAACTTTGTCGATGAGGTAATGGGGCAAGTCAAGCAGAGCGAGGATTAGGCGACCCGATCGAATTCCTTCAGCGCTTGGCAGGCCGTGGGGGTGCGCAGTGATTAACGAGATACAACAGCATGCACAAGAGCGTATGCGCAAGAGCATTGACTCGCTGACACACGAGTTATCAAGAGTGCGTACCGGCCGTGCGAGTGCAAACCTGCTGGACCATGTCATGGTGGAGTACTATGGCAATACGGTTCCAATCAATCAGACGGCCACCGTAGCAGTGGAGGATGCACGTACGATTTCGATCACACCCTGGGAAAATTCTCTCGTGCCCGTCATTGAAAAAGCCATTATGAGCTCAGACCTTGGTCTGAATCCCACAACGGCTGGCACGGTCATCCGAGTGATTGTCCCTCCGCTGACTGAGGAGAGGCGCAAGAGTCTGATACGCATGGTGGAAGGCGAGGCCGAGAAGTCACGTGTAGCCATTCGGAACATTCGTCGGGACGCAAACACGGACCTCAAGGAATTACTGAGGGAAAAAGAAATTACAGAAGACGAGAGTCATCATGCTCAGGCTGAAATCCAGAAGCTCACGGACCAGTTCGTGGGAGAAATCGATTTGATACTGCAGCAAAAAGAAAAGGACCTGATGACTGTCTAGAGCCCCAGTACTTCAGGTGCCCGTATCCGATCACATGTCAAACAAGCCTGCCTTAGAACATGTTGCCATCATCATGGATGGCAACGGAAGATGGGCGAAGAAGCGCAATCTGCCACGCACTGCCGGACACAGGCAGGGCATCAAAGCAACACAGGCAATCATCAAGGCATGTGTTCAGCATGAAATCAAATACCTAACCTTGTTCGCTTTCAGCAGTGAGAACTGGAATCGGCCAAAGGCCGAGATTTCTGTACTCATGGATCTTTTTGTGGAATCACTACAGAGCGAAGTGGACTCCCTGAACGAAAAAGGGGTCTGCCTGCGATTTTTGGGTCACCGACCTGCTTTCTCGAACGGACTTTGCGAGCATGTGCAACAGGCCGAAGAGTTGACACGAACCAATAGTGAGCTTTTTTTGAGCATTGCCATGGGTTATGGGGGACGTTGGGATATCCTTCAGGCGGTGGAACACATTGTTGCGGATGTTCTGGACAAGCGCCTGGCAGCCGAGGATATCGATGAAGTGCTGTTAGAGAATCGGCTGGTTACTGCGGGCATACCGGCACCTGACCTGTTTATCCGTACGGGTGGCGAGAAGCGCATCAGTAATTTTTTGTTATGGCAGCTAGCATACACGGAGCTCTATTTCAGTGATGTCCTGTGGCCGGACTTCAATCCGCATGAACTGGAAAAGGCATTCGAAAATTATCGTGTAAGGCAGCGAAGGTTCGGTCTTATACAAGAGCAGCTTGTGTGACCTGGCAGTGCTCAGGCAGCGGGTCATCACAGCAGTCGCCCTTGGGGCAGGGATTCTTTCCTGCATCCTGTTTTTGCCCGGTCATTGGCTGGCGCTGATTTTCGCATTGGTCACGTTGCTGGCCGCCTGGGAATGGGCTGGCCTGATCGAATTACCAGGCAACCTGTTCAAGGCACTCTATGTCATCACAGTTGCCGTCCTGTTATTTGCCGCGTGGGTGTATGGGGAGCATGCCCGGACGGTATTCCTGATTGCCGTATTTTGGTGGGTCGCCTGCGTCATCCTGGTCGCTGTCTATGAGTCGAGTTGGCTTCATGCTGGCTGGTTGTGGGGGTTACTGGGACTTTCAGGGTTTGTCGTGCTGGTGCCGACCTGGCTTGGCCTGGTACATCTGCATGGGCAAGGTCCGGGACTGCTGATCTTTTTGATGGCACTGGTCAGCGTGGCGGATAGTGCCGCCTATTTTGCAGGTCATCGATTCGGGAAAACGAAACTTGCACCTGACCTGAGTCCCGGAAAGACGCGGGAAGGTTTGTGGGGTGCCCTGCTGGCTTGTCTTGTGTTCGCGATCATCAGCGTATATGCACTTGGCCTGGACAAGGAAGTGTGGGTCTATTTTGTTTGTCTCAGCCTGATCTGCGTGTTACTTGCGGCAGTCGGTGATCTGTATGAAAGTCTTTTGAAACGCAGGGCCAGAGCCAAGGACAGTGGAACGATTTTGCCCGGTCACGGAGGTGTACTCGACAGGATTGACGGCCTGACTGCGGCGGCTCCCTGTTTCATGTTTGGGGTATACTGGTTTCATGGTTGAAGTACAGACTGGTGTTAGTCATGCGCCATCAGATGTGGCGCATGTCTCCATACTCGGAGCCACTGGTTCGGTGGGTGTGAATACCCTGGACGTGATCGAGCGTCATAAAGCAAAATTTTCTGTAACCGCACTGACTGCCAACAACAACATTGACCTGTTGTTTGAGCAGTGTCTCAAGTTTCATCCAGAGGTGGCTGTCGTTGCCAATGAGGACCTGGTTGACCAGTTCAGTGCCAAGTTCAATGGCAGCAGCTACAAGCCGGATATTCATTCGGGCAACCAGGGGTTGGAACTTGCCGCAAGCCTGAGCGAGGTAGATTTCGTCATGGCCGCAATCGTGGGTGCGGCGGGTCTACCGGCGACGCTGGCCGCTGCGCGGGCTGGGAAACGCACGCTGCTTGCCAACAAGGAAGCTCTGGTCATGTCGGGCAGTCTGTTGATCAATGCTGCAAGAAGTCATGCTGCCGAACTGCTGCCGATCGACAGTGAGCATAATGCCGTGTTTCAGTGCCTGTCCGGCAGCAATGAATGTGACGTTGAAAAAATTATCCTGACGGCCTCGGGCGGGCCTTTCTTGAAGCTGCCCCTGGACGAGTTTGCTGCGGTCACACCCGAGCAGGCGGTTGCCCATCCAAACTGGGAGATGGGTAAAAAGATTTCTGTGGACTCGGCCACGATGATGAACAAGGGTCTGGAAATCATAGAGGCGTGCATGCTCTTTGAAAAAAATGCAAATGAAATCGAGGTGGTGATCCATCCGCAATCCATCATCCATTCACTGGTGGCCTACGTGGATGGCTCCCTGATCGCACACCTGGCTTATCCGGACATGCGGGTACCGATTGCACATGCACTGGCCTGGCCGCAGCGCATCCAATCGGGGATTGGAACCATTGATCTTGCCAAGCTCGGCCCGCTGGAGTTTCACGCTCCCGACCATAACCGGTTCCCTTGTTTGCAGTTGGCCTATCAGGCACTGGAGGCGGGTGGCAGTGCAGCCATCATCCTGAATGCCGCCAATGAAGTGGCCGTGGCGAGCTTCCTGCATTCCGAAATCCGTTTTACGGAAATTCCACAGGTCATTGATCAGGCATTGCAGCACATCGCGCATGAAAATGTGCTGGAACTGGAGACCATCCTTGCAAAGGACCAGGAAACACGCACCTACACCAGGACATATATTGAACAGTCGGTGAGGCCTTCGTGATGCAGATACTGGGCTATCTGCTGGCCTTTGTGGCTGTAATCGGCATCATTGTCACCGTTCATGAATTCGGACATTGCTGGGTAGCCAAAAAGCTCGGTGTGAAAGTACTGCGTTTTTCGATCGGACTGGGTAAACCGGTCTGGTCTCGGCGTTTTGGTGAAACCGAGTATGTGCTGGCCAGTATACCGCTGGGTGGCTACGTGAAGATGCTCGATGAGCGCGAAGACAAGGTTGCGGAGCATGAGAAACATCGCGCTTTCAACCGCCAGCCGGTGGGAACCCGATTTGCCATTGTATCGGCAGGCCCCCTGTTCAATTTCATTTTTGCAGTATTTGCGTACTGGCTCACTTTTGTCGTCGGAGTTGAGGGCACCCGGCCTACCGTGGGCGAGGTTTCACCTCAAAGCATTGCCTGGCAGGCAGAGATTCGTGCCAATGACACCTTTGTCTCGGTGGAAGGGGTACCGGTGCATACCTGGCAGCAAACGGCCATACAGTTGCTCAACGGGGCGCTGGAATCTGGTCAGGTGCGTGCAGGTCTGCAGAGCCAGGAATCCGGTACGAAAGCGGTTACACTGGACCTGAACGATACCCGGCAGTTGTTATCAGAGGGGAATTTGCTTGAAAAGCTGGGTATTTCGCCCTGGCAGTATGCGTTTGAGCCGGTGTTCGGCAAACTCACCCCCGGGGTTGCCAAGACGGCTGGCATACAGGCAGGCGATCGGGTGATCCGTCTGGATGGAGAGCCGGTGGAGAGCTGGGAGCATTTGGTGCAATACATTCAGGAAAGGCCAGGTGTGCCGGTAAGCGTGGTGGTCGAGCGTGATCATCGCCCTCTGGAATTCGAGTTGATCCCGGACCCGGACCGGCGCGATGGCCAAACCATTGGTCGCGTAGGTGCCTATCCATTTGTGGACCAGGTACTGCTGGAGCAGCAAAGGGTTGTTGTGCGCTATAATCCGCTTGATGCCGTACCCAGGAGCCTTGTGAAAACCTGGGAGGTATCGATTCTGACGCTCAAGCTTCTGTGGGAACTGGTCAAGGGTGAAGCTTCCCTGAAAAATATCAGTGGCCCGGTGACGATTGCCGAGTATGCTGGACTATCGGCAGCGATCGGTTTTTCTGCCTTTGTAGGTGCACTGGCGATCATCAGCATCAGTATCGGCATACTGAACTTGTTGCCGATTCCTGTGCTAGACGGTGGCCACCTGTTCTATTATCTCATCGAGATCTTGAAAGGGAGTGCGGTGTCCGAGCAGACACAGGTCATGGGTCAGCGCTTGGGTATAATGATGCTGGCCGGATTGATGGGCTTGGCTTTTTATAACGACATATATCGACTGCTTCAGTAGATAAATACATAACAAGAACACTGTCCATGTGCTTCCTTAGAAGATTTGCTCTAGTTTGCCTGTTTGCCATGCTGACGCTGCCGGTGCAGGGTGACAGCTTTCGTGTGCAGGATATCCAGGTCCAGGGCCTTGAGCGTATCGAGGCCGGTACGGTGTTTACCTATTTGCCTGTTAAAGTCGGAGACCTGGTGGATGAAGACCAGACCGCACAGATTGTCCGGGAGATGTACAAGACCGGCCTGTTCAAGAATATCGAGCTGCGCCGTGAAGAGAACATTCTGGTCGTTGTTGTGCAGGAAAGACCCGGCATCGCCAGTATCACCTTTGACGGCAACAAGATCCTCGGTGATGAGCAGTTGACCGAGGTACTTGATGATATCGGCATTGCCAGTGGTCGGGTTTTCAACCGCACTGTACTCGAACGCCTGGAGGGCGAGCTCCTCCAGCAATACTACGCATTTGGCAAGTATAACGTTGAAATAGAAACCACGGTCAATGAATTGCCACGTAACCGGGTGGATGTCAGCATACTGATCGTTGAAGGTGATGTCGCGAGAATCAAGCAGATCAAGATTGTCGGCAACAAGAGCTTTGATACCGAGACGCTGACCGAGGAATTCGAGTCCGGGGTGAAGCCCTGGTACAAGCTATTCGGCTCGCGTGACCGCTATGCCAAACCAAAATTGCAGGGCGACCTGGAAACCCTGCGATCACACTATCTGAATCACGGCTACCTGAAATTCGACATCAAGTCTACACAGGTCTCACTCAGCCCGGACAAGGAGGAGATTTTTATCACCATCAACGTTGATGAGGGTGATCAGTACACACTGGAAGAGATCAAGCTTGCCGGAAACCTGATTTTCCCGGAGGAAAGTCTCAGGGCCCTGCTGTTCTTTTCCCCGGGAGAAATCTTCTCACGCACAAAGGTGATTGCCTCGACTGAGGCGATTATGAACGTGTTGGGTAATGAGGGGTATGCCTTCCCCAATGTGAACCCTGTGCCCGAGCTGAATGAGGAAAATAAAACCGTCAAGGTCACACTCTTTGTCGACCCTGGTAAGCGCACCTACGTGCGAAGGATCAATTTCAGAGGCCACAAGATTACCCGGGATGAGGTCTATCGAAGAGAGATGCGGCAAATGGAAGGCGGCTGGTTTTCCCAGACTGATGTTGAAAATTCAAGACGCAGAATCCGAAGGCTGTCGCATGTGGAGGAGATCGAGGTGGAAACCCAGCGTGTACCGGGCGTGGAGGACATGGTCGACCTGGAATTCGATATCAAGGAAAGGCTCGCGGGTAGCTTCAATATCGGTGCCGGCTATTCCGACAGCCAGGGAGCTGTTTTCTCTACCAGCGTGAGCCAGGAAAACTTTCTCGGTACAGGCAAGACGGTTTCATTTTCGATCAATACCAGCAAGGTCAACACAATCTATGCGCTGAACTATGTGAATCCCTACTACACCATTGACGGTGTAAGCCGGGGATTTGGTTTCAACTATGTGGAATCGGATGCGGATGAGGCAGACATTTCAGATTTCAGTACCGACCAGTTCAGCTTCAGCACGAGCTACGGCATTCCCCTGACGGAAGTGGACCGCATCAGTGCCTTCGCGCAAGTCAGCCGCACTTCGGTTACCACCGGTTTCAACACCGCGCAGGAAGTCCTCGACTTTATTGATGACAATGGCGACGATTACTCCAACCTCACGCTGTCCTCCAGTTTTGTGCATGACACGCGTGATAGAAGTCTGTTTCCCAACACCGGAAACCGCCAGCGTGCCGGCGTGGAATTCACCGCCCCGGGCAGTGACCTCCAGTTTTACAAACTCAGTTACAGCAACGCTTTTTATTACCCCCTGAACAAGACCTTCATCCTGTCGTTTGGCAGCGAAGTGGGCTACGGTGATGTCTATTCGGGCGACGGCGATTTGCCATTTTTCGAAAAGTTCTACGCAGGCGGAATCCGCACGGTGCGAGGTTATGAAAACAACAGCCTGGGACCCAGAGACTCACTGGACCAGCCATATGGCGGCAACTTTCTCACCACCCTGAGAGGGGAAGTGCTGTTTCCGCCACCGCCCTTGCCCCTGTTTTCCCCCAGCAGCATGCGCCTGAGCCTGTTTGTCGATGCAGGTAATGTCTTCGAGGATGTGGATGATTTTGAAACCAGTGAGTTGCGTGCGGCCATCGGGGTCGGGATGAACCTGATCACCGGTTTCGGAGGCATCACTGCGGTATTGGCCTCACCTTTTAACGATCAGACAGGTGATGATACGGAGTCCTTCCAGTTCAATCTGGGGACAAGATTTTAGAATTTTGGAGAGCATTAGATACCATGGAATTTAAATTACTCAGAAATTTCCTCTGTATGGCTGCGCTGCTGCTGCCGATAGCGGCGGCTGCCGAGATCAAGGTGGGATACCTCAACCTCAGCGAGATCATGGAAAAATCACCACAGGCAGAAACTGCGGCCAAGACCCTGGAGAAGGAATTTTCATATCGCTATGAAAAGCTCACTGCAGCAAGGGACGAGATAGTAAAGTTTGAAGAGACACTAAAAAAGGATGGCGCAGTGATGACGGATACCCGGCGTTCGGAGCTCGAGAAGGAAATTCTCAGCAAGAAAAGGGAATATATCCGCCAACAGGAAGAGCTCAAGGAAGATTTCAATATACGGCGCAGCCAGGAAATGGGTAGCCTGCAAAAGAGTGTCAATGAGGTGGTCACCGGCTTGGCAAAAAGCGAGAAATACGACCTGGTTGTCACACAACCGGTACTTTTTGCAAGTGAGCGTATCGATATCACCCAACGCGTACTGGAGGAGTTGCAGAAACTCCCATAGTGCTTGCCTGCCCGCAGTGTCGTATACCCTTGCAAATTTATCCGAGTTAACGGCAACCGAGGTAGTTGGCGACCCCGACTGTGAAATTGACCGTGTCGACAGCCTGATGCATGCTACAGAGGGTGCCATTACCTTTCTGGCTGACCCGAAGCTGAAACAGCACCTGAAGCAAACCCGTGCATCTGCGGTGATCCTGAAAAAGGAACATCTGGACAGTTGCCCGGGCAACGCATTGGTCACGGAAAATCCCTATCTCATATTTGCCCAGGTGGCCAGCTTGCTCAACCCTGTGCCGACACACGAGCCCGGCATACATCCCACTGCCGTTGTTTCAGCAAGTGCCACGTTGGGTGAGGGTTGCTACATGGGTCCCGGCAGCGTCATTGATGATGATTGTGTGATCGGGAATAATGCTTACATCGGCCCAAACTGCTGTCTGCATGCAGCCTGTGTGATCGGTGAAGATTCCCGTCTCACCAGCCAGGTCACCCTGTGTGAAAAGACTGTACTGGGAAAACGCGTGATCATTCACCCGGGTGTCATCGTTGGGAGCGACGGCTTCGGTTTGGCCAGCGAAGGCGACAAGTGGTTCAAGATTCCGCAACTGGGCTGTGTACGTATTGGAGACGATGTGGAGATTGGCGCCAATACCACGATTGATTGCGGTGCCTTGGGAGACACAATACTTGAGGAGGGCGTAAAACTTGACAACCAGATCCAGGTCGCGCACAACGTCAGGATTGGCGCCCATACTGTCATTGCCGGATGCACAGGAATATCCGGCAGTACTACGATTGGCAAATTTTGCAAGATTGGCGGGGCAGTTGCGATTGGAGGACATCTCCAGATCGCCGATCATGTCACGCTGGGTGGAATGTCGCGGGTAGGCCAATCCATTGAAAAAGCAGGGACCTATGTTTCCGGAACGCCAGTGCAGCCGTATAGGAAATGGCTGCGCAGTTCTGTGTTGTTCAAGAAGCTCGGGGAACTGGCAGACCGGATCAACAAACTGGAAGAGCAAAACAGGTCAGGTGAATCATGACTGAGATGAGCGTTCATGAAATTTTGAAGTACCTGCCTCACCGGTATCCGTTTCTACTGGTGGACCGGGTGCTTGAGTGCAAGATGGGGGAATCCATTCTGGCACTGAAAAATGTCAGCTATAACGAGCCATTCTTCCAGGGCCATTTCCCGGGTGCGCCTGTAATGCCGGGTGTACTGATCCTTGAAGCACTGGCACAGACTGCCGGCTTGCTGGCACTCAGCAACCCTGAGTGGCGTCCAGATGATGACAGCCTGTACCTGTTTGTTGGCATTAACAAGGCGCGTTTCAAACAACAGGTCGGGCCGGGGGATCAGTTGCTCTTGGATGTACGCCTGATCCGGCACAAGCGCGACTACGGCGTGTTTGACGTCAAGGCATCAGTGGGTGAGGAGGTTGCCACAACGGCAGAGCTGATGTGTGTCTTCAAGAGTGTGGATACCAAGTGAGCTAGGCCATGTCTTCGGCAAGGGTAAGCGAAACAAATCAAATTCACGCGACTGCAATCGTTAATCGTGCAGCACACCTGGACAGCAATGTTTCTGTAGGCCCGTATTCTGTCATCGGGCCCAAGGTACGTATTGGCAAAGATACCTGGATAGGACCGCACGTGGTGATCACAGGCTCGACGACCATCGGTCCGGGAAACCGCATCTTCCAGTTTTCCTCGATAGGAGAATTACCGCAAGACAAAAAATACAGGGGCGAGCCCAGTGAACTGATTATTGGTCGTGACAATACGATTCGGGAATACGTCACCATCAATTCGGGTACTGAACTCGGCCAGGGCCACACCAGAATAGGTAACCGTAACTGGATCATGGCCTATGTCCACATTGCCCACGACTGTACGGTGGGCGATGATACTGTATTTGCGAACGGTTCAACGCTGGCGGGTCATGTTGAGGTTGAAAATCATGCCACCCTGGGGGGCTTTACCCTGGTTCATCAGTTTTGCCGCATCGGAGCGCATTCTTTTTGTGCCATGGGTACGGCCTTGAACAAGGATCTTCCTCCCTATGTGATGGCTTCTGGGAAATTTGCCGTCACGCATGGACTGAACAAGGTGGGCCTGCAGCGCCAGGGGTTCTCGAAAGAATGCATCCTGGCCCTGCATCAATCCTATCGGTTGCTGTTTCGTAACAAAGGCTCACGAAGTGAAAATCTCCCGCAGGTGGAAGCGCTGGCTGAGAAATTTCCCGAGGTCCGGAACTTCCTGGAATTCATCACGACCAGCAAAAGAGGGATCGTGCCGTAGACCTCATTACTCGCTGGACGTGATCAGCTGGGCTGCAAGCCTTGCCGCTTCAGCGGAACCATCTTTCCCCCCAAGTGCTTCCCGGATACTGCCCATCTCTGCAATCATTGCAGCCGTGTAAGACGCGTCTGAAAGCAGTTTCTCCAGTTCCTGGACAATGTTGTCCGGGGTCGCCTCGTGCTGGATCAGCTCCCTGCTGATCTCCTTGTTGGCAATGACATTGGCGATACCAGCATAAGTGAAGTTTACAAGTCGGCTGAGAATCCAGTAGGAGATTGGCGAGAGCTTGTAGATGATCAGCATGGGCGTCTGCATGAGAGTGATCTGCAAGGTCACCGTACCCGAAGTCGCAGCAATAACATCACAGGCGTTGATCACGTCGTAAATGCCGGCTGTGCTGATCGTGATATCTGCCTGCAGGTCGCTTGCAAAGCGTTGCACGAAATCTACAGACAGCGTGGATGCGACCGGTACAACGAACTGGACATCCGGGCGTTTGAATGCAAGCTTGCCTGCTGCCTGAATCAGGGTCGGGAAATTATATTCGACCTCACTCGCACGACTTCCGGGAAAGAGGCCAACCAGTTTTTTATCAGAAGAGATTCGGTGCGCCTTCAGAAAAGCATCCTTGTCCATGCTCGGGTGCGCGTCCTCAACCAGTGGATGGCCGACGTACTCCACGGGAACACCCGCATCCCGGTAAAAGTTCTCTTCGAACGGGAATACGGTGGCCATCTTGTCCACGCATTTTCTGATCACCCGTATCCGGGATGAGCGCCATGCCCAGATTTGTGGACTGACGTAGTACATGACCTTGGTACGGCTGCGTGCAGCCTGTTTGGCAAGCCGCAAATTGAAATCCGGCGAATCGATCAGTACCAGTACATCCGGACGGATGCGCTTCAATTCGCGTTTCATTCTGTTCAGGATATTCAGAAGACGCGGGTAGTGCCTGATCACCTCAACGAGCCCGATCACGGAGAGTTCCGAGACATCTGCCAGAATGTGCACGCCTGCCTGGCGCATGTGATCCCCACCGAGGCCGTAACAGGTAATGTCGGGAAAGATTTTCTTCAGTTCAACGGCCAGCCTCGCGCCGTACAGGTCCCCTGAAGCCTCTCCGGCGACCACCATCACACAGGGGCCCCGGCCTTCAGCCATCGTGGGCCCGTCTTATCGCATCCACGACAGATTCGATCTGGGAGGGGGATATTTCCGGGAACATGGGTAGCGAAAGGCACTGCATGCACACGGTGTCCGTATGGGGCAGTTCCAATGACCTGGAGATCCCTGAAAAGGCCTTCTGATTTCCCAGGGGTTCAGGGTAGTAAATGGCATGCCCGATCTGGTTCTTGTGCAGCTGCTCGATAATGGCGTCGCGTCCAGCACTGAGGATGGTGTACTGGTGGAATACGTGGGACAGGTCCTGGGGTGGGCGGGGCGCCTGCAAAGGCAATGCGTCAAGCATGCGGGTGTAGTGCCTGGCTGCATCAATCCGTTGCCGGTTAAAGGTATCCACATGCCTGAGCTTGACTCTCAATATGGCGGCCTGGATCTCATCCAGGCGGCTGTTCCAGCCAAGTACCTCGTGGACGTTGCGGGCCGTACTGCCATGGTTTTTCAGCAAGGTGAACTTTTTTGCCAATGCATCGCAGTCGGTGGTAAAAAGACCGCCGTCTCCATACCCTCCCAGGTTCTTGCTGGGAAAGAAACTGAAGCAGCCTGCATCCCCCAGGGCACCCGTAGCCTTTCCATTCACTCGCGCCCCGAAGGACTGCGCGCAGTCTTCGATGACCTGCAGTCCACGGCGTTGTGCAAGGCGGCTGATGGGGGCCATGTCCGCCGCCTGGCCAAACAGGTGCACGGGCAGGATGGCGCGTGTCCGGTCTGTGATGGCGGGCTCAATGGATTCGGCCGAGATATTGAACGTGACGGGGTCGATATCGACGAATACCGCACTCGCCCCCACATGACCGATGGCCTCGGCCGTTGCGGCAAAGCTGAACGGCGTCGTGATGACCTCATCCCCCGGTCCAATATTGCAGGCACGCAGGGCCAGGTGCAGGGCATCACTTCCCGAGTTGCATGAGATTGCATGCTTGACGCCCAGATAATCGGCGGCTTCTGCCTCAAACTGTTGCACGTTGGTGCCCTGTATGAACTGGGTGCTGGCCAGCACCTCGCCGATGCCGGCGTCGATTTCTTCACGCAACTTGGCATATTGCAATTTCAGGTCCAGCATCGGGATCATGACAGGAAACTCCGGGTGAAAGTCTTGAACTACGTCAGTTGCTCGCTGATCAGGATTGCTGTCTGCAAGGCACGCTTGCCGTCGAGCCCACTGACCTTGGGCACGGCCCCGTTCGCGATGCAACCCAGAAAGTTCTCAATTTCGGCCAGCAGTGCATCGTTTTCCTCGCAGCGAATCTTCTGCACGTCGATGTTTGGTACTCCGGGATACATTTCCTGCTCACCTTTGCGGTAGACGGCAAGTTCGTGGTTTTGAAAATCCACGGAGAGGTAGGCGTCATTCTGGAAAATACGCATTTTGCGGTCCGTCGTGGTGCTCACCCGACTGGCGGTCACATTGGCCACGCACCCGTTTTTGAAAGTGATCCGGGCATTGGCGATGTCGATATCATCGGACAGCACCGGCGTGCCCTTGGCGTCAATCCTGTCAACATCAGAGTTGACAATTTCCAGGATGATGTCGATATCATGGATCATCAGGTCGAGCACGACGTTGACCTCGGTTCCGCGGATCTTGTATGGAGAGAGACGGTGGCACTCGATGAAGCGGGCTTCACCCAGCTGCTCCTCAAGGGCCACAATCGCAGGGTTAAAGCGCTCCAGGTGTCCTACCTGCAGTACACGGCCATGTTCGCGTGCCAGTGCAATCAGGGTATCTGCCTGTTTCAGCGAGGCCGTCATCGGTTTTTCAACGAGCACGTGGGACTTGTGACAAAGAAAATCCTGGGCGATTTCAAAGTGCAGGTCGGTAGGCACGGCGATACTGACTGCATCCACCTGGCCAAGCAGTTCGCGGTAATCCGCTACCGCTGTACAGGAGGTGGCTGCTGCGATTTCCTGTGCTTTCCCGTAGTCCTTGTCGGCAACGGCCGTTAATGCGCTGTTTTGCAGCTGAAAAAATTTTTGCGCATGAAACTTGCCTAAATGACCGACACCAATGACCGCAGTTTGTATCTCTGGCACTTTATTTCCAGTATCCTCTACACAGGTGTGCAGTATACAAGTTTGTGTGCTGGCCACTAACCCTTTACTTGCGCAAAGCTGATTAGTTTTAGTCAATCATTGTTGGTCAAAGAAAACACACACCCGTTGGATCCTGTTGCCGGAATTGATGAGGCAGGGAGAGGTTCGTTGGCCGGACCAGTGGTTGCAGCCGCCGTCGTTTTGCACCCGAACCGCGACATCGGCGGACTGCGGGACTCCAAAAAGCTCAACCCGGACAGACGCAAACGCCTGTACGAGGAGATCACATCAAAAGCGGTTTTCTGGGGCATCGGGCGCGCGACAGCGGCCGAAATCGATGAACTGAATATCCACCATGCGACACTGCTTGCCATGACACGTGCCTGGGAAGCCATGCCCATCCGGGTGGACAAGGTTCTGGTTGACGGTTTGTATTGTCCGGAACTTGTCGCCTCGTGCAAGGCGGTCGTCAAGGGGGACCAGACGGTGCCCGTGATCAGCGCAGCCTCGATCCTGGCAAAAGTGACACGTGATGAGGAAATGCTGGGCTATCACGCTGCCTATCCCAGGTATGGATTTGACCAGCACAAGGGCTATCCGACTGCTGGTCATCTGGCCGCCCTGCATGATCACGGAGCCTCCGACCTGCATCGCAAAAGCTACCGGCCGGTCCGCGATGCCCGTCAAATTGAGGCGGGCGATTCGAAGCGCCTGGGTCCATCACCCCGGCCATGCGGCAAGTCCGTTCCAATCACGTAGCACGTCACCATGGGACAATTCGTACACTTGCACCTGCACACCGAGTATTCGCTCGTGGACAGTATCGTGCGCATACCCGACCTCATGAAAGCGGTGCGCCAGCAGGGCATGGCAGCCGTCACCCTGACCGATGTCAACAACCTGTTTGCTCTGGTTAAATTCTACCGTGCCGCCGTGCACAACGGCATCAAACCCATTATTGGCCTGGAAGCACGCGTATCCGGACTGACGCCCGATGAACCGGATTCCTCCCTGGTTTTCCTGTGCAAGAACAACGCGGGATACGAGGCATTAAGTCGACTGCTTACCCGGGCCTATCTTGAAAGCGAGCATGTCAGCGGTCCGGTGTTACAGCGCAGCTGGCTGGAAGAGGCAAGTGATCATCTGATTGTACTGTCGGGTGCCAGGGATGGAGACGTCGGCAAGGCCCTGCTCGCAGGAGACCAGCGCCTGGCACACGCGCATGCCGATTTCTGGGGCTCGCGGTTTACCGATAATTACTATATCGAGTTGCAGCGCACCGGGCGCGGCGAAGAGGATCTGTACCTGGATGAAGCGATGGAACTGGCAGGTAAATTTTCACTGCCGGTGGTGGCCAGCAATGACGTGAGATTCCTGTTCCAGCAGGATTTTGAAGCCCACGAGGCACGTGTCTGTATCCAGACAGGCTGCATACTGGAGGATACACGCAGGCCGCACCTGTATTCGGATCAGCAGTATCTGCGCAGTGCACAGGAGATGGCCGACCTCTTTTCGGATATCCCTGAAGCCATCGTCAATAGCGTCGAGCTCGCCAAACGCTGCAACGTAACGCTGACCTTCGGGGAAAGTGTGCTTCCCAATTTCCCGATACCGGACGGCCTTGCCCCGCAGGTATTCATCAGGCAGGAAGCAGAAATGGGGCTGAAAGAGCGTCTGCAGAAAACCGATTCCGACAGCCTGTCTGCAGGCGCCGGCTATACGGAGCGTCTGCACAGCGAGCTGGAAGTCATCAATTCGATGGGCTATGCAGGGTATTTTCTCATCGTCGCGGATTTTATCCGGTGGGCCAAGAAAAATGCCATTCCGGTCGGTCCCGGAAGAGGCTCGGGTGCAGGTTCCCTGGTTTCCTACGCACTGGGCATCACGGACATCGACCCCTTGCAGTACGACCTGCTGTTTGAGCGGTTTCTGAATCCCGAACGCATCTCCATGCCGGATTTTGACATTGATTTTTGCATGTCAAACCGGGATCGCGTGATTGAGTATGTGGCACAGCAGTATGGGCAGTCCCACGTCAGCCAGATCATCACGTACGGCAGCATGGCGGCACGCGCCGTGGTACGCGATGTCGGCCGTGTGCTCGGCTACCCGTACGGATTCATCGACCGTATTGCCAAGTTGATCCCGTTTGAGGTCGGCATGACTTTAGACAAGGCGCTGCAGCGCGAGCCGGCATTGCAGGAGCAGTATGAGGGTGAAGAGGAAGTGCGTGCCATCCTGGACATGTCAAAGACCCTGGAAGGACTGGTGCGCAATGCCAGCAAGCATGCCGGTGGCGTGGTGATCGCACCGTCCGAACTCACTGAATTTACCCCGTTGTACTGTGAGGCCGGGGGCACCAATGTCGTCACCCAGCTGGACAAGGATGATGTGGAGGCGATTGGTCTCGTGAAATTTGATTTCCTGGGGCTTCGTACGCTCACGATCATCGACAACACGGTGCGCATGGCCAATGCGAAGCTCCGCAGGCTGGGTGAGTCGGTTTTCAGTATTGATGCAATACCGCTGGATGATGCTGGTGCCTACGAGACGCTCAAACAAAGACAAACCACGGCCGTGTTCCAGCTCGAATCAAGTGGCGTCAGGGACATCATCAAAAGACTGCGCCCGGACAATTTCAACGACATTGTCGCGCTGGTTGCGCTGTACCGTCCCGGCCCGCTGCAATCGGGGATGGTAGAAGACTACATCCAACGCAAGCATGGTGCTCGGGTCGATTATTTCCATCCCGACCTGGAGCCGGTTCTCAGGCAAACCTATGGCGTGATCCTGTACCAGGAGCAGGTCATGCAGATCGCCCAGGTGCTGGCCGGGTATACCCTCGGCAGTGCGGATATCCTGAGGCGTGCCATGGGCAAGAAAAAACCCGAAGAAATGGCGCAGCAGCGGGAAATTTTTGTCTCGGGCGCTGTCGAGCGCGGCGTTGACAAAAGAACAGCAGACCACATCTTTGACCTGATGGAGAAATTTGCCGGGTACGGGTTCAACAAATCCCACTCGGTGGCCTACGCGTTGCTCGCCTACCAGACCGTCTGGCTCAAAACCCACTTTCCTGCCGAGTTCATGTCATCGGTCATGTCTTCTGACATCGACAATACCGACAAGGTGGTGCACCTGATAGATGAGTGCCGTGAGCTGGGCCTGGGTGTGGAGTCACCGGACATTAACAGCTCTCACTACGATTTCACCGTGCCGGATGACAGGACGATCCGCTATGGTCTGGGGGCCATCAAGGGGGTAGGGCGCGCCGCAGTGGAGCATATCGTGGCGCAGCGCGGACAGCAGGGCGACTATACCGACCTGAATGATTTCTGCCTGCGCCTGGATTCGCAAAAAGTTAACCGGCGCTGTATCGAAGCACTGATACGTGCAGGTGCGATGGATTGTTTCGGGCACACGAGAGCCAGCCTGTTCGCACACCTGGACAAGGCCGTGCGCCATGCCGACCGCCACCAGCGCGATCTCGATGCCGGACAAAACGACATGTTCGCCCAGGTCGATGCCAGCCATCACGAACACAAGCCACAACTGCAAGCCATCGAGGAATGGGATGATGAGACCAAGCTATCCGGGGAACGTCAGACACTGGGCCTTTACCTGACCGGTCATCCGATTACCTATTATCAGCAGGAATTGAACAGGATTACCAACAATACGGTAAAAGAGCTGCTGGACAACCGGGATCAGGCCCAGGTGCCAAGGAACGGGCCGAATGCTGAGAGTGGAAAGGAAGTACTGGTGGCGGGGCTGGTGGACCAGATCCGTCTTCGCAACAGCGCCAAGGGACGCCTCGCATTCCTGACCATTGATGATAATACGGGACGCATCGATGTTGCCGTCTTTGCAGGCGACTACGCGAAGTACAATCACCTGCTGGTCAAGGATGCTATCCTGATCATTCGGGGCAGCCTGGGGTGGGATGAATTCTCCGAGCGTGTCCGCGTTAGAGCCGATGAGATATGGAATTTTGGCGAGTACCTCAAGCAATTCGGCACGCTGCTGAATATTCGGGTCCGGCCACAAGGCGCATCCCCCTCTTTGGTACAGGACCTGCACCGGTACCTTCTGCCCTTCAAGAACGGGAAATGTTCCGTACATGTCGAATACGAAAGCCGTTGTGCAGTCGCGCGACTCGCGTTTCCAAAGGACTGGAGCATTTCCCTGGATGAGAAGCTGCTGCGCCAGCTGTCGCAGGTATCCGAGGTGTTGGGTACAGATGTGGTGTACAAGTAGCGGGTGATTCATGCATGATTGCGGATGTTTGCAGCACGGACACACAGACCTCGTTGAATTACTAGGATGAACCCAGATTATCTGAATTTCGAGCAGCCCATTGCAGAGCTGGAGGCCAAGATTGACGAGTTGAAACTTGTTGAAGGGTCGGATGAATTCAATCTCAACGAAGAGATTGCCCGACTACAGGCCAAGTCGCAGAGCTTGATCGAATCGATCTTTCGCAATCTCAGTCCGTGGCAGATCTCGCAATTGGCCCGTCATCCCAAGCGGCCCTATACCCTGGACTATATCGAGCACCTGTTTACCGATTTTACCGAGCTGCACGGGGACCGCATGTATGCGGATGATGCGGCGGTGGTCGCCGGGATCGCCCGGTTCGAGGCTCAGTCCGTGGCCGTGATTGGCCATCAGAAGGGGCGCAATACCAGCGAAAACATCCGGCGCAACTTCGGCATGCCGCGACCTGAAGGGTACCGGAAAGCACTGAGGGTGATGGAACTGGCCGAGCGTTTCAAGCTGCCGGTACTGACCTTTGTCGATACTCCCGGTGCCTACCCGGGGGTTGGTGCCGAGGAACGGGGCCAGAGCCAGGCCATCGCCTTGAACCTGCAACGCATGTCCGGGCTGCGAACACCAATTGTGTGTACGGTGATCGGTGAAGGCGGCTCCGGCGGCGCACTGGCCATCGGCGTGTGTGATTATCTGTCCATGCTGAGCTACAGCACGTACTCGGTAATCTCTCCGGAGGGCTGTGCATCGATTCTGTGGAAGGATGCAGGCAAGGCGGAGGATGCTGCAACGGCCCTGGGGATCACGGCTGACCGCCTGTTCGAGCTGAATCTGATCGACGAGATTATCCAGGAACCGTTGGGGGGTGCCCATCGGGACATTGAGACCACTGCCGCAAACATCCGCAATATGCTCGCTCAGACCCTGACACGTCTCAATTCCATGCCGACAGAAGATTTGCTTGCTGCGCGTTACCGGCGCCTTACCCAGTTTGGTATTTACAAGTAGTCCAGCTGTCTGATCGTTGCATGCAAGCTTGCTTCGTGTGTCATGCAATCCATTGATTCTTCTCTTGAGCGCTTCTTCGAGTCCTACCGCTTTGTCTCGCGCTTCGTGCTGGCCTACAGCGGCGGCATGGATTCAACCGTACTCCTGCACGCCATGCACAGACTCGGGTTGCCGATATGCGCAGTGCATGTAAACCATCATCTGCAAGCGCAATCGACGGCATGGCAGCAGCATTGTGATTCGGTGTGCAAGGCACTGGGCATTGACTTCACGGCCGCCTCGGCACCCGTGCAAAAGGCGCCCCAGCAAAGCCTGGAAGAAAGTGCACGCAAGGCCAGGTATCGGTGCCTGTTTGAGCAGGTAGGGCCGCAGGATGTCCTGGTGAGCGCACATCACCAGGATGATCTGGCTGAAACCCTTTTGCTGCAATTGTTGCGCGGTGCAGGACCAGCCGGTCTCGCTGCCATGGGGGCAGACCGCCTACAGGCCGAGGGCAGGCACCTGCGCCCGCTGCTTACCCATACACGCGCACAACTGAGTGAATACGCAACAAGCCATTCCCTCGCCTGGGTGGAAGATCCCAGCAACCGGTCATCGCAGTTTGACCGCAATTTCCTGCGCCTTGAGATCCTGCCCCGGCTGGTGCACCGCTGGCCTGCGGCCGTACAGACGTTTTCGCGTGCAACGGAGCTGCAGGCCGATGTCCTGCAGTGTCTGCGCGAACTTGCTGATCAGGACGTCCAGGCTGCGGCCACAGGTCATGCCCACATTCTGGACATCGGGGTTTTGCAACACCTGGGGGCTGCCCGTCTGAAAAATGCGTTGCGCGGCTGGATCCGGGCCCACGGCCTGCAGGTTCCCGGCAAAAAAATGCTGGAGCAGATTATCGAGGACATGGTGTACAGGGAAGACCTCGATACGGCACCTGTGCAGACCTGGGCTGCGGGGGAACTGCGCCGTTACCGGAACAGCCTGTACCTGCTTGACCCCCGGGTGGCGCATGACCCCGGGCAGGTGTTTCAATGGCAGATTGACCAGCCCCTGGTCATCAAGAGCCTCAACCGGGTACTGCACTACTCCGACCTCGAGCAGTTCGATGTCAACGTACCCGAGGGCACCCGGGAACTTACGGTGCAATTCAGAAAAGGTGGCGAGCGTTTCAGGCCGGCAGGGCAAAAGCACCACAGGACACTGAAAAACCTGTTTCAGGAAGGAAATATTCCGCCGTGGGAACGTGACCGTATCCCGTTGCTGTACCATGAGGGAGAACTGATTTCCGTGCTCGGGTACTGGAACTCGGCCTCAACCTGAATCTTTTCAAGGGGGGTCAAATTCAGTGATTCATCGTGCGCTGAACTGGATAATCCAGAGCGGATTTGCTAGGCTTCAATCCCGTCTTGAATACATTTTCCTCCCGGCATGGCTGTCCGTGTGCAGGCAAGGGAGCACATGAAAGGCTCAATGACGCGCTATATATTCATTACAGGCGGTGTGGTGTCCTCGCTGGGCAAAGGCATCGCATCTGCTTCTCTCGGGGCCATCCTCGAAGCCCGCGGACTCAAAGTCAGCCTTATGAAACTGGATCCGTACATCAACGTGGATCCGGGAACCATGAGCCCTTTCCAGCATGGGGAAGTGTTTGTGACTGCAGACGGTGCCGAAACGGATCTTGACCTGGGACATTACGAGCGCTTTGTGAATGGCCGGTGCAGTAAAAACAACAATTTCACTACCGGGCAGATTTACGAAAATGTCATCCGTAAGGAGCGTCGCGGAGATTACCTGGGCGGCACGGTGCAGGTGATTCCGCATATCACCAACGAGATCAACCAGTGCATCGTGGAAAGTACGCGAGAGGCGGACGTCGCCCTGGTTGAAATCGGCGGTACGGTCGGTGACATAGAATCCCTGCCTTTCATGGAGGCCATACGTCAGCTGGGCGTGGAACTGGGGCGTCGCAGCACGCTGTATATCCACCTGACCCTGGTGCCGTACATCCAGGCCTCGGGCGAGATGAAGACCAAGCCCACGCAGCACTCGGTCAAGGAACTGCGCTCTATCGGGATTCAGCCGGACATTCTCCTGTGCCGTTCAGATCGTCCCCTGCCGGAGGAGCAGCGCAAAAAGATTGCCCTGTTCACCAATGTCGAGGAAAAGGCGGTCATCTCAACCGTGGATGTCAGTACCATCTACAAGCTGCCGCTTTGGTTGCATTCCCAGGGACTGGATACGATTGTTGCAGAAAAATTCGAGCTCGACCTGCCTGTCGCCCAGCTGAAAGACTGGAAAGAAGTGGTCCATGCGATCGAGTTCCCGGAGGCGGAAGTTACGATCGGGATGGTCGGCAAGTATGTGGGTCTCACCGAGTCCTACAAATCACTGAATGAAGCGCTGACCCACGCAGGTATCCACACGCATACCAAGGTCAATATCCAATATATTGATTCTGAAACGATTGAAACAGACGGCACTGCCGCACTTCACGGGCTGGATGCCATTCTGATTCCCGGGGGCTTTGGCAAACGCGGTATCGAAGGAAAAATTGCAGCTTCGCGCTATGCGCGGGAGCACAACGTGCCTTATCTTGGCATCTGTCTGGGCATGCAGGTAGCCGTCATTGATTATGCACGCCATGTGGCGAACCTCGAGGATGCGCACAGTACCGAATTCAAGCCGGATACGAATCATCCCGTGATCGCACTGATTACTGAATGGCAGGACCATGCCGGGCAGATCCAGCGGCGCAGCAAGGTTTCCGATCTGGGCGGCTCGATGCGCCTTGGTGAGCAGGAATGCAAGCTGCAGCCTGACTCCCTGGTACGCCAGCTGTACGACAGGGATTCCATCGCGGAACGGCATCGCCACAGGTACGAATTCAACAGCACATTTATGACGGTTCTGCAGGAAGCCGGGCTCTCTTTCACTGGCACCTCGACGGATGAGACACTGGCGGAAGTCATCGAGATTGGAAGTCACCCCTGGTTCGTAGGGTGTCAATTCCATCCGGAATTCACCTCAACGCCGCGCAGCGGACATCCCCTGTTTACCGGCTTTGTGCAGGCGGCGCGCACCCACCACAGCCAGCAGCTGGATACTGGCAAGAATGATTCCGTCCAGCAGCAGACTGCGTTTGCCGATTTCTCGGTACACTCCGGCTAAGGGCCACACATACAGGACCCATGAAACTCTGTGGTGTTGACATAGGGCTTAACAGCCCCTTTTTCCTGATTGCCGGTCCCTGTGTGGTGGAAAGTCTGGAACTGGCTCGCGAAACCGCGGGAAAGCTCAAGGAAATTACGGGTGAACTGAAGATCCCGTTTATCTACAAGTCTTCTTTTGACAAGGCCAACCGCTCGTCTGCAAAAAGTTTTCGTGGCCTGGGGCTGGAGAAGGGACTCAGAATACTTGCGCAAGTCAAAGCTGAGGTGGGGGTGCCCGTGCTGACCGATGTGCACGAAGACACGCCCTTGCAGGAGGTGGCAGAGGTTGTCGATGTCCTGCAGACACCGGCTTTTTTATGCCGCCAGACGAATTTCATCCAGCGTGTGGCTGCCTGTGGGCGACCGGTAAACATCAAGAAAGGCCAGTTCCTGTCGCCGGCTGAGATGCAGTATGTGGTCGATAAAGCCCGCGAGCAGGGCAATGCAGACATCCTGGTATGCGAGCGCGGCGCATCCTTTGGCTACAATAATCTGGTATCGGACATGCGCTCCCTGGCCATCCTGCGAAACACAGGTTGTCCGGTCGTATTCGATGCCACCCATTCCGTGCAGCTTCCAGGGGCCGGTGCAGGCTGTTCCGACGGGCAGCGGGAATTTGTGCCTGTGCTGGCACGTGCCGCAGTTGCCAGTGGAATTTCCGGGCTGTTCATGGAAACCCACCCCGACCCGGAGTCCGCCAAAAGTGATGGCCCCAATTCGTGGCCGCTGGGCCAGATGAAGGATCTGCTGGGTGCACTTCAGGCGATTGACCAGGTGGTCAAGCAGCGGGGCTTTATCGAGACCCTTCTGTAAGGGAAACAGCAATATTCACAGGGAGAGTTCTGATGTCTGAAATTGAGTCAGTCCGTGCACGGGAAGTGATTGATTCGCGCGGCAACCCGACCGTGGAAGCCGATGTCGTGCTCGATTCGGGTGTGCTTGGCCGTGCCGCGGTCCCTTCGGGCGCATCGACCGGTTCGCTGGAGGCCGTTGAATTGAGAGATGGTGATCCGAAGCGCTATGCAGGCAAGGGTGTTCAGCAGGCCGTGGACAACGTCAATTGTGAAATCCGGCAGGCCCTGCAGGGGTTATCCTGTTTTCAACAGGGCGATATCGATCAATGCATGCTGAAGCTGGACGGCACCAACAACAAGCAGCGACTGGGCGCCAATGCGCTATTGTCCGTTTCACTGGCGGTAGCCAAGGCAGCCGCACAGGAAAAACAGATGCCCCTGTATCGCTACCTGCATACGGGTGGAAGTTTCAGGATGCCGGTGCCGATGATGAACATCCTCAACGGAGGGGAGCATGCGGACAACAGTGTGGACATGCAGGAATTCATGGTCATTCCTGTGGGCGCTTCATCCCTCAGAGAAGCCGTGCGCGTGGGTGCAGAGATCTTTCATGCCCTGAAAAGCACATTGCATGCGCGGGGACTCAATACTGCAGTAGGGGATGAAGGCGGCTTTGCCCCGGATCTGCGCTCCAATCATGAGGCGGTCGAGGTCATCCTCAAAGCCATCGAACAGGCAGGATTTTCAGTAGGGGGCGATGTCAGCCTGGGCCTGGATGTCGCCAGCACCGAGTTCTACAAGGACGGCAAGTATGTGCTGGAATCCGAGGGCAAGTCTTTTGATTCCGTACAATTTGTGGAGTATCTCGTTGACTGGATCAACCAGTACCCGATTATCTCCATCGAAGACGGAGTGGCAGAAGATGACTGGGATGGCTGGAAGCTTCTGACTGAAAAGGCAGGGCAACGGGTTCAACTGGTCGGTGATGACCTGTTCGTCACCAATGCAGAGATCCTGAAAAGGGGAATTGAGGCGGGAGTGGCGAATTCCATTCTCGTCAAGGTCAACCAGATCGGCACGCTCAGTGAAACCCTGAATGCGGTTCGTGTTGCTCATGAAGCGGGCTACACTGCCGTCATGTCACACCGTTCTGGTGAAACCGAAGACGTCACGATTGCAGACCTTGCGGTAGCCACTGGTTGCGGCCAGATCAAGACCGGTTCATTATCAAGATCGGACCGGACTGCAAAATACAATCAACTGATACGCATTGAGGAGGAACTGGGGAGTCAATGCCATTATCCAGGGCTTGAGGCATTTACTTTCGGGACAACCTAATCCATTGAGAACGCTCATAGTACTGATGACGGTCCTACTGCTGTTGCTGCAGTACAAGCTGTGGTTTGGTGAGGGCAGTGTGCGTGAAGGGCTGGAATTGCGGGGCTCGATCAATGTTCAGGAAATGCAAAACGACGAGGCCGGGCAGCGCAACGATGTGCTGGCTGCAGAGGTTGAAGAACTCAAAACAGGGCTTGAATCTGTGGAGGAACGTGCTCGAAGTGAACTGGGCATGGTCAAGAAAAACGAAACCTTCATTCATATCCTAGAAGGCCGGACCGGAGAAATTGTCGAAGAATAATCACCAACGTTGCTGGGCAATTGTCTGTGCGGCAGGCGCAGGCATACGCATGGGAACGGACACCCCAAAGCAATACCTGCCTCTCAAAAACTCGACCGTTCTGGAAGAAAGCCTGACCTGTTTTTTGTGCCACCCGCAGATAGCAGGGGTGGTGGTGGCCTTGTCGGCCGATGATCACCGATGGGCCTCCCTTGAAATATCCTCAGACAAGCGAATACTGAGCGTTGTGGGAGGCGACAGCCGGGCTCAATCCGTACGCCATGCGCTGGACAAGGTGCGAGACTTGGCCGAGGAATTTGTACTGGTCCACGATGCGGCACGGCCCTGCCTGGGGTATGCAGACCTGGATAACCTGATCACTGCGGGGCTTGCCAGCGAGGGAGGCGTCATCCTGGCGACCCCCGTCTGCGATACGGTAAAGCAGGTTCGCGAATCTGCAGGTGGGTGGGAAGTCGACCGGACGCTGGACCGGAGTCTTTTGTGGAAGGCCTTGACGCCGCAGATGTTTCGCGTGGAGGTGTTGCATGAGGCCTTGCAGTTTTGCATTGAAAATGACCGGGAGGTGACCGATGATGCTTCGGCAGTGGAGGCCATCGGTGTCCATGTAAGGATAATCGAGGGGCGCAGCGACAATATCAAGATCACCCGGCCCGAGGATCTGCGGCTTGCAGAAACGATCCTGCAGCAGGTAAGCAAGTCATCGCTGGCCTGAGCATGCATTGAAGTGTATTGAATACGGGTGATTTCAGGAATAACGACAGCATTACCTGGAAGTAAGGATTGGTGATTGCAATGAGTCCAAAAATCGGATTCGGCTATGATGTGCACCGCTTCTGCGACGGCGAGTACCTCATGCTCGGCGGTGAGAAAATTCCACACAGTCAAGGCATTGATGCCCACTCTGATGGGGATGTTTTGCTGCATGCGATTTGTGATGCCATTCTGGGAGCTGCCGGGATCGGGGATATTGGACAACACTTCTCGGACCAGGACAGCGCATACGAAAATATTGACAGCAAAATCCTGCTGCAGAACGTGATGGGCAAGATCGCAGACGATCTCGAGGTTGGAAATTTAGACTGTACAGTAGTGCTGGAGCGCCCCAAGCTTGCCGGACACATGCGTGCAATGGAAATCAATATCGCCGAGCTCCTGGGGATTCCTGTCAGTCATGTCAATGTCAAGGCGACCACCAGTGAGGGGATGGGATTCATCGGCCAGGGCCAGGGTATTGCAGCCTACGCAGTCGTCTTGCTCACCCCGCGCACACCTGCTGATTCGTAAACCGGCTGATGCAGCAAAGTGAAAATATTTTCAGCCCGCATGGGTTGTTGTCCGAGCATCTGGAAGACTTTCGCTACCGGTCCCAACAGCAAAAAATGAGTGCCGAGATCGAGTCGGCGCTTGAGCAGGGCAGCCGACTCATCATCGAGGCCGGTACCGGGGTAGGTAAAACCTATGCCTACCTGGTGCCGGCATTGCTGTCCGAGCAAAAAGTCATCATTTCTACAGGCACGCGCCATTTGCAGGATCAGCTGTATTTCAAAGACCTGCCGGCGGTACTGGACATTGTCAAAAAGCCTGTCTCCACGGCATTACTCAAAGGCCGCGCCAACTACCTTTGTTTGTATCGCCTGAAGCATCATGTTTCTCGTACACGCGTGAATACGGGCGGTGCAGCTGAAAAAGCCCAGATCATCCGCAACTGGTCCAAGGTGACCAGGACAGGAGAGATTGCCGAGGTCAATTCCATTGGTGAGGGTGACCCGATATGGCCGGCAGTGACATCAACCGTAGAGAACTGCCTGGGCGCCGAATGTCCGGATTTCGAGGAGTGTCATGTGTTCAAGGCCAGGGAAAAAGCTCAAGACGCGGACATTGTGGTCGTCAACCACCACCTGTTTTTTTCTGATTTGATCCTTAAGCACGCAGACTTCGGGAACCTGCTGCCGCAAGTAGATGCCTGTATTCTGGATGAAGCACATCAGCTGCCGGATATTGCCAGCGATTTTCTGGCTACTACCACCAGCAGTTATCAAATAAATAATCTGGGGGAGGACATTGTGGCTGCACAGGTCGAGGAGGTGCCTCAAGCTTCCGATCTCCGAGACCTGGTCCAAATAGTCCAGAAGATGGTCGCAGAATTTCGGTTGGCACTTGCCAGGTGCAACGAGCGAACCCTGTGGCAGGAAGCGATTAAATCAGAGGCCGTGCAAGAAGGGTTTGCCGAGCTTTGCAAATCCCTGGACCGCCTGTTCGAGGAATTGTCGATATGGAGTGATTGCGCCAAGGTGCTGTCACGTTGCAAGGAACGTTGTGAAATGCTGCAACAGCAGCTGCGACAGTTTTCGGAAATCGAAGAAGATGTGGTCAGTTGGGTGGAGCGATTCGAAAAAGGGTTTAAATTGCACAGTACCCCCCTGATGATCGCCGACCTGTTCCAGGCGTTGATGCAGAACTATAGATGCAGCTGGATATTTACTTCGGCCACACTGACCATGAATGCACGGTTTGACCATTTCCAGCAGCAACTGGGATTGACCGAGGCGGATACGCTTTTGCTGGACAGTCCTTTTGACTTTGAGGCCAGTACGCGGCTGTTTTTGCCATCGATTAAAGTTGACCCGGGTAATGACGACTATACACGGCTTATGCTGGACGCCGTTTTGCCCGTGCTGCAAGCCAACCGGGGACGCGCATTCATACTATTCAGCAGTCATCGGGCACTGCAACTTGCAGCACAAGTGTTGCTTATACAGGATGAATTCAATTTGCTGGTTCAGGGTGAGGCGCCGCGCAGGGAATTGCTGGATCGCTTCGTGAAAACAGAACAGGCCGTCCTTCTGGGCGCCAGCAGTTTCTGGGAGGGTGTGGACATACGTGGAAGTGCGTTGAGCTGTGTCGTCATTGACAAGCTGCCGTTTGCAGCACCTGATGATCCTGTGCTCGCTGGACGCCTGCAGGCATTGCGCCGAATGGGCGTGAATCCATTCATGTTCCATCAGTTGCCCCAGGCGGTGATTGCCCTGAAGCAGGGAGTCGGGAGGCTCATCCGGGATGAAGGCGACTACGGTGTGGTTGCCGTTTGTGACCCGCGACTGACTGCAAAATCCTACGGGAAGACGTTCATTGACAGTCTGCCCGATATGCCGATCACTTCCAGTCTCGATGAGGTGATTCACTTTCTTTTCCGGCAGGGAGAGTCCGGTCATGAAATTTCTTGCAATTGAGACCGCAACCGAGTGCTGTTCGGTGGCACTGTTCAATGAAGATGACATCATTTGCGAAAGTGAAGTGGTTCCCCACCGGCACAATGAAATTGTGCTATCCATGTGTGAGCGGGTACTGGCCCGGGCCGAAGTCCCCCTTACCCAGCTCGACGGCATCGCCTTCGGCCGTGGTCCCGGGGCGTTTACCGGGGTGCGTCTTGCCGCCAGCGTGACCCAGGGGTTTGCACTGGCACTGGAACTTCCGGTCGTCCCGGTATCCTCTCTGGCCGCCCTGGCACAGGCCGCCTATTCCAGGCACAAGGTATCGCAGGTCCTGTCCAGTATCGATGCGCGCATGCAGGAAATCTACATGGCCGTGTACCAGCTGGATGAGTCGAATATCATGCGCCTGGTCGGTGAAGAGCAGGTGATCCGGCCCGACTTGGTGAATGTGGAAATACATGACGGCTGCATGGGGTACGGCTCGGGATGGAAACCCTATGCAGAAATATTGCTTGAGCGTTGTGGCAAAAACATCGATTTTGATGCAAGCGCTGCGCCGCAGGCGGAATTTGTGGCCGTATTGGCCAAGCCGTGCTTCGAGCGAGGTGAGACGGTCCCGGCTACCCAGGCCCTGCCGGTCTATGTGCGCCATGACGTTGCACAGAAACCGAAATCAAAAACGGTCTGAGCACACACACTTGATCCGGTTGATCGCCTGGCCGGTTTAGTTTTTGGATGAAGTCATTTGTACCGCTTGAGAGCGCCCGCAACTCTTCGGGGAGGTTTTGTTACACTGACCGGATGGAGCGCGTATACAGCGAACACAGTCCCATCTTTATCCATCACCTCAAGGATATTCTTGAGGAGAAAGGTATCGCTGCCATCATCAAAAACGAGTTTCTTAGCGGAGGAGCCGGGGAGTTGCCACCTACCGAAGTCTGGCCTGAGTTGTGGGTAGTGGAAAGTGGAGATCGCGATGCCGCCAAGAAAATCGTGCATGAATTCATCGAGTCGACGAAAAGCGTATCCAGGGACTGGTTGTGTACGGTGTGTGGTGAAAAAATCGAGGGCCAGTTCAAGGCGTGCTGGAGCTGCGGGTCGGTCCATAGCACGGGCTGAGAGTACACGACAGTTCGCCAGCAACATGTTGATCAGTCAACCCGACGTTCATGGTGGACTTCAACTTCGCCCGGCCTTTCAACATTGGCACACTCAACTTCAGTGTCGAAGGCCATGTTGAGTACATCGGGGAACGGGACAACGAGCTTGGCGACAAGGATACCGATGAGAGCACTGTACAGGCATTGCTGGTCTTGAGCTTCTGACCCGGGCCATCCGATTTGTGGTGGGTTTAGGACAGGAGAGGCTCAGATACCCTGTATTTTCTCCAGTTGCTCTTGCATTTGCTGCAAGGCCGTATTGGCAGCATCCAGGCGTGTGACTTCCTGGTCTACAATCTCCCGGGGCGCCTTGTTCTTGAAATCTGGATTGTCCAGCCGGGTCTGAATTTTTTCCAGGTTCGCTGTCAATTTCCCGATTTCTTTCTTTAATCTTGCACATTCAGCGTCCTTGTCGATCAAACCGGCCAGCGGAATAAGGATTTCCATGTTACCAGCCAATGCCATGGCAGACTCCGGCGCAGTTTCATCCTCCAGCCACCGGACATCTTCCAGCATGGCAAGTTCGAAAATGTAGGTGCGCGTGTATTCAAAATACTTCTTGTCCAGAGAGGATCCGTTTTTTATCAGCACGCAGAGCCGTGTTTTCGGAGGGACATCCATGTCCGAACGAACCTTGCGCACCGCATTTATAAACTCTCTAGACCACTCCATTTTTTCCTGGCTTTCAGAATCCCTGTAGTCGGGGGTAGCGCAGGGATAGGGCTCCAGCATGATGCTTTGTCCCTTGATCAGCATTCGTTGCGCAATCCGTTGCCAGATCTCCTCAGTAATGAAGGGGATGATGGGATGCAGTAGGCGCAGCGATGTATCCAGTACTTCCAGAAGAACTCGCCGGGTAGTTTGCTGGACGGGTGCCTGTGCATTCTCATCGAACAGGATCGGCTTGCACAACTCGATGTACCAGTCGCAAAACTCATGCCAGACAAAGTTGTAAAGCGTTTGTGCAGCCAGATCAAAGCGGTAATTGTTCAGATGCTTGTGTGTGAGATCGATCACGTCTTGCTGCTTGCTGAGAATCCAGCGATCCGCCAGGGTGGTATGGCGGGTGTCAATATGCGGGGCGATGTCACGGCCTTCGGTGCTCATGTCCACAAAGCGGGCCGCGTTCCACAGCTTGTTGCAGAAGTTTCGGTATCCTTCGATGCGGCTGAGGTGGAACTTGATGTCGCGCCCGAATGTGGCCTGGGCCGCAAACGAAAACCGCAGGGCATCGGTGCCGTAGGGCTTGATACCTTCCGGGTATTCCTTGCGCGTGGCTTTCTCAATCGCAGGCGCCATCTCGGGCTGCATCAGGCCGCTCGTGCGTTTGCGGATGAGGGTTTCAAGATCAATCCCGTCAATAATATCGATCGGGTCCAGCACGTTACCCTTGGACTTTGACATCTTCTGGCCACTGGCATCCCGCACCAGGCCATGGACATAGACCTTGCGAAACGGCACATCCTCCATGAACTTCAGGCCCATCATGACCATGCGCGCCACCCAGAAAAAGATGATGTCGAAGCCGGTGATGAGTACGGAGGTTGGATAAAATGTTTTCAGCTCATCGGTGTTCTCAGGCCAGCCCAGCGTGGAGAAGGGCCACAAGGCCGATGAAAACCAGGTATCGAGGACATCCTCATCCTGTGCCAGTATCACCTCCGGGCCCAGGTCATGTATTTGCCGCACATCGGCCTCATCCCGGCCCACGTAAATCGTGCCTTGCGCGTCATACCAGGCAGGAATCCGGTGTCCCCACCACAACTGGCGACTGATGCACCAGTCCTGGAGATTGTGCATCCACTCAAAATAGGTTTTGCTCCAGTTCTTCGGTACGAACTCAATGTCACCGTTCTCTACCGCCCGGATGGCGGGTTCGGCAAGCGCTTGCACACTGACATACCACTGACGGGTCAGATAGGGTTCGACAATGGCACCTGAACGGTCACCACGTGGGATGGCATGGCGGTGTTTCTGGATATCTGCGAGCAGGTCCTGCGCTTCAAGGTCCTCGATGACTTTCCTGCGCGCCTCAAAACGGTCCATGTCCTGGTAGGCAGACGGTGCATTTTCGTTGATCTTCGCATCGTCGGTAAAAATGTTGATCTGTTCCAGGTCATGGCGCAGGCCAACCTCGTAATCGTTGAAGTCATGCGCCGGGGTGATCTTCACGCATCCGGAACCGAATTCAGGGTCTACATATTCATCGGCAATGACAGGGATTTCGCGACCGGTCAGGGGCAGCTTCACGGTCTTGCCTACCAGGGTGCGGTAACGGTCATCTTCCGGGTGTACCGCCACCGCACTGTCTCCGAGCAGCGTCTCGGGCCGGGTAGTGGCCACTGTCACATGACCGTCGCCGTCAGAATACGGGTACCGTATATGCCACATGTGACCATCTTCCTCTTCTGAGATGACTTCCAGGTCCGATACGGCGGTGTGCAGGACGGGGTCCCAGTTGACCAGGCGCTTGCCCCGGTAAATCAGGCCCTCTTCGTACAGCCTCACAAACACGGTCCTGACGGCCTCCGAGAGGCTGTCATCCATGGTAAAGCGCTCACGCGACCAGTCCAGAGAGGAGCCCATGCGCTCGAGCTGACGACAGATCGTCACACCGGAGTGTTCTTTCCACTCCCAGACCTTCTCAATGAATTTTTCCCGGCCGAGGTCATGACGCGTCTTCCCCTGTGCATTCAGTTGCCGTTCCACCACCATCTGTGTTGCGATGCCGGCATGGTCGGTGCCGGGCTGCCAGAGCGTGTTGAATCCCGACATGCGGTGATACCGTGTCAGGCAGTCCATCAGGGTATTGTTGAAAGCATGGCCCATATGCAGCGTGCCCGTGACATTCGGCGGAGGGATCATGATGCAGTACGGAGGATTCTCTGACCCGCCGGGCGCAAAGTAGTCGTTCTGCTTCCAGTGCAGGTACCACTTTTGCTCAATGTTTGCAGGCTGATAGGTTTTTTCCATGGCAGGATCTTGAATGTCGGGCCCGGTGCACAGACCCTATGGGCGCGTATGATGCAGCCTGCGCATGGCAGCATGCAAGCGCAGCACGGCGATCATCAGGGCAGACGGATTGTACTCAGTGCCCGGAAGGATAGGCCTGTGAGAGCAGGTACTGCGTCAGCAGCGGGACGGGCCTGCCGGTAGCGCCTTTTTGCTTTCCCTGGCTGTGCCAGGCGACGCCCGCAATATCCAGGTGCGCCCAACGGTATTTTTCGGTAAACCGCGACAGGAAGCAGGCCGCCGTAATGGTTCCGGCCCAACGCCCCCCGATATTGGCCATGTCCGCAAAATTGCTGTCCAGCTGGGACTGGTAGTCATCCCACAGGGGCAGCCGCCAGGTCCGGTCCCCGGTGAGATCCCCGGCCCTGTACAAGTCCTCGACCAGCGGCTCGTCGTTGGACATCAGCCCGCAGGGGACATGACCCAGCGCTACGATGCACGCTCCAGTCAGGGTGGCAATGTCGATGACGGTTTCCGGATCAAATTTTTCAATGTAGGTCAGCGCATCGCACAGCACCAGTCGCCCCTCTGCATCCGTATTCAGGATCTCCACCGTTTGCCCGGACATGGTCGTGACGACATCACCCGGTCGACTGGCCTTGCCTCCCGGCATGTTTTCAGCACACGCAATCACACCGACCACATTCAGCGGGATGTTCATGGCACAGCAGGCCTTGAGCGTCCCAAGCACACTGCCGGCACCGCACATGTCAAATTTCATTTCATCCATGGCACTTCCGGGCTTCAATGAAATACCGCCCGTATCAAAGGTGATGCCCTTGCCGACCAGTACCGCCGGACGTGCATCAGACGGCCCGCCCTGGTACTCCATGGTGACCAGCTTGGCCGGTTGCACACTGCCATGGGATACGGACAGCAAGGCGCCCATACCCAGTTTTTCCATCTGCGGCTCTTCGAGGACCGTGACGCGCAGTTGCGGGTACTCATCTTTCAGGGCAAGGGCCTGCTCCGCGAGATAGGCCGGGGTGCAGATATTGCCGGGCAGGTTGCCGAGGTCTTTTGTCAGATTCATTCCGGCCGCAATGGCCTGGCCAAATTTCTTGCCCCGGCGCAGGGTGGCAAGCTCGCTCGACTGGTTTGCCAGAAACTTCATTTTCTTGAGCGAATGGCGGGCCTTGCCTGCCTTGGGTTTGGTATGCGTGTAGCGGTACATGGCCGCTTCACTCGACACTACGCTGGTCTGCACCCGGGTTTGCAAATCACACTGCTTGACCGGCATTTCAACGAGACTGTTGATGACCGTGCCGGCATTGCATTTCTTGGCCTCAACGATCCCCGCAGAGAGGGCTTTCTGGAAGGCATGCGCGCTGAAGTGCTCCTTCTCTCCGCATCCGACGACGATGATGTGTGCGTGTTTACTGCGATTTGAATTGTGCAGTGTCACCGCCTGGC
Organism: Gammaproteobacteria bacterium; assembly: GCA_965214675.1. Lineage (GTDB taxonomy): Bacteria > Pseudomonadota > Gammaproteobacteria > UBA4575 > UBA4575 > WTFY01. The sequence goes on from OZ243969.1 coordinate 293,452, forward strand.
CCAATGCGGATTTCGCAATGCCGCGCTGGCAGGCCTGGGTGATAGTGCCTCGGTAGAGTGTGTCGAGTTTGCGTGCGGAAGGACTCAGCTTTCTTGGATTGAACAAGCCGACAATAACGCAGTCGGCGGTTTCCTTGTCCAGGGCGGCGGTTTTGGCAATGTAATCCATGGATCTCCTCTATACTTGGCGATGGGATCTTCCCGTTACTGCTAAAATCATACTGGTTTTGGCACGCAAATGGGTAGACCTGAATCTCGAAACCTATGGCTGTTTTCACACTCAATCGCTATTTTTCCCGTGAACTTGCCCTGACATTCGCTGCCGTCAGTGCGGTTTTGCTCACCGTGGTCATCAGCAAGTCCTTCATATCCCTGTTGACCAGGGTGATGGACGGAAAGATGTCTGCCGATGCCGTCCTGTCCATCCTGGGACTGGGGATTCTCGATGCAACGATTCTGCTCGCACCGTTTGCATTATTCGTTTCAGTCATGCTGGTGCTGGGCCGCCTGTACCGGGACAGCGAAATCTATGCGATCAAGGCCAACGGGATCAGCGTACTGAGGCTGTTCCGCTATGCCGTCCTGTTTGTGTTGCCGGTGCTCGTGCTGCTGGCGTATGCCTCCCTGTTTCTCACTCCGCAGATCGCCCAGAAAATCGAGACCATCAAGCTGGAGGCCAAGGAGCGCACCAGCGTCATGGGACTGGTACCCGGTCAGTTCATCGAGGCGCGACAGGGGGACTGGGTGGTTTTCATAGAAGCCGCCGAACGCAAGTCCGGCACGGCGCGAAACATATTCATCTATGACCGGCGCGGCGACAGGGTATCGATTGAAACTGCACGCAGCGTGCAGCAGGCCGAATCCCCCGAGGTGGAAGGCAAATCACTGGTCCTGACCCAGGGCCAGCGCTATGAAGGTATCCCGGGCAAGGGTAGCTTTACGGTACTGTCCTTCGACCGCCATATCGTGCGTATCCCTGAATTGAATGTTGCCCTGGACCGTGACGATCCTGAATTCATGACGGTGGCGCAGCTGATCGACTCGCACAGGACGCCGGATCAGGCTGAATTGCAATGGCGGCTGTCTATCCCGTTAGCGGCTCTGCTGCTGATACTTCTGGCCTTTCCACTGAGCGTAGTGCGCCCGCGACAGGGAAGATTTGCCAAGCTGGTCCTCGCCATCGTGATTTACCTGATCTATTCCAACCTGATGATCCTGGCCGAAACATGGGTGGCCAATGGCAGGCTGCCGACCATACCGGGTCTGTTCATCGTGCATGGCGCACTCGTAATCATGATCGCTGTACTTTTCTACCGGCAGGGTGCGTGGAGGTACAGGGCATGAAGCTGATCCGCCAGTTTGACGGGTATCTTGCGCGGACCGTTTTTGCCAGTACATTGCTGGCCTTTGGCATTCTTTTTTCAGTGGATTCGACCATAGACCTGATCAATGACCTGGAATCGATCGGCAAACGCGGGTTCGGTGTCCGCCATGTGCTGCTGATGTTGTTGCTGGGCATGCCGCAGCGCCTGTACGACCTGATGCCTGCATCCTTGTTGTTGGGGGCATTGCTGGGTCTTGGACATCTGGCTGCACGCAACGAACTGGAAGCATTGCGCTCGGTAGGCATCGGGCGGATCCGGATCCTTGGGTCGGTGCTGACCGTGGGGGCCGTGCTGGTCGCCGTCAGCATGGTGGTCGGGGAGGCCGTCGCCCCCACCACCGAGGGATATCTGCGCAGCCTGAACAAGACCAGTGACCTGCACAAGGTGTCCATACGCTCGCGCCATGGACTCTGGACCCGTGAAGGGCATCGCTTTATCAACATCAAACAGATCTTCACGGACTATCGCATCACGGATGTCTGGGTGTATGAAATGGATGAGCAACACCGGCTCAAGCGGGTGAGCTTTGCGAAATCCGCAGTGTTTGAAGAGGACATCTGGAGATTGTCTCAGGTCCGCCACAGCCTGATTACAGAGCACGGGGTACAGACGTCATCCTCGGATGAGGAATACTGGCCACGACTGATCACCCCGGAGCTGTTCGATGTTGTCACCGTCAAGCCCGAACACATGTCCGCTGCCAACCTCGGAACGTATATCGATTACCTGGAGGATAACGGGCTGAACTCGCAACGTTACCAGCTGGCCTACTACAACCGGTTTGCCGTGCCGCTTTCGGGACTGGCGATGCTGTTGCTGGCGGTGCCGTTCGTATTTCGCCCTGTGCGCTCCGGAGGACAGGGCCAGCGCATGGCCCTTGGCATCGGTATTGCCGTGGCCTACAACCTGCTGAGCCGCATGCTGGGGAATGCCAGTGTTGTGTACGGTGTGCCGGCGCTTCTGGGTGCATTCTTTCCGGTATTGCTGGTGCTCGTGATCACGTATGTGGTCTACCGGAGAATGCTCTGGGTTTAAAGGCGCACCAGCCGCGTCTTCGATACGATATCGTGCCAGGTGCGCGATTGCGCATCGAACAGCACCCAGAAATACCCCAGTCCCAGGGGGAGCCAGGAGATGATGGCCACTGTGAATCGCACAAGGGCAGTCTTCCAGCTGACCTGCGCACCATCGGTTCCGACCACCTTGAATTTCCAGCTTCGCATTCCCAGCGTCTGTCCACCGTGGGTCCAGCACCAGGCAAAAAAGATAAACGAGAGTACCAGCAGGTATCCCTGGTACACGATAAACAGGGAATGTCCGGGATGGATTTTGAACGGGATCACGACTGCAAATGAGGCGAAGTAAAGAAACGTGAACAGCAACAGGAAATCGTACAGGATGGCGGCAAAATGACGCACGAGTGAAACCGGATGACCGTTTGATGAAAGCGCCTCGCCCATGTGGAGAGTATAGAATACCTGCCAGTTGATTATGCGATTTGAAGTTCATACACTGCCTGAAGCCGGACCGCAAAGGTGTGGACGTGGACGAAGGGGTGAAACGGGAGCAGCGTATGCTTGGGCCAGTCAGCATCAGCTTTGGACATGCAGGTATGTATTCCCCTGGCTGCAACCATTTTCCACTTATCCTGAATGACTGTGCCCCCCGAATCCCGTGCGCGCTGCACGCCGGCGGGCGACCAGGCCCCAGGGTATGAGCGACTCCGCTTCGGACCTTTCCGAGATCGAGGCTTTCCTGGACAGTCTGTGGGTGGAGCATGGACTGAGTGAGAATACGCTTCGCGCCTACCGCAATGACCTGGTCGGTCTGTCGCGCTGGCTATCTCGTACTGCTCCCGGCATCACGCAGGCACACCGGGAACACCTGCTCGACTACCTGTCGTACCGTGTGCAGCAAGGCAGCAAACCCCGTTCTTCTGCACGGCTGTTGTCCAGCATCCGGCGCTTCTACCGCTACCTTGTACGACAGGGCACGGTTCAAAATGACCCCTCTGCACAGATCGAGTATCCCAAGTTGGGGCGCGCACTCCCCGGGACACTGACAAAAGAGGAAGTGGAGCAGTTACTGGGCGCCCCCGATACCCGGACCGCCCACGGAGTGCGGGACCGGGCCATGCTGGAAGTGCTGTATGCCTGTGGGCTTCGCGTCAGCGAACTGGTCGGCCTGACGCTGTATCAGGTCAACCTCAACCAGGGGGTCATCCGCGTACTGGGCAAGGGCAGCAAGGAGCGCCTGATCCCCTTTGGGGAGCAGGCCGGCGAGTGGGTGAGCGAGTACGCCAAGGGTGCCCGCGCAGACCTGCTGAAATCCGGGCATCAGTGCGATGCCCTGTTCGTGACCAATCGCGGCTCGGCCATGACACGTCAGGCGTTCTGGTATGTGGTTCGAAAATATGCGATCAAGGTCGGCATCGACAAGCATCTTTCGCCGCACACCCTGCGTCATGCCTTTGCAACGCACCTGCTCAATCACGGGGCAGATTTGCGGGTGGTACAGATGCTGCTGGGCCACAGTGACCTCTCTACCACGCAGATTTATACCCATGTCGCCCAGGCGAGGCTGCAGGAATTGCACCGCAAGCATCACCCGCGTGGATGAGGGCGGTCCGGGCTTGCAGGAATTAATTTTTACCGTGGCAGTCTCACGTGGTGTACTATCCCGAACCTTGTAGTCAGCAGCACGGAGTCATCATGCGCAGCCCAATCCTTCTAGTTCTCACCTTGATCATTTGCGCAGGTCCTGTCTTTGCGGGGCAAGCCGAGGACATTGCAACGATCGAACAACGGTTGCAACAGTTGGTGCCCGGCGAACCCTCCTCGATCCGGCCTGCAGCAGCACCCGGGTTCTATGAAGTGATGTACGGAACCGAGCTGCTGTACGTATCCGGCGATGGCCGTTACGCAATCCAGGGGGAGCTGATCAATCTGGATACCGGGCAAAACCTTGCAGAGGCCGCACGCGCCATCGTTCGTAAAGGTCTGATAGAGGCCACGGATGAGGCCCAGATGCTTGTGTATTCCCCGGAGAAGCCACGCCATACCCTGACGGTATTTACCGATATTGACTGCGGATATTGCCGCAGGATGCATTCGGAAATGGCGGAGCTGCATGACCATGGCATTGCCATCCGCTACCTGATGTTTCCAAGGAGCGGACTGGATACACCCTCGTACGATAAAGCGGTCAACGTGTGGTGTGCCGAGGACCCGCTGATATCGCTGACCCAGGCCAAGGCGGGCAAGGAGATTCCGCAGGCCGATTGCGATCATCCGGTCGATTCGCAATGGCAGCTCGGAAAGCAGGTGGGAGTGACCGGTACTCCGGCGATCCTCACCGAAGACGGCTTGATGATCCGGGGCTACCAGCCGCCTGGCGAACTCGCTGCGACACTGGATGCGATCGCCAAGAAAAACACCGCTCCTTGAACGGGAAACAGGGCTTGCTGGATGCGCAGGACAGCCGTGCCGGACACAGGTGAAACGCAAGGCAGGCCGAAAATTTGATAACGCGCAAATACGTGCAGGATTTCCTTCCCCCATCGATTTGATTTCTTTGGCCCTGGTTCGTATCACAATTTGCCGGGCGCATCGGTCCCGGTTTAGCATGGCCAGAATTCCAGACAAAGCCGTTTGCCATAGGTTAATAGAAGTCATGACCCGCAGGATTGCCTCATGAGCAGCCGATATGATGCCTCGGGAATCGAGGTGCTGAGCGGTCTTGACCCGGTACGCAAGCATCCCGGGATGTACACGGACATCGCGCGTCCGAATCACCTGGCCCATGAGCTGATCGACAACAGTGTCGATGAAGCCATCTCCGGCCATGCCGGGCGCATTGATATCACCTTGTATGAAGACGGGTCACTGGAGGTCGCCGATGACGGGCGCGGCATGCCGGTGGACATGCATCCGAAGCTCAAGTTGCCGGGTGTGGAAGTGGTGTTGTCGACCCTGCACGCAGGCGGCAAGTTCTCTGACAAGAACTACACGTTTTCAGGCGGCCTGCATGGCGTCGGTGTATCCGTCGTCAATGCCCTGTCCAAGCACATGGAGGTTTGGGTGCGCAGGGAAGGCAAGGAATACAACATGGCGTTCAAGGGCGGCAAAAAAATTTCCGATCTGGAAGTCACCGGCACTGTCGGCAAGAAAAATACCGGCACAACCATCCGTTTCTGGCCAGATGCGGGGTATTTCGAAACCTGCAAGTTTTCCATTCCCAAGCTTTTGCATGTCATGCGTGCAAAGGCCGTGCTGTTTTCCGGTCTCACGGTCCGCTTCGATGACCAGCTGAACGGCGACCAGTATGAGTGGTGTTATCAGGGTGGTATCCGCGACTACCTGCTTGATTCGGTGAAGGGATTCGAATGCATACCGGCCAATGCGTTTTGCGGGAATTTCGAGGGCGGACAGCAGGCCGCGGACTGGGCGCTTGCCTGGATCGAGGACGGTCGCGAGGGTGTGCAGGAGAGCTATGCCAACCTGGTGCCGACACCGCAGGGCGGAACGCATGTGTCCGGCCTTCGTTCCGGTCTGACGGAAGCACTGCGCGAATTCTGTGAATTCAGGAAATTACTGCCACGGGGAATCCGTCTGGCTCCGGACGATGTCTGGGAGAAGCTTTCCTACGTTCTTTCGGTGCGAATCCATGATCCCCAGTTTGCAGGCCAGACCAAGGAGCGCCTGAGTTCGCGCGAGACGACCCTGTTTGTTTCCGGAGTGGCGAAGGACTCATTCAGTCACTGGCTGAGCCAGAATGCCACTGCCGGTGAGCAGATTGCCCGGCTTGCCATTCAACATGCCGAGGCCCGTATCAGGCGCGGCAAGAAGGTGGTGCGAAAGAAGGTGCTGACCGGTCCGACACTGCCGGGGAAGCTCATTGACTGCAACTCCGAAGATCTGCTGCGCACGGAATTGTTTCTGGTAGAAGGGGATTCCGCAGGAGGATCGGCCAAGCAGGCAAGGGATCGGGACTTCCAGGCCGTCATGCCCCTGCGCGGTAAAATTCTGAATACCTGGGAGGTGGCCTCCGAGCAAGTGCTGGCCTCACAGGAAATCCATGACATCTCGGTTGCCATTGGTGTTGAGCCGGGCAGCGACAATATCGAGCGCCTGCGGTACGGAAAAATCTGCGTGCTTGCAGATGCCGATCCGGACGGACTGCATATCGCAACGCTACTGTCCGCGCTTTTTTTGCAGCATTTTCAAAAACTTGTGGAAAAAGGCCATGTCTACATCGCCATGCCGCCCCTGTACCGCATCGATGCCGGCAAGGATGTGTTCTATGTGCTCGATCAGGAAGAGTGCCAGGGCGTGCTGGACCAGCTCAAGGCGGAAGACAAGGCCGGCAATGCCACGATCACGCGCTTCAAGGGTCTCGGGGAAATGAATCCCATGCAGCTTCGCGAATCCACCATGGCCGTGGACAGCCGCCGCCTGATGCAGTTGTCCCTGGTCAACCCGGACAAGACCTTTAAGTCCATGGACCGGCTGCTGGCCAAGAAGCGTGCCGCGGACCGTCGCAGCTGGCTGGAGAAAAAGGGTAATCTCGTCAAGGATCAGAGTCTTCGCCAGAGTCCTGAACAGTTTCTCGAGAAGACCTAGTTGACCCATGGGCAGTAATCTGGAGATGGATTTCGACAGCAACCCGACGTTGCTCATCCAGGAGTTTGCCGAGAAGGCCTACCTGGAATACTCGATGTACGCCATCCTGGACCGCGCCTTGCCCCACATCGGCGACGGACTGAAACCGGTGCAGCGGCGGATCGTGTACGCCATGTCCGAGCTTGGCCTGTCTGCGGGATCAAAGCCCAAGAAATCGGCACGCACGGTCGGTGATGTCATCGGCAAATTCCACCCGCATGGGGACAGTGCGTGCTATGAAGCGATGGTGCTGATGGCCCAGGAGTTCTCCTACCGCTACCCCCTGATCGACGGCCAGGGCAACTGGGGCTCCACCGACGATCCGAAATCCTTCGCGGCCATGCGCTATACCGAATCGCGATTGACCCGTTATGCCAAGGCATTGCTGGCGGAACTGGGCCAGGGTACTACGCAGTGGCAGGCGAATTTTGATGCCACCCTGTCCGAGCCGGTCGTGCTCCCGGCACGTTTGCCCAACGTATTGCTCAATGGTGGTGCGGGTATTGCAGTCGGCATGTCGACGGACATTCCGCCTCACAACCTCAATGAAGTGGTGGATGCCTGTGTGCACCTGCTGGAACACCCCAAGGCCGCGGTCGCAGACCTGTGCCAGCATGTCCTGGGTCCGGATTATCCGACCGGCGCGGAAATCATTTCTGCACAGGAAGAAATCCGGAATCTGTATGAGACGGGTACAGGTTCGGTTCGCATGCGTGCAGAGTATGAAGTCGAGAACAGGAATATAGTCATTACCTCGTTGCCACACCAGGTGTCCGGGGCCAAGGTGCTGGAGCAGATCGCGCAGCAGATCCAGGCCAAGAAACTGCCGCTGGTACAGAACCTGCGTGATGACTCCGATTACGAAAACCCGGTGCGGATCGTGATCACGCCGCGCAGTCACCGTACCGATACCGAGACGCTCATGTCACACCTGTTTGCAACCACGGACCTGGAGCGCAACTACCGCGTGAACCTGAACATGATCGGCACCGATGGCAGGCCGCGCATCAAGAATCTGCGCGAGTTGCTCAAAGAGTGGCTCAACTACAGAACCCGGACCGTGAAGGCCAGGTTGCAGTGGCGTCTGGACAAGGTCGACACCCGATTGCACATCCTGGACGGTTTGCTGACCGTATATCTGGACCTCGACGAAGTCATTCGAATCATACGCGAAGAGGAGGAAGTGAAGAGGACGCTGATGAAGGCCTTCGGTCTCAGTGAGGAGCAGGTGGAAGCCATTTTGAATGTGCGTCTTCGCAATCTGGCAAAACTCGAGGAAGAAAAACTGAAATCCGAACAGCAGGAGCTCAAGGACGAGCGTGGGGAATTGCAGTCCCTGCTGAAATCCTCCAGGCGTCTGAAAACGCTGATCAAAAAGGAACTGTGTGAGGATGCCGGCGAATTTGGAGATCCAAGGCGCAGTACCCTGATCGAGCGTGCCGCATCGAATCCGCTGGATGAGTCCGCCCTGATTCCTGCAGAGCGGGTCACCGTGGTGCTGTCGCAAAAAGGCTGGATACGTGCAGCAAAAGGGGTCGATGTCGATGTCCACAGCCTGAGTTATCGCACCGGAGATGCGTATCAGGCCCATGTCCTCGGCAAGTCCAATCAACGGGTGCTGTTTGTCGACCTGGAGGGCCGCTGCTATGCGCTGCCGGCACACAGCCTGCCTTCTGCACGCAGCCAGGGTGAGCCCCTGAGCGGACATTTCAAAACGCCCGACGGGGCACAGTTCGCAGGCCTGATGACGGGCACGGAAGAAGACCTTTTCCTGATGGCGAGCAGTGCCGGATACGGGTTTGTCTGCAAGTTCTCGGACATGACGGCGCGCAGCCGCTCGGGCAAGGCCGTGCTGTCCGTGCCACAGGATGCCATGGCACTGGCCCCGGTCAGGGTGCGCGATGCCGAGCACGACCGCGTGGTGGCCATCAGTTCACAGGGGCGCATGCTGGTCATCCCCGTGGCGGAGCTTCCGGTATTGTCAAAAGGCCGGGGCAACAAGGTCATTGATGTGCGCCATGGAATATCCGACAAGGAGGAATCCATGTGCGCGGTGGCCGTGGTCCAGGATACGGAATCCATCACCCTGCATGCAGGACAGCGCATCAAGAGGATGGGCAGACAGGAAATCGATACCTATGCCGGTGCGCGTGCCAAGCGCGGTACACTGCTTTCAAAGGGCTATCGCAGCATCGATGCAATTGAGGTACATTTTAAAGATTAGGTGCCGGGCTGCCTTGTGTTGAAAGGGTTGAGGGTTTTCTGAGATGGGTATGCGCGTTTTATTGTTTCTGGCTGCGAACTTTTCCGTCGTTTTCGTATTGAGCATCAGTGCCCGTGTGCTGGGGCTTGATTACTGGCTCGCACAACAGGGCATGGCCGGGCAGCTCAACGGCTTGCTCCTGATGGCCCTGGTGTTCGGGTTCGGAGGCTCTTTCATCTCCCTGGCAATCTCCAAATGGATGGCAAAACGCAGCATGGGGGTGCAGGTGATCGAAACACCCGCCAACGCTTCCGAGAAGTGGCTGGTTGAAATGGTTCAGGGGCAGGCCAGGCAGACCGGGATCGGAATGCCGGAAGTGGGCATTTTCAATTCACCGCAAATGAATGCTTTTGCAACCGGCATGAACCGCAACAATGCACTGGTAGCGGTCAGTACGGGACTGCTGGAGACCATGAATCCAGATGAGGTCGAAGCCGTTTTGGGCCACGAAGTCAGCCATGTCGCCAACGGGGACATGATTACCATGGGACTGTTGCAGGGCGTGCTCAATACCTTTGTGATATTTATCTCCCGCGTGATCGGCCTGCTGGTCGACAAGCTTGTGTTCAAGGTGCAGCGGGGTATTGGGCCCGGATATTTTATTGCCAGCATCATCGCGGAGATCATTCTCGGAATACTGGCTGCGGTGATCGCAAGCTGGTATTCGAGGCGCAGGGAATTTCGAGCCGATGACGGAGGGGCCCGGCTGGCCGGTCGGGAAAAAATGATTTCGGCATTGCAGCGTCTGCAGGCGCAATACGAACCCGAGGACCTTCCGGGCCAACTGGCTGCCTTCGGCATCTCCAGTGGTGTCAAAAGTGGCTTGCAGAAACTGCTGATGTCACACCCACCGCTTCACGAAAGGATTGCCGCCTTGCGCAAGGCCGGGTGAAGCGGCCTCTGGGCTATACGCGCACCGGAGTCTTGCCCGGCTCCCCGTACTCCTCGCGCACCAGCCTGGGAACCAGGTAGCCGGGCAGCCGGGCCGCCATTTCCTTGTGGATGCTGCGTGCCCTGGACTCCTCCACGTCAAAGTGTGAGGCATTTTTCACCTTGTCCATCAGATGCAGGTAGTAGGGCAGTACCGCAGCATCAAAGAGTTTCTCGCTCAGGGCGACCTGGATGTCCGCATCGTCATTGATGTTTCTCAGCAGCACACTCTGGTTCAATACGCAGCACCGCGTAGCCGAGAGATCCCGAAGCTTGCATCGAAGCTCATGATCGATTTCCTGCGGATGATTGATGTGCACCACCACCACGACACTCAGGGCACAGTTCTCCACCCAGTCCAGAAACCCTGCACTGATTCTGGCCGGGATCACCACGGGCAGGCGTGTATGGATTCGCAGGCGTCGCACATGCGGGATCTGCTGAATTCGTCTGCCCAGAGTACCGAGTTCCTGGTCGCTCAGCACCAACGGGTCCCCGCCACTTAATATGACTTCCTCGATACTGGCATCACGGGCAATTTCGCCCAGTGCGCTGCGCCATGCATCCGTTCGCGGGTTTTGCGAGGAGTAGGGGAAATGGCGGCGGAAACAAAAGCGGCAGTGAACGGCGCAGCGGCTGGTGGCAAGCAGCAAGGCGCGTCCATGGTACTTTTGCAGCAAGCCCGGGCTCTTGATGCTTTTCAGGTCTCCGACGGGGTCTGCGACAAAGTCGATGGCCTCCTGGTCTTCGAAGGCGTGCGGCAGGACCTGCAGCAATAGCGGGTCCTGCGGGGTGGATTTTTGCATGCGTGCCACGTAACTTTTTGGTGCCCTCAGCGGGAATTGCCGAGCGGCTGCGTCACTGACCGGTAACTGCTCGGGGCGCAAATCCAGTGCCTCGCAAAGTGTTCCGATTTCGGTGATGGATTCCCTGTACTGCGCCTGCCAGGTGGTTTCGGGTGCCGGGTTGACTCGTGATAGACTCATGCGTTTCGTAGCGTGCATCTTCTCAAAGGTGAATATTCCATGGCGTCCTATAATACCAACGAATTCCGTGCTGGTCTGAAGCTGATCCTGGACGGCGACCCGTACTCGATCATTGATAACGAGTTTGTAAAACCTGGCAAGGGACAGGCATTCAACCGCGTCAAGCTGCGCAACCTGAAAACCGGTCGGGTGATCGATCGTACGTTTAAATCGGGTGAATCTGCCGAGGGTGCTGATGTGGTGGATACCGACATGCAGTACCTGTACAACGACGGCGAACAATGGCATTTCATGGAACCCAAGTCCTATGAACAGCATGCCGCAACCAGGGCGGTTGTCGGCGATGCAGCCCAGTGGCTGAAGGGCCAGGAGACCTGCTGCGTGACCCTGCTGGACGGCGTACCGCTGGCGGTGACCCCGCCGAATTTCGTTGAACTGCAGATCGCCAGGACGGATCCGGGCGTGCGCGGGGACACTGCCACAGGGGGCGTCAAGCCTGCCACCATGGAAACGGGGGCGGTGGTCAAGGTGCCGCTGTTTGTCGAGGAAGGGGAAGTGCTGCGGATCGACACACGCACTGCCGAGTATGTATCCCGCGTGAAAGGATGATACAGGCTTCCGGCATCATCGCCTGCCTGTCAAACCCATGGATGATATTACGCGCTCACTGAGTACCGCCCAGACCCACCAAGGCTCCCCCGGACTGGAACAGATTCGCCGGGCCCGGGCGCGCATGTATTCCGGGGCCCGCGAATACTTCCATGCACACGGTGTCCTGGAGGTTGAAACTCCGGTCATCAACCCGACCACGGTGTCCGATCCACATATCGACAGCATCGCGGTGACCTGCAACGGTCAGCGGCAGTTTTTACACACCTCTGGCGAGTATGCGATGAAGGCCCTGCTGGCACACCTGAAGTGCGACATCTACCAGCTCTGCAAGGTGTTTCGTGACGGCGAATCCGGCAGGCTGCACCACAGTGAATTTACCATGCTGGAATGGTATCGCGTGGGCTGGAACTACCTGGACCTCATGGCGGAGGTGGACGACCTAGTCCGAGTCCTGTTGCACGATACGTTCCGCCTGGAGGCGTCCGAGTATATTTCCTGCCAGGCACTCTTTCGACAGTATTGCGGCATAGACCCGTGGTCTTGCGCGGAAGAGGATTACCGGGATGCCTGTCGCAAGGCAGGCCTTACATTTACCTCAAGGCTTCCGGTCGATGCGTACCAGAGCCTGTTGCTGGACCAGACAATGGCCACTCATCTGCCTGCGGACCGCATGATCTTTGTCCATGATTTCCCGCTGCAACAGGCCAGCCTGGCAAGAATCAACGACCAGGGAAAGGCCGAGCGTTTCGAGTTGTATGTGGCCGGGCTGGAGCTTGCCAACGGCTATCAGGAACTGGTCGACGCCGGTGAACAGCGCCGGCGCATCGACTCCGACAACAACAAGCGCCAGGCACTCGGCAAGACGCCACAGGCGCCGGACGGTGCCTTGATCGCAGCCCTGGAGCGTGGATTACCGGAGTGCGCCGGTGTGGCGCTGGGCATGGACCGACTGCTGATGCTGGCCACCGGGGTGGATGACATCAGGAAGCTTCTGGAGTGCCCTACAGGCTGACATCGCCTCGGCCGAGGGCCTGACCCATCACCACGGGTCGCTGCAGGCGAAGTCCGGAGTTCCATTCGACAGACCGGGATTCGAAGAGCACGATGGCAGTGGAACCCATGTGGAATATTCCCAGTTCGTCGCCTTTTTCCAGTTTCACGCCCGGATACTTTTTTCTTTGAACGGTCTTGCGCCTTGACGGTGTGACCATGCCTTCCCAGGCCATTTCAATGGCCGCAACATTCACAGCCCCCACCATGACGACCGCCATCCAGCCCAGCCGGGTTTCAAAGATCGAGATTACGCGCTCATTGCGGGTATACAGGCCCTCGATGACTTCCGCAGCGTAAGGGGCGACACTGAACAGTCTCCCGGGCACATGGATCATTTCCACCAGGGTGCCGTCCAGGGGCATGTGTACACGATGATAATTTTTGGGTGACAGGTAAATGGTTGCGAATTTCCCGCGCTCACACAAACGCCCGTACTCGAGTGCACCGCCCAGCAGTTCGCGCACGGAAAACCAGCGCCCCTTGGCTTGAATGGCGCGGTGACTGGCATACTCGGAAATCTGGCTGATACGCCCGTCTGCCGGGCTGACAATGACATTCGCCCCTGCAGCAATCGGCCGGGCCCCAGGGACCAGCCGGCGGGTAAAAAACTCATCGAAGTTCGCATAGTCCTCGGGTTCGCTGAAGCTGGCCTCGCGCATGTCGACGTCAAAGGCACGTATGAACAGGCGGATGGCCGGGTTTTTCAAGAACGTATTCTGACGGCTCGCCCAGTAGGTCATCCGCGATACCAGGTGATGGGGAAACAGGCAGAACAAAATCCCTTTGCAATGTTTCCATAAGGTGTTCATCAGCTTCCCTGTTGAGTGTTGCCGTTAGTCTTCATTGACCCGAAACCATCATGACCCGGTGTTGATACGCTGTGCCGACGGGTCTGTACATTCTTGCGGGGCACCCTCATAAAACGTGGCCACCCGGAGGTGCAGAGTCGTCCTGGCTTGCACGCATCACAGGCACGGAATACACCACTCCCGAGGTCCGGGTCAAGGATTCCGTCCAACCGGTCGAGCCTGAAATCATGCAACTCCGGAGTATTCAGGGGATATCGTCTTCTGTTTTTGCATCAGGGTGGTCTTTGGTTGCGCATCCAGGGTAGTGATGCTTTTCGGGCCGATGCGGCCTGCATCATCGTTCGTATACATGCAGTAGGAAAGGGTCAGGCAAACAGAGAAGCCAGCGACCACGAGCAGACTGTAAAGGTCGCGTCGCATCGATTTGTGAACCTCGGAGTGTTTTGAATCTCAGTCTATTTTGCAACAGTGTATAGCCTTTTGTGAATGGACAGGCAGTGCAGACAGTTCCTTTACCGGAGATGATATGATTTGCGCATGCCCGGTAATACCTATGGAAAATTATTTACGGTCACCTCATTTGGCGAGAGTCATGGCAGTGCGATCGGCTGCATCGTGGACGGCTGTCCTCCGGGACTGGAGCTGGCTGCTTCCGATTTGCAGCTTGAGCTTGAGCGCCGCCGCCCGGGCAAAACACGCCATACCTCGCAGCGACGCGAACCGGACGAGGTCGAAATCCTGTCCGGTACCTTCGAGGGCAAGACCACAGGTTCACCGATTGGCCTGATCATCTACAACCAGGATGCCCGTTCCAAGGACTACAGCAACATCAAGGACAAGTTTCGTCCTGGTCATGCGGACTACACTTACCTGAAAAAGTACGGCTTGCGAGACTACCGTGGCGGCGGTCGTTCTTCGGCGCGCGAAACCGCCATGCGCGTTGCCGCCGGGGCGATCGCAAAAAAATACCTGAAGCGGGTCGGCGGGATTTCCATTCGCGGCTGTCTCTCACAACTGGGTTCAATTGAAATTGAGCACAGGGACTGGGATGCCGTGGAGTCCAATCCCTTCTTTTGCCCGGATGCGGACAAGGTTGGTGAGCTTGAGCAGTACATGGATGCGCTTCGCAAACAGGGGGACTCGACCGGGGCCCGTGTCATGGTTGTGGCAAGCGGCATGCCGACAGGACTGGGAGAGCCGGTGTTTGATCGCCTGGATGCCGATATCGCACATGCCATGATGAGCATCAATGCAGTTAAAGGGGTTGAAATCGGAGCAGGCTTTGGCTGCGTGGCGCAGATGGGCAGCGAGCATCGTGATGAGATCACCCCGCAGGGGTTTCTCTCCAATGACGCTGGCGGGGTCCTCGGCGGCATCTCTACCGGGCAGGATCTTCGGGTCAGCGTTGCCTTCAAGCCGACCTCGAGCATTCGCATCCCCGGAAAGACGGTGGACGTGCAGGGCCAGCCCACAGAAATCGTGACCACCGGACGCCATGACCCCTGCGTGGGTATACGCGGTGTACCGATTGCAGAGGCGATGCTCGCGCTCGTCGTGATGGATCACGTCCTTCGCCATCGTGCCCAAAACGCGGATGTGGACTGTGCCACGCCGGATATTCCAGCGTCGCCGTCCTGAGCATCCGGCTCGCTCCTGAACCTGCGGCTTCTTGATCTAGCACGGCAATGCTGTCCGGCAACAACCAGTCTGCGGGGCGTGGCAGGCACGCCACGGTATATTTTTTCTACTATGCCACGCTCGGAGCACTGCTTCCGTACTGGAGCCTGTATCTGCAGCACCTCGAATTTGATGCAAGCCAGATCGGCGAGCTCTCGGCCGTACTCCTCGTGACCAAGATTATTGCCCCGACAGTATGGGCGTACGTCGCAGACCATTCCGGTCAACGGATGCGGGTGACCCGCATTGCCGTTTTCGCGGGCATGTGTATATTTGCCCTGGTCCTGCCGGCACGCGAGTACTGGACATTGCTGCTGGTACTGGCCTGTTTCGGATTTTTCTGGAATGCGGCCTTGCCCCAGTTCGAAGCCTCCACCATGAATTATCTGGGCGGGAACCGGTATCTCTACGGGCGTGTGCGATTGTGGGGCTCGATTGGATTTGTCATCACTGTCCTGGCGCTCGCCCCGTTGCTGCAGGGGCAGGGTATCCGGTATTTACCCTGGGTCGTGCTGGTGATTTTGTCGGGTATCTGGCTGAGCAGCCTACGGGTGCAGGATCCTCCAGGGCGAGGCAGCGCCGGCAAGCATGCTTCATTGCTGGCCACGTGCCTGCGCCCGTCGGTCATCGCCCTGCTGCTCGCAGCGTTCCTGATACAGATGAGCCACGGCGCCTACTATACGTTCTTCAGTATCTACCTGGAGGAGCATGGCTATTCACGAACCGAGGTCGGTCAGCTGTGGGTCCTGGGTGTGCTCGCCGAGATCGTGCTGTTTCTCGTGGTATACAGGCTTTTGTCCCGGTTCGGTGCCCGGCGCCTGCTCGGCATGGCCATGTTGCTGACGGCGTTCCGGTGGTGGCTGATTGCCATGTATGCCGCAAATTTACCCGTGTTGCTGGTGGCACAGTTGCTGCATGCAGCTTCCTATGGACTGTTTCACGCATCTGCAATCTGCATGGTGGACAAATACTTTTCAGGCGCGCTGCAAGGCCGTGGAATGGCGATTTACTCGAGTATCAGCTTCGGTCTTGGAGCCTCGCTAGGCAGCCTTGTGAGCGGGTATACTTGGAACGCGGTTGGGGCATCCGGGGTCTATCTGCTTGCAATGGGTATTGCGGCCATTGCTTTACTTCAGTACCTATGGCTCGGCAGACCCCGGTGGATCCGCGCCTGAGCGAACAGGATGACAATGATGGAACACCACACCTTGTATGACAAAATCTGGAACAGCCACGTCGTGTTTAAGCGCGATGATGGCATGACGTTGCTTTATATTGACCGGCACCTGGTGCATGAAGTGACTTCCCCGCAAGCCTTCGAGGGCCTGCGGCTGGCCTCCCGGGCGCCCTGGCGCAAGGAATCCATGCTGGCCACCGCAGATCACAATGTTCCAACGACGGATCGAAGCAGGGGCATTGAGGACCCGGTTTCCAGGCGCCAGGTTGAAACACTGGATGAGAACTGCAGGCGTTATTCCATCACGCAGTTTCCGATGCTGGACACGCGCCAGGGCATCGTGCATGTCATCGGTCCCGAACAGGGGGCCTCGCTGCCGGGCATGACCATTGTCTGTGGCGACTCGCACACCTCGACCCATGGGGCCCTGGGTGCACTGGCATTCGGTATTGGCACCTCCGAGGTGGAGCACGTGATGGCGACGCAATGCCTGTTGCTGAAGAAGTCCAGGAACATGCGAATCCAGGTGGATGGCCAGCTGCCTCCCGGGGTGAGCTCCAAGGACATTATCCTGGCGGTCATCGGCAAGCTTGGAACGGCAGGTGCGACCGGGTACACAGCCGAATATACAGGGACGGGTATTCGCGCGCTGTCGGTCGAAGGACGTATGACGATGTGCAACATGTCCATCGAAGCCGGCGCACGTGCCGGCATGGTTGCCATTGATGACACCACTCTTGAATATGTAGCGGGCCGCCCCTTTGCCCCGCAAGGAGCGCAGTGGGACAGGGCCGTGGAGTACTGGCGAACGCTCAACAGCGATGCCGGTGCAACGTTCGATGCCGAGGTGCAGCTCAATGCCAGCGACCTCAAGCCGCAGGTCACCTGGGGCACATCCCCGGAGATGGTCACGGATATCGATGGCATCGTCCCGCAGGAGGGTAGTGCGGATTGCCGGCATGCCCTGGAGTACATGGGCTTGCAGCCCGGGACCCCGATCGAAGCCATCGAGATCGACAAGGTGTTCATCGGGTCATGCACCAATTCGCGCATCGAGGACCTGCGTGAGGCCGCGGGCCTGATCAGGGACCGCACGGTAGCAGCCAATATCAAGCAGGCCATGGTCGTCCCAGGCTCTGGCCTGGTGAAGCGCCAGGCCGAGGAGGAGGGCCTGGACAGGATCTTCAAGTCGGCCGGGTTCGAATGGCGAGAGCCGGGCTGTTCAATGTGCCTGGGCATGAATGCGGATCAGCTGGAGGCCGGAGAGCGCTGTGCGTCCACCTCCAACCGAAATTTCGAGGGGCGCCAGGGCAAGGGCGGGCGCACTCACCTGGTGAGTCCGGTGATGGCCGTGGGGGCCGCGCTGCATGGGCATTTTGTGGATGTAAGGAAGTGGATGTCATGAGACCGTTTACCCGCATTGAGACCACGTTCGCGCCCCTTGACCGCAGCAATGTGGACACGGACGCCATCATCCCGCAGCAGTACCTGAAGTCGGTCAAGCGCACAGGCTTTGGCATTTACCTGTTTGACAACTGGCGTTACCTGGATCCCGGCTCACTGGAGCACGACGCTGTCGAGCGGCGCTCGAACCCGGAGTTTGTGCTCAACAAGGAAGCCTATGTGGGTGCCGAGGTGTTGCTGGTGCGGGACAACTTTGGCTGCGGCTCCTCACGTGAGCACGCGGTGTGGTCCCTTCTGGATTACGGCTTCAGGGTGGTGATTGCCTCGAGCTTTGCCGATATATTCTGCAGCAACAGTTACAAAAACGGCCTGCTGCCCATTACACTGCACGCATCACAAGTGGACTACCTGTTTGAGCGGGTCGCCCGGGATTCGACATTCACCTGCATGGTAGATCTCGAGCGGCAGGTCGTGCAGGATCAGGATGGCCGGAAATTTACCTTTGAGGTCAACGAGTTCCACAAGCACTGTCTGTTGAACGGTTACGATGAAATTGATCTGACCCTTCAGCATGCAGACAAGATCAGCGCCTACGAGGGCCGGATGAAACAAGCCTGCCCCTGGCTGTTTAACTGACATTTTTACCACCGGGTTCTAGTTTCTCATGTACAAGGTTTTGTTATTGCCAGGGGATGGCATTGGCCCGGAAGTCATTGCGCAGGCCCGCAAGGTGCTCGCCTTCCTCGCAGACGACTGTGGTCTTGGCGTTGAAGTCGAGGAAGCGCTGATCGGCGGCAGTGCCTACGAGCAGTGTGCCGACCCCCTGCCGGAAGAGACCCTGGGACGTGCCCGTGTGGCGGATGCCGTGCTCCTTGGTGCCGTGGGTGGGCCCCGGTTCGATCATATCGAGCGTGAGCTGCGCCCGGAGAAGGGCTTGCTGCGACTGCGCTCGGCACTGGGCCTGTTTGCGAATCTTCGCCCTGCAATCCTCTACCCGGACCTCGCCGGTGCGTCTTCACTGAAAGCGGAACGGGTCACCGGTCTGGACATCATGATCGTCCGTGAACTGACCGGTGGGCTTTATTTCGGGGAGCCACGGGGAATCCATCGTCTCGAGGGAGATATCCGCAAGGGAGTGAATACGCTGGAGTACGATGAAAGTGAAATAGAACGCATCGCCCATGTGGCCTTTCGGATTGCGCAGTACAGGGACAAGCGACTTTGCTCGGTGGACAAGGCCAATGTGCTCGAGGTTTCCGAGTTGTGGCGCGAGGTTGTTGAACGGGTACACCTTGAATATCCCGAGGTTTCCCTGAGCCATATGTATGTCGACAACGCGGCCATGCAGCTCGTTCGCGAACCCAACCAGTTTGATGTCGTGCTGACGGAGAACATGTTCGGCGATATCCTTTCTGACATTGCAGCGATGCTCACGGGATCCATCGGCATGCTGCCGTCGGCTTCACTGAACGAGGAGAATCGGGGCCTGTATGAGCCCGTGCATGGTTCGGCACCGGATATCGCCGGCAAGGATGAGGCCAACCCGCTGGCGGCTATTCTTTCGGTGGCGATGATGCTGCGCTACAGCCTGGATGCGCCGCAGCTGGCGGATCGGGTCGATCAGGCGGTACAGCAGGTGATTTCACAGGGACTTCGAACGCCGGATATTGTATATTCCGCGCGGCAGTGCATCGGTACGCAGGAGATGGGTGATTCTGTGGTCCGTGCGCTTTCAGAACAATCTTTAGATTAGCAGATACGACCAATGAAAAAATACAATGTTGCCGTAGTCGGTGCCACGGGTGCGGTGGGTGAGCAGTTGCTGTCCATCCTTGCACAAAGAGAATTCCCGGTAGACCAGGTGCATGCACTGGCAAGCACCCGCTCTGTCGGCAAAAAGATCCGCTTCGGGGATCGCGAGCTTGAGGTCAGCGACCTGGCCGATTTTGATTTTACCAATACGCAGATTGGACTTTTTTCTGCAGGTGCCGGCATATCAAGGGAGTATGCGCCGAAGGCCGCAGCCCAGGGTTGTATCGTAATCGACAACACCTCGCAGTATCGGTACGAGGACAACATTCCCCTGGTCGTACCGGAAGTCAATGCCGAGCAGATTGCGCACTACGAAAACTGCGGCATTATCGCAAACCCGAATTGCTCGACCATCCAGATGGTCGTGGCCCTGAAACCCATCCATGATGCCGTGGGCATCGAGCGCTTGAACGTTGCCACGTACCAGGCCGTATCGGGTACAGGCAAAGAGGCCATCGATGAACTCGACCAGCAAACCCGGAACATCATCGACGGCAAGTCCGTGGACTGCGAGGTGTACCCGAAACAGATCGCCTTCAATGCCTTGCCGCACATCGACGTGTTCATGGACAACGGCTACACCAAGGAAGAGATGAAGATGGTGTGGGAGACTCGCAAGATCATGGGGGATGACACGATCCAGGTGAATCCAACGACCGTGCGCATACCCGTGGTCAACGGCCATTCCGAGGCCGTACACCTCGAATTGAAAGCACCGCTGTCCGCTGAACAGGCAAAACGGTTATTGGCTGAAGCACCGGGCATCCAGGTGGTGGATGATCGAAAGGATGGCGGCTATCCCACGGCGGCTACCGAAGGTGACGGAAGCGATGCGGTCTACGTGGGTCGGGTTCGTGAAGATATCTCGCACCCTCGCGGGCTCAACCTGTGGGTAGTCAGTGATAATCTGCGAAAGGGTGCCGCGTTGAACAGTATCCAGATTGCAGAAATTCTGGTCAGGGATTTTATCTGACAGCTGCAGAGATCCCCCGCACTACCGGTCCGGCTCTGCACCTGCAGCCGGGCATTTCAAGCCCAGCCATTGCTGGCAATCACTGGCTCTCCCTGCACTGTGCAAGCGTGCGCCGCAAGGGCCAGGTTGTTGACCGGGCACTCGCTCCCACGACAGGCGAAATCGGGGACGGGTATACTTGGATGGCCTTGTACGGTATTCACCGGTGGCTGCTCGTTCTCTTCGATTGCTGCCGGTGGGTCAGGGTGACTCCATAAGACCATTAGCGAGAGGTATGTGGCCAAGCGAAACGTAGTGATCACAGGCTGTTCCAGCGGTATCGGGCAATGTGCTGCCGAGATGCTGTCCACCCGGGGCTATCGTGTGCTGGCCACGGCACGCAAACCGCAAGACCTGGAGCGGCTTGAAGAAAGCGGGCTTGAAGCCCTGAGCCTGGACTTGAGTGATCCGGCGAGTGTGTCGGCATTGGCGGATGAGGTATTGGCGCGCACCGGTGAAAAGGTCTATGGACTGTTTAACAACGGCGCCTATGGGCAGCCCGGGGCCGTGGAAGATCTGTCACGGGAAGTCCTGCGGGCCCAGCTGGAAACCAACGTCCTCGGCTGGCATGACCTGACCTGCCGGCTGTTGCCGTCCATGCGGGCCAATCGTGCCGGGCGCATCATTCAGAACAGTTCGTTGCTGGGACTGATGGCACTGCATTATCGCGGGGCGTATACGGCCAGCAAGTTTGCCATCGAGGGCCTGACGGACACCCTGAGGCTGGAGCTGGCCGGTTCAGGTGTGTATGTATCGCTTATCGAACCGGGCCCGGTTATCAGTCGCTTCAGGGAAAACGCATACGCTGCGTACAAGGCCAACATCGATCCCTCGACAAGCGCGCATCGCGACATGTATCCCATTATAGAAGCGCGTCTGAAAGACGACGACAGTTCGGTACCGTTTACACTGCCCGCCAGGGCCGTGGTGAAGAAGGTCATTCATGCCCTGGAAGCCCGGCGGCCCAGGGCGCGCTATTACGTGACCGTACCGACCTACCTGTTGGGTTATCTGAAACGGATACTTTCTTCCCGTCAACTCGACCGTGTGCTGCATGCGATTTCCCGGGCTGAAAACGCACCCGGGCCCAAATGAACTCCAGGTGAGATCGCACGCCGTTGCAAAGTGGGAATGACTGCATGCAGAGGATAGCGCGCACGACTGCCCCGGATCGCAGGGGATGAACCGTATGAAGCCACTCATACAGCGTACCTCAGGGATGAACTTTGTCTGCAGCCAGCAGGGCACTTCGAGATACCATTACATCAGGCCATTGCCTTGCGGCGAGGATCCTGCTGCGACCTTTGCACAGGTGAAGGACCTGGTGTACCGAATGCCGCGAACCGTAATTCTTGAGGCTACCGACGAGTATATTCATGCCCTTTGCCGTACACCGATCTTTCAGTTTCCCGATGACCTGAAGTGTCTTCTTTGCATGCAGGAACGCGTGATCCATGTGAGCTCGGCATCGCGACTCGGATATCATGACCTGGGGGTCAACCGGGCACGGGTCGAGCGTTTGCGTCGCAAGCTCAAGCGCGCGCAAGACCAGGCGTTGCCGGCCAAGTGAAATTCGCATTCCCCGGGTTTACCAGGTATCGATGACTTTCCTGTGATGATGCCAGCCTGTGCGTAAGACACTGTTTCAGATTTCAAAACGGCACCTTCCTGTATCATTGCCCCCTGGTATTTTAGTTCAGCTTTTTTGAAGACTTCTGTAATGCGAATCGCCCTTGGCATCGAATACGACGGCAGCCGTTTTTGTGGATGGCAGCGCCAGAAAGGTTCAAATACGGTGCAGGAGTCACTTGAGCAGGCGATCTCCAGGGTGGCGGATGCACCTGTACGGGTCTGTGCGGCGGGACGTACGGATACCGGTGTGCATGCGAGCGAGCAGGTGGTCCATTTTGACAGCGCTGCACGGCGGCAGGTTCGTGCCTGGGTGATGGGTGTCAACACGCATTTGCCGGATTCGATATCCGTGTTGTGGGCGTTGCCCGTAGAAGATGATTTCCATGCGCGCTATTCGGCCATATCAAGGCAGTACCGCTATGTGATACTGAATCGCCCGACACGACCGGCATTACTCAGGGAACAGGTCACGTGGATCTATCAGGCACTGGATAGCGAAGCGATGCAGCAGGCCGCGTTGTGCCTGGAGGGCACCCACGACTTCTCATCCTACCGGGCACTGGCCTGCCAGGCGAAAAGCCCGGTTCGAACGGTGCATGAGGTGAGCGTGCGCCGACACCAGGAGTTTATATTTCTGGATATCCGGGCCGATGGATTTCTGCATCACATGGTGCGCAACATTGCCGGTGTACTCATCGCCATCGGCAGGGGTGAGCAAAAGATCAGCTGGGCGGAAGCGGTGCTTCAGCTCCGTGACCGCACACTGGGGGGCATGACCGCCCCTGCAGCAGGCTTGTATCTGGTAAAAGTGCAGTATGATGACAAGTATCGTTTATGTCCTGCAGTACAATGGCCTGCCGTTGGTGCGGGTCCAACACGAGGCAGCAAGGGGTAGGAGGTATGTCAACCCGGATCAAATTTTGCGGCATGACCCGTGCCGAGGATGTCGGCCATGCCATTGACTTGGAAGTCAATGCCCTGGGTTTCGTGTTTGTGAAAGAAAGCCCGCGCAACCTTGGCATCGAGCAAGCCAGGCAACTGATGGAACATGTGCCGCCGTTTATCATGAGGGTGGGATTATTCATGGATGCGACGGTTGATGAAATCGAGGATATCATTCGCCATACAAGGCTCAACATGCTGCAGTTTCACGGCAGCGAAGAAGAGGAATTTTGCCGTCAGTTCAGGGTCCCCTATCTGAAAGCCGTGCCGGTGCGCAGTACCGATTCGATTGAACATTTTTGCACCGGGTATCCATCGGCTTCAGGGTTTGTGCTGGACAGTCATGCACGCGGGGAGATGGGAGGCACAGGAGAATCCTTTGCCTGGCACAGGGTCCCCGCATCGCTTGATCGTCCGGTGGTGCTGGCGGGCGGACTGACTCCTGAAAACATTGCCCGGGCGGTACGCGAGGTGCAGCCGTATGCGGTGGATGTCAGCAGCGGCATAGAATCCTCGCCCGGCCTTAAGGATTTCGAGAAAATGAAACGATTTGTTATGGAAGCAAGACATGGCCAGCAAAGTTCCTGAATCGCCTGTTACCGCGGCCTATGCCGAGGTCCCGGATCGGGCGGGCATGTTTGGCGAGTACGGGGGGCGCTATGTCGCAGAAACCCTGATCGAGCCCCTGGTGCAGCTTGAGGCTGCGTATAAGAAGTTCAGGAAGGATCCCGGCTTCGTGGCCGAGTTCGAGGCGGACCTCAGTCACTACGTGGGGCGACCCAGCCCGCTGTACCACGCGCACCGGCTCAGCGAAATCAATGGCGGTGCCCAGATTTATCTGAAACGCGAGGACCTGAACCATACCGGCGCCCACAAGATCAACAACACCATCGGCCAGGCCCTGCTCGCCAGGCGCATGCACAAGACCCGCATCATTGCCGAGACCGGGGCCGGCCAGCATGGCGTGGCCAGTGCGACCGTTGCCGCACGCATGGGTCTTGAATGCGTCGTGTACATGGGCGAGGAGGACATCCGGCGCCAGGCACCCAATGTCTATCGCATGCGGCTTCTGGGGGCTGAGGTGGTGCCAGTCAAATCCGGTTCGAAGACACTCAAGGATGCGCTCAATGAGGCATTGCGCGACTGGGTCACGCACGTCGATAGCACGTTCTATATCATCGGTACGGTTGCCGGACCCCATCCCTATCCACTGCTGGTGCGCGACTTCCAGACGGTCATCGGCCGCGAGGCAAAAGCCCAGCTGCAGGCACGCACGGGCGCGCTGCCGGATGCACTTGTGGCCTGTGTCGGCGGAGGCTCCAATGCAATCGGCTTGTTCCATCCGTTCCTGAATGACACACAGGTCAGGATGTACGGGGTTGAAGCGGCCGGCCTGGGACTGGACACCTCCAGGCATTCAGCGCCGCTGAATACCGGAACTCCGGGGGTGCTGCATGGGAATCGCACCTACCTGATGGAAGACGAAAACGGCCAGATCATCGAAACCCATTCGATTTCTGCCGGCCTGGACTACCCGGGAGTCGGCCCGGAACACGCCTGGCTGAAGGATGTGGGTCGGGTGCTTTATGAATCGGTCACGGATGAGCAGGCACTGGCGGCATTTCACAAGCTGACCCGAATCGAGGGAATCATTCCGGCACTTGAGAGCAGCCATGCCCTGGCGTATGCATTGCAGCTGGGCGCCAAAATGGCACGGGAGCAGACTCTCATCGTCAACCTTTCCGGGCGAGGAGACAAGGACATCGACACCGTGGCGCAAATCGAGGGTATCGCGCTGTGAGCCGCATCAAGGATCGCTTCGATGCTCTGGCAAAACGAGGGCGCAAGGCGCTGATTCCCTACATTACCGCGGGCGACCCGCATCCGGGTCAAACGGTAGCACTCATGCATACCCTGGTGGATGCAGGTGCGGACATGATTGAGGTCGGCATCCCATTTTCCGATCCAATGGCGGATGGGCCCGTGATTCAGGCGGCGTGCGAGCGTGCACTGGCCCACAATACCAGCCTGAGAGATGTCCTGGAGATGGTGCGCGAGTTCCGCGAGCATGATTCACGCACGCCGATTATCCTGATGGGCTACCAGAACCCGGTTGAAGTGCTGGGTATCGCGGAGTTTGCCCGCCGGGCAAGACAAAGCCAGGTGGACGGTGTGCTGACCGTGGACCTGCCGCTGGAGCAGGCTGGACAGACGCTTGAAATTTATAGAAAACACGGTATCGATACGGTTTTCCTGATTGCTCCGACCACAAGTGAGGCGCGAATCAAAAAAATCTGTGAGGCGTCTTCCGGTCTTATATATTATGTCTCCCTGAAAGGAGTAACCGGCGCAGGACATTTGGATATCTCGCAAGTAAACGGCAAGGTCCGTGAAATCAGGCAGTACTCGACGTTGCCTGTCGGGGTCGGATTTGGAGTCCGCGATGCCAAAAGTGCTAAAGAAATCGCATCCGTTGCCGATGCCGTGATTGTCGGCAGTGCCCTGATCCGCCAGATAGAGGCCCATCTTACGGACGATGACACCATGAAGAAAAATGTAGCGACCCTGGTCAAGGACATGCGTGATGCGATGGACAGCAATGCCCGGGTGTCGGACCGGTCTGAAGTTACTTCCTGATTGCAGGTACCCATGAGTTGGCTGGAAAAATTGATGCCTTCCCGTATCCGTACCGAGGGTACGGGCAAACGCAAGATGCCCGAAGGACTTTGGGACAAGTGCACGAACTGCGGTGCTGTCCTGTACCGTTCGGACCTGGAGCGCAACCTGCAGGTTTGCCCGAAATGCAACCACCACATGCGTATTGGTGCGCGGGCACGGCTGCATGCATTTCTGGATGAGAGTCCTCTCGAGGAGATAGGGCAGGAGATCGCACCGAAAGACTTCCTCAAGTTCAGGGACAGCAAAAAATATAAAGACCGTCTGGCGGCGGCCCAGAAAACCACGAAGGAAAGTGAAGCGCTGCTGGTCATGAAAGGCGGTCTGAAAAAGCTTCCCGTCGTCGCCGTGGCATTCGAGTTCAGTTTCATCGGTGGATCCATGGGTTCGGTGGTCGGTGAGCGCTTTTTCCAGGCAGCACGGCGGTCCCTGGAGGATGCGGTCCCGCTGGTCTGTTTTTCCACAAGCGGTGGAGCACGCATGCAAGAAGCACTGATGTCCCTGTTTCAGATGGCTAAAACGAGTGCCGTGCTGGACCGCATGCGCAGCCTGCACATCCCTTTCGTCTCGGTCATGACGGACCCTACCATGGGAGGCGTGTCTGCCAGTCTGGCCATGCTGGGGGATATCAATATTGCCGAGCCCAAGGCATTGATCGGTTTCGCAGGCCCCAGGGTCATTGAGCAAACGGTTCGTGAGAAATTACCCGAGGGTTTCCAGCGCAGCGAGTTCCTGCTTGAGCATGGTGCCCTGGACATGATTGTCGAGCGCAAGAACCTGCGTGACGAGGTACACCGGATATTGTGCATATTGCAACACCAATAAATTGTCGACGATAATTCCGGCCTGAAGCGGGTCCGTTATCCGCACAATGGTCCGCCCGTGTAGCACCTGCATGCCATCCTAACCACCAAGTTACCTATCCTGAGGTTTCACTGTTTTGCGATTCAAACACCTTCAAGATTGGCTCGCCTGGCAGCAAACCCTGCATTCTCAGAAGATTCAGCTGGGACTGGACCGTGTTGCCAGGGTGGCCTACGAGCTCGGCATCATGCAGCCTGAATACAAGGTGGTTATGGTGGCTGGCACCAATGGCAAGGGTTCGATTACTGCGATACTGGAGTCCATCTATCATCGCGCCGGGTACCGTGTCGCTGCCTACACCTCACCCCACCTGCTCAAGTACAACGAGCGCATCCGGGTCGGAAAAGAGAATGTCGAGGATGAACTGTTGTGCAACGCCTTTGATCTGGTGGATCAGGCACGCGCAGAGTTCAGCCTGAGTTATTTCGAGTTCGGTACGCTGGCTGCCATGCAGATCTTCAGCCAACTGCCACTGGACGTGGCTGTTTTCGAGGTGGGGCTCGGGGGGCGTCTGGATGCCGTCAATATCTACGATGCAGATGTGGCCATTGTTTCAAACATCGGTCTGGATCATGTGCAGTGGCTGGGATCTACACGGGAATCCATTGGCCTTGAGAAAGCGGGGATCTTCCGCAAGGGCAAGCCCGCCATTTGCGGGGACAGGGAGCCTCCCGGAACGCTGTTGAAGTATGCCGAGGACACGGGAGCTGAGTTGTACCTCGTGGACCAGGATTTTTCCTACCAGCGCGAAGATGAGGGGGGCTGGTCATTCCATACGCCGACACTCGACTGGAAGGATTTGCCGGTGCCCAACCTGTATGGCGATGTGCAGGTTGGCAATGCGGCGACGGCATTGATGAGCCTGCAGTGCCTGGAGGACGAATTGCCGGTCACACACGAGGTTGCGGCACAGGGGTTGACGGAAGTCTGCCTGTCCGGGCGTTTCCAGCGCGTCCTGGATGGATGTGAGGTAATCTTTGATGTGGCCCACAATCTGGACAGTGCAAAAGTTCTCGGCAAGAATCTTCTCGAATTGCAGCCTGCCTCGAGAACCTATGCGGTGCTGGCGGTGCTGGAGGACAAGGATGTCGAGGGAATCATAGGAGCGGTGAACAGGCAAATCGATGAATGGTATATCTCGGAGCTCGATTCAGAACGATCCCTGGGCACTGCGGATTTGCAGGATCACATCAAGCGGCTGGACCCGGAGGCGGTCGTGAAGATTTTCCCCTCCATCTCAAAGGGCTGGCTGGCTGCAAAAGACAAGGCCAGCCGTACTTCCCGGATCGTGGTGTTTGGCTCTTTCCTGACGGTGGCGGAAGTACTAAGCTTGCACGTATAATCGCGTGCACCCATTCACGAGGTCAAGCCGGTCTACGAGGAGCTGGATACAAGGTATATCATGGAAACGAACCTGAAGCAGCGCCTGATCGGCGCAGTGGTCATCATTGCCCTGGCAGCCATCTTCGTGCCGATGCTGTTCGACGGATCCGGCCGCAAGGAGTCATCAATGGTTGAGGCGGAATTGTCCCTGGCACCGCCCAAATTCAATTTTGAAAGCCAGTTACCTGATGCCGAACAACTGGACTCGCTGCCTGTCGCTGAAAAAGACCCTGTACCGCAAGCCGTCACGGCTGATTCCGTCAGCGAGCCGACGGCAGTCCGTGCGCCGGCTGGCAAACCTGACAAGGTGGAAAAGCCGGTGGTGCAGAAGTCGAAACCGAAGCCAGAGCCAGTCAAGCCCACGGCAAGCCAGATTGAGTCAGTCCCCTCGTTAGGTGCCTGGGCAGTACAAGTGGCCGCATTCGAGGAAAAAAGTACCGCCCTGGCTGTGCAGAAGAAGTTGACTGATGGCAAGTTCTCGGCATTTACCGAGAAACTTGAAAAGGGAGGCAAGGTGCTTTATCGGGTCAAGGCCGGGCCTGAGCTCAAACGCGAAAATGCGCATCAGTTGCGCGCGAAAATTGAGAAAAACCTGGGCATCAAGGGCGCCTTTGTAACCCCGCATCCCTGAGCCAGGATGGTTTGAGCAGGGGGTAGTCAGCCATGCCCTGTGCCCGGGATGAAACGCTTGCAGGCCATGGGGAGTACCGTGTATGGATTTTTCATGGATTGATATCGCGATCGTGATCATATTGCTGGTCTCCGTTGTGGTCGCGATGTTTCGAGGCTTTGTGAAGGAAGCGGTATCGTTGATCAGCCTGGTACTGGCGTTCTGGCTGGCAGTGAATTACTTTGACCAGGTGGCATTGTATTTGCCTTCCGGCATCGACGAGACCACACTGGAGCTTGGGGAAACCCAGATTGTGCTGAACAAGCTGCGTGCGGGTATCGCCTTTGTGGTACTTGTCATCGGTGTATTGGTCGCCGGTGCTTTGCTGAATCACCTGCTGGGCAAGATCACCCGATTGCCTGTACTGCATGGTATCGACAGGCTGTTCGGTGCAATGTTTGGCCTGGTGCGGGGTGTGGCGATTGTTGTATTGGTGGTCCTGGTGGCCGCCATGACCAGCTTTCCCCGAACCGAAATCTGGGAGGCGTCACGGATGCTGCCTTTATTTGAGACAGGGGCCCGGGAAGTGATTCGGTACATTCCCCCGGCCTATGCGAAGTACTTTATGCTTGATGCGAAGGAGACACAGGTCTCCCTGGACGTGTCCGCTAGCAGTTAAGGACGTATTGACTTATGTGTGGTATTGCCGGAATTGTAGCCCATCAGAATGTGAACCAGGCGTTGTACAATGCGCTGCTCGTGCTGCAGCATCGCGGTCAGGATGCGGCCGGCATTGTCACCTACAACGAGGGCAGGCTCTATCAGCGCAAGGCCAATGGGCTGGTGCGTGATGTGTTCCACAGCCGCCACATGGAGCGCCTGCAAGGCAACATGGGAATCGCGCATGTACGCTATCCCACGGCAGGTTCCTCCTCTTCTGCCGAAGCCCAGCCCCTGTATGTCAATTCACCCTTCGGCATCTCGCTTGGACACAACGGCAACCTGGTCAATACCGAGCAGTTGAAAAAGGAACTGTTCAGGGAGGACCGCCGCCACCTCAACACGGAATCGGATTCGGAAATCCTGTTGAATGTTCTGGCGCATGAACTGGCCAACCAGCAGACGCTGCGACCGCGACCGGAAGACATCTTTGCCGCGGTGGAAGGCGTGCACCGTCGTTGCAAGGGAGCGTACGCGGTCGTGGCCATGATCGCAGGCTGCGGGATTTTGGCCTTTCGTGATCACTATGGAATTCGGCCCCTGGTCTATGGTGTCAGGGAAACACGCCATGGCATGGAATACATGGTGGCTTCTGAAAGCGCTGCCCTGGATGCACTGGACTACAGCCTGGTGCGAGATATCTCCCCCGGCGAAGCGGTTTTTATCACTATGGAAGGAAAGATTTTCACGCGCCAGTGTGCACCGGAAATCATACCGTCTCCATGCATATTCGAGTACGTCTATTTTGCCCGTCCGGATTCGGTGATTGAGGATATTTTCGTACAAAAGGCACGCATGCGCATGGGCCAGAGGCTTGCCAAGAAAATCCTCCGGGAGTGGCCGGAACATGACATTGATGTCGTCATGCCGATACCTGACACGAGCCGTACGGCGGCCATCGAAATCGCCTATCTGCTGAGGGTCAAGTACCGCGAGGGGTTTATCAAGAACCGCTATATCGGGCGCACGTTCATCATGCCCGGGAATACGCTTCGTAAACAATCCGTACGGCAGAAGCTCAACCCGATCGGGCTTGAATTCAAGGGTAAAAATGTTCTGCTGATTGATGACTCGATCGTACGCGGGACCACCTCGCGCGAGATCGTTCAAATGGCCCGCGATGCGGGTGCGAGGAAAGTATATTTCGCCTCTGCCTCACCGCCTATCCGGCATCAGAATATCTACGGCATTGATATGCCCGCGCGCAATGAACTGATCGCCTATGACAAGGATGTCGGTGCAATTGAAAAGGAAATCAAGTCGGATCGCCTGATTTACCAGGGGCTGGGTGACCTGGTTGCCGCGGTAAGGCAAGGCAACCTGAACCGCGATACCTTTGATACCTCCATGTTTGATGGCAACTACATCACCGGTGTGGAAGATGGCTATTTCGAGAATCTGGAAATTGTCCGCAATGACAAGACCCAGCAAGAACGTGAAAGGGAATATGCCAGCATCGATCTGCACAACAGTGTCTGAGAAGAGCCGCTGACAGATGCCGGCCGTTGAGCCCACCCGGCAGATGCTTGTACGGTATGCCGAGGCACGTGGCCGATTTCCCGAACATGCGAGCTACCCGGCGGCCATCGTCGATGTCAGTTCGCAGCGCCTGCACGTCTTTGCAGGTGAGACCTGTGTGGACAGCTACCCGGTTTCAACCTCGCGCTTCGGCACCGGGGAAAAACAGGACTCGTACAAGACCCCTTGCGGGGTCCATTGCGTTGCCGAGAAGATCGGCGCGGATGCCGCGTTTGCCGAAATTTTCCGTGCAAGAAAACGCACCCATCAGATCGCCAGGATCGAGCCTGGGAAAAACCGCAGTGACAAGGAGTGCATTACCTCCAGGATACTGTGGCTTGCGGGTCTTGAAGAAGGGTGCAACAAGGGCGCGGGCGTGGACAGTCATGCGCGCTATATCTATATTCATGGCACCGATGAGGAAGGCCTTGTCGGGCAACCGGCTTCAGAAGGCTGTGTGCGCATGAAAAACCGGGATATCATGGACCTTTTTGAGCGCCTTGACGTCTCCTCGCTTGTCATCATTTGTGAATAATCAGGCGCTACTTTGAATGTCCGCCGATCCTTCTGTTTTCGAGCTCGCGTATGAATGTCTGCGATGTTCTGATCCATCGCAAAAATGCGATGCGGTACGCCGGCTGGCTGGGAAAATGCACCAGGGTGCACTGGGGCTCACGCCCACACCCGACATCGACCCGTTAGAGCATCCCGGCAGGCCGGCCCGCCCGAGGCTGGTAGCCCCGAAAGACGTCGCGCATCGAAAACTGAACTCAGCACAGGGCAGGGCTGCGTTCATTCATGCGATTGCGCATATAGAATTCAATGCGATCAATCTTGCTCTTGATGCCATGTACCGTTTTCAGGACCTGCCCCGGGAATACTATCTCGACTGGAGCCGGGTGGCCCTGGAAGAGTCCCAGCATTTTCTGATGCTGCGTGAGCGCCTGGCGCAGGTCGGCTGCGAGTACGGCCAATTCGATGCCCATAACGGATTATGGGAAATGGCGGTCAAGACGCGTGATGACCTCGTAGCGCGCCTGGCTTTGGTTCCCAGGGTACTGGAAGCGCGGGGACTGGACGTCACCCCGGGCATGATCCGTAAACTGCAGGGTCATGGAGACAGGAAAACCGCAGAAATCCTGGAAATCATCCTGGAGCAGGAAATCGGCCATGTGGCCATCGGCTCGCGGTGGTTCGGATATGCCTGTAAGCGCCAGGACCTGGCGCCTGAGCCTACGTTCAAGATGTTGCTTGAGAAGTACTATACGGGGCGCGTACAAAAGCCGCTTCACCTGGAGGCACGGCGCAGGGCTGGCTTTAAGGAATCAGAACTGGATGCCCTGCAAAATAGCTAGGCCTTGATGGTTTCAAGGGTCATTGCCTCGGGCGTGCATCTCAGCACGCTGCCCTGCTCATACCAGTCACCAAGCACGATGCGCCGACAGGCATCGCCTTCGACCGAGAAGTCATGAATGCCCGGGCGATGGGTATGCCCGTGAATCAGCAACCGCACCGCATGCCGGTGCATGGCATCAATGACCGCTTCCTGGTTGACATCCATGATTTCAGGCGGCTTGTTTTGCGTGGCGTGAATACTTTTCTCACGTAAATGTTGTGCAATTCTCTGGCGCTGCCTGACACTGAGCAGCAGCAGGGTCTTCTGCACCCAGCGGTTGCGCACCTTGCTGCGGTATCTCTGGTAGGCGACATCATCGGTACACAGCGTGTCACCATGCATGATTAGCGTCGGAGTGCCGTACAGGTCCACCACGGTTTCCTCCTGCAGGATCTTGCAGTGCGTAAAATCCTCGAACCCCTGGCCGATGAGAAAATCGCGGTTTCCGTGAATGAAATATACAGGGACGCCTGCCTGGCCCAGTGCACGAAGCGAATCAACGACGGACTGCAGGCCGATGTTTGGATCATCGTCGCCAATCCAGAATTCAAACAGGTCCCCGAGGATATAGAGGGCGTCGGTATCGGCTATGTCCTGCAGGAAACTGCAAAAAGCGGCGGCAATTTGTGGTCTTGCACGATCCAGATGCAAGTCAGAGACAAACAGGGTATGGGCCATACCTCATTGATTACTCGACTATGGATACTTTTTCAATAGTCACCGTCTCTTCGGGCACATCCTGAAAAGAACCCCGGTTGCCGGTGGCGACGTTGCGGATGGCATTGACTACATCCATCCCTTCGGTCACCTTGCCAAACACGGCATAACCCCATCCGCGTACGTTCTCGCCCGAGAAATTCAGAAATCCGTTGTCCTGAACGTTGATGAAAAACTGTGCAGTGGCAGAATGCGGGTCATTGGTGCGTGCCATGGCAATCGTGCCGATGTCATTGCTTAAACGGTTATTGGCTTCGTTCCTGATCGGATCATGCGTGGGTTTCTGGGTCATGTCTTCAGTGAACCCGCCGCCCTGAATCATGAAGTTCGAGATGACCCGATGAAAGATGGTGCCATCATAAAATCCTTCCCTGGCGTAGGTGAGGAAATTTTCAACGGTGGCAGGCGCCTTTCCGGCATCCAGTTCAAGGACAATGGTGCCTTTGCTGGTTTGCATTTTTACGGTGGTGGTTTCGGCTTGTACGTTGGATGTAGTCATAAGAATTATCGAAAACACAAACAGAACAGACTGTCTGAATACTGTCTTCATAAGGGGTCTCCACAAAGGTTAAAGGGTATGTATGCTGTCTTCCTGTCTGCAACTGGCGGCTGGATTACACAGTGCACGTTCACGTCCTTGCTGTTTTAGCCGGGTAAACCCACGCTTTTTGATGTGCAATCCACTCCGTCAAAGGCAGTGAATTTCGGTTCGCTATGTGTGGGGTCCCGGTCAGTTCAGCCGAGTGGATAATACTGCATCGAAGGCTTGCAAACCAGTTGGCGGCAGCGGACGGGTTGTGTGCAGCAGGCGCCTGCAAGCGGACTGCGTATCGACAGCCCTGGGTGCTGTGTCATTCGCCGACCGGCTGCGGTACACTTTCCGAAGCGAATTTTATGCAAGGGAAGTTGTTGACCACAGCGGAGTTTGCATCCACCTGAGCGACCCATCGTGAATCCGGAATCATATTATCTAGGAGGACAGTATCGTGGCGACGATTGCCCTGACCAAAGACAACTTTAACGAAACCATAGAAAGCGGTAACACGGTGATCGTCGATTTCTGGGCCTCCTGGTGCGGACCCTGCCGATCCTTTGCGCCCACATTCGAGACGGCTTCGGAGAACCATGAGGATATCGTATTTGCCAAGGTCGATACCGAGGAACAGCAGGAGCTGGCGCAGGAGTGCAACATCCGATCGATTCCGATGCTGATGATTTTCCGTGAGAAAATCCTGCTGTATGCGCAGCCAGGCGCCTTGCCGCCCGCTCAACTTGAAGACATCATCGAAAAAACCAAGGCCCTGGATATGGACCAGGTGCGTGCAGACATCGAGAAACAGAACGCCGAGGCTGAGTGACGGCAAGCGGAGCGCCCGGGCCGGTGCGCTCGGTGGTCAATACACCTGTCTTGAACCCAATGAGCAGATTCCGGTGGGTAGCCCGCATAAAACCCTGTGGTTTTCTATGCTGCCTCATGCTTTTCCTGCCCGGCCAGGGTGCTCTGGGTTCAGGACTGGACAACAGCACCAGAATCTTTACCCCGGTCGAGGAGATGCACAGTGAAGACTGGGATCACCCGGCAGAATTGCACCGGGTGTGGCAGGCCGCGCTGGTGCGGATACCGGTCCATGGCGGGCGGTATATCGAGACCACCGTAAGCGAGCTGCCCTCGCAACACCTTGCGACGGGGGAGCCGTTCCCGACGATTATCTTCCTGCACGGCTGCTCGGGGATAGGCAAGGGTACCTATACGAGGATCAATTTCCTGGCGGCCCACGGCTATGCCGTCATTGCACCGCCCAGTCTCGCCCGGGAAAAATACCCGCAGTCCTGCGATCCTGAAAATTACCGTGGAGGTTTGTACCGGGATACCCTCAGGATGCGCCAGTACGATGCAGGCTATGCGATCGAGACGGCGAAGACACTCGCGTGGGTGGACCCGGAGCGTGTTTTCCTGATGGGACTCAGCGAGGGCGCGATTGTCACGGCAACCTACCGCTCGCAATCCGGGAAGGCCTCGGTGAAGGCTCGCATTGTGGAGAGCTGGACCTGCCATGCAGGCTGGGACGAGTACCGGGGGATCAATGCACCCGCTGATGAGCCCGTGCTGACCCTGGTGGCCGCAAATGACCCCTGGTTCCAGAGTCCGACGACAAAAGGGGAATGTACAGGTTTTCTCGATCCGCACAACGGCAGCAAATCGGTGGTCTACACCGATGAGACACTGGGTCAACGGCATGCATTGCTTGAAAATGAAATTGTCCAGGCCGAGGTGCTGGAGTTTTTAGAAAAACATCATTGAAATCAAAAGGGTGTGTCAATTCCTGGGCTGAAGTGAGCGCCCCTACAGCAGCATCACTTGCCGGATCCGATTTCCTGGAAGGCACGGGCAGCCAGGTCAATGGTCGTCTCGATATCTTCCTGGGTGTGGGCGCTTGACATGAATCCTGCCTCATACGGTGAAGGTGCGAGATATACGCCCTCCTCCAGCATGGAGTGAAAAAAGGTGGTGAACTGGTGCAGGTTGCAGGCCGCCGCCTGGGCAAAATTTGTCACTTGTGCCTCTTCGCTGAAGAAGAGTCCGAACATGCCACAGACATGGTTCACGGCCAGGGGAATACGATGTTCCCTGGCTGCATCGTGGATGCCTTCCGCCAGCTGGACGGTCTTTCTGCGCAACTGGTCATAAAAGCCTCGTTCTGAAGTCAGCTCGAGGGTGACCAGACCCGCCATCATGGATACGGGATTGCCGGACAGGGTGCCGGCCTGGTAGACCGGACCCTCCGGTGCCAGGGATTCCATGATTCTTCGCTCGCCCCCCAGGGCGCCCACCGGCATTCCCCCGCCGAGGACCTTCCCCAGGGTGGTCAGGTCGGGGATGACCTTGTAGAGCTGCTGTGCACCCCCCGCAGCCACTCGAAACCCGGTCATGACTTCATCGAAAATCAAAATCGCCTTGTATTCCGAGCATAGCTTTCGCAGGCCGTGCAGGAACCCTTTTACAGGGGGAATGCAGCCCATGTTGCCTGCAACCGGTTCAACAATGACGCAGGCAATTTCTTCACCCGAATTATCGAAGGCCTGCTGTACCGCATCGAGGTCATTGTAGGTCAGCGTGATCGTGTGTTCTGCGAGTTGCGAGACCACTCCGGGCGAACTGGGCACACCCAGTGTCAGGGCACCTGAACCGGCTTTGACCAGAAGCGAGTCCCCATGCCCGTGGTAGCTGCCCTCGAACTTGACGATTTTGTCCCGCCCCGTGTGGCCTCTGGCCAGTCGGATGGCGCTCATGGTCGCTTCCGTGCCGGAATTGACCATACGCACCAGGTCCACCGACTCGATACGCTCACAGACTTTCCTGGCCAGCTCCGTCTCGATTTCAGTCGGTGTACCAAAGCTCAGCCCGTGCTCGGCCGTTTGCTGCACTGCTTCCACGACCTTGGGGTGCGCATGGCCCAGGATCATCGGACCCCAGGAGCCGACGTAATCGATGTACTTCTTGTCCTGGGTATCGTACATATGCGCGCCATCGCCACGCTTGAAAAACACCGGTGTCCCACCGACGGCCTTGAATGCACGCACAGGGGAATTGACGCCTCCCGGTATGTACCGTAGGGCTTCATCGAATGCCTGTTTTGAGGTGGTCATCAGGTGCTTCTGTTTGTGTGTATGGCTATCCGGGTTTCAGTCAGGGTCATGAGGCTGCGAAAAATGGCTGCATCAGGGCCAGGTAGTGTTGTGCCGACTGGCCTGGTGAGGGCGCAGAAAAAATACCGCTGATAACGGCAATCATATCCGCCCCGGCGTGGAGCAAAGGTACCATGTTATCCGGTGTGATGCCTCCAATGGCGCAGACCGGGATCTCAAGGTCGCGCTTGGTACGCGTAATCAGTTCAACCCCGGCACGGGGTGCTGAAGGCTTGCTGGGAGAGGCAAAGAAACTCCCGAATGCGATGTAGGTAGCGCCCTTTTCAACGGCCTGGACGGCATTCTCGTAGCGGTTGTAACAGGATACGCCGATCATCTTGTCAGCCCCCAGAAGGGTACGGGCTTGTGACACCTCAAGGTCGTCTTTCCCCAGGTGGACGCCGTCGGCATCCACGACCCTGGCCAGCTCGACATCATCGTTGATCAGCAAAAGGCTGGCATGCTGCCTCGTCGCAAGCCTCAGTTGGCGGGCAATTCGGGTACGCTCCTCCGGGTCATTGATTTTGTCCCTGTATTGGATGATCCGCACACCTGCAAGCAATACACTCTGGACACTGTCAAAGAAATCGTGGGCACCGGTGTGCTGCACATCTGCAATCGCATAGAGCCCCTGTAACATGTGTATTGTGACTTTTTGAAGGGATCGCCCTGACAGGCGGGTGTCTGCCGCTTGCAAGGTTTATCGGTCTATATTCAAGCACACTTCACGGGGCTATCCTAGCGAGCAGGCCAATAATCCGGGAGGCGATGGGCAGGGCAGGATTCAAAGCCGGAAACGTTCACGGGTCCCTGCCTGGGGTATACTCGATGTGCGAAATCTCCTGGTTTTGGTGCTCGCCGGTTTTGTACCCTGTTCGTGCAGGACCCCAGCGGGCATTCAGTCTTTTCATTATGTCTGAGTCACAAGAGGATGCACCTCATGTCAACACTGTCAGGGACGGTCATGGCGTCCGGATAGCCGCCGAGGTGCAGCAATGAAAGGGCGTAGTGCCGACAATTATCAGCATCTGGAATCTTGGGTTACCCTGGTTCTGCGCCATCGCTGGTGGGTCATTGCCTGTGCCACCGTGCTTTCGCTGGTCATGGCGGTCGGCGTCATCTTTATCGGCGTAACCAATGACTACCGCATACTGTTTGATGAGGGCAACCCGCAACTGGCTGCCCTGGATACGCTCAGAGACACCTATTCCACGTCCGATCGTGTATTGATTGCAGTCGCGCCCCGGCAGGGTCAAATATTCTCGCGTAAAGTACTGGGCGCACTTGAAGAACTGACGGAGACGGCATGGAAAACGCCGTATGCAAGCCGTGTGGACTCGCTCACCAACTATTTGCATAGTGAGGCATTCGGCGATGAACTGGTCGTCGCACCACTGGTCGAGGATGCACATTCGTTAAGTGATGCCGACCTGGCCCGGGCGAAGGCCATCGCACTCGGCATGAGTGAACTGACCGGACGGATGGTTTCCCACGAAGGGCATGTCGGCGGTGTATTGATCAACTTCGTATTGCCGGACGAGCCGGACAAGGCCATTGTCGAGATCACCGATCATCTCAGTGAAGTGCTGGACCAGGCGCACGCGATCTACCCGGATATCGATTTCTACATGACCGGCAGCATCGTCATGAACCGCGCGTTCGCCGATGCCACCAAGGACGACCTTCTGCGGCTTTCACCTATTGTGTTCACGGTCATCGTGGCCGTTTCGGTGCTCCTTTTACGGTCCGTATTCTGTACGCTTGCCATCATGATCATGACCCTGTTTGTGATCAGCACTGCGACGGGCTTTGCGGGCTGGATGGGTACGGTATTCAGCCCCGGTAACGCCGGTATGCCGATTATCGTCATGACCGTTACGGTCGCCCATTCCATCCATATAGTAACCGGGGTACTGGCGGCGATGAGGCGTGGCCTTGGCAGGAACGAGGCCATCATCGCGTCCCTTAGAATCAATGCCTATCCCGTATTTCTGACCTCTCTGACCACGGCGATCGGGTTTCTCAGCCTGAATGCTGCGGATTCGCCACCCTTTCGCAGCCTCGGCAATTTCGTTGCGTTTGGTATTTTCTGGGCGTTCGTCTATTCCATGACACTGCTGCCGGCATTACTGTCGGTGCTGCCCTTGCGGACTGTGAAGGCGATTCGCCTGGGGTTCTTCGATCGCCTCGCCGACTTTGTCATTGCACGAAGGAAATTCCTGTTCTGGTTTTTGGGCCTGACAACGCTTGCGCTGATCTCGGGCATCCCGCGCAATGAACTCACGGATAACTGGACCGAGTATTTTGATGAGCGTTATGAACTGCGTCTTGCCACGGACTTTGTCATCGAAAACCTGAGCGGCCTCGACATCCTGGAATATTCGTTCGATGCAGGGCGCGAGGGTGGCATCACGGATCCGGAGTACCTGCATATGCTGAATGCCTTTGCCGACTGGTACCGTCAGCAACCGGAAGTGACCAACGTGCAGGCCTTCTCGGATGTCATGAAACGCCTGAACCGGAACATGCACGGCGACGACCCCGACTTTTACCGGTTGCCGGAAAGCCCGGAGCTGGCTGCACAGTACCTGCTGTTATACGAGCTGTCCTTGCCCGAGGGAGCCAACCTCCGCGACCGCATCAATATGGGCCAATCGGCCACGCGCGTGACCGTCATGGCCCAGAATATGTCCACCCGGACCCTGCGCAAGCTCGATGACCGTGCCCAGGCCTGGCTGGGTGTGAATTTTCCCGAGGTGAGCGCGCAGGCCTCCGGCATCAGCATGATCTTTGCCTACATTACCGAACGCAATATCGACAGCATGATCAAGGGCACGATGATCGCCATGGCCCTTATCTCACTGCTGCTGGTGCTGGCTTTCAGGAGTGTGCGCCTGGGCCTCGTCAGCCTCCTGCCAAATTTCCTGCCGGTGGGCATGAGCTTCGGATTGTGGGGCTACCTGGTGGGTTATGTGGGTCTTGCCTCCTCGGTCGTCGCGGCCATCGTTCTTGGAATCGTCGTGGATGACACGATTCATTTCCTGACCAAGTACTTGAAAGCCCGCCGCGAAGGATGCCGGGCTGCAGAGGCGGTACGGGCCTCCTTCAATACGGTAGGCCAGGCGCTGTGGACCACGACCGCGGTACTGGCGGCCGGTTTCCTGGTGTTCTCCACGTCCGGGTTCGAGCCGAGCTGGGGCCTTGGCATGCTGGTGGCCATCACCATCAGCTTTGCGCTGGTGACGGACTTCCTGCTTCTCCCCACCTTGCTGATAGCCATGGACCGCAGGAAATCGCACTGAGCCGAGGGTCCCTTTCCCTGTACTCTTCGCTACATCCAGCGGGTTCATGCAAGGCGCCTGGCTGGGGGGTTTGTCCGCCTGCGTTGTTCCCGGCGGTTTATTTGGCCCAGTAGTAGCGGTTGGGAATCTTTTGTCCTTTTCCGAATGGATGCGCAGCTTGCAGGCATTTCCAGGTGAAATCCTGTGCCTGGTAGATGGCGGACAGTACTTCTTGTCCGTGCGCCAGCAATCCGGCAATGGCGGCAGCCAGTGTGCAGCCCGAGCCATGGAACTGCCCGGGCAGACGCGGCCATGCATGGGAGTTGAGCATGCGGTGGTTGGCATACAGGGTATTGTGGACCTGCTGTGCGTCTTTCTTGACATCCGTGACCAGCACGTAGTGTGCACCGTGTTCCAACACCGCCATGGCGCAGGCCTCCAGCGTATCGCCCTCCGGTGCCAGCATTTTCAATTCAAGGCTGTTGGGCGTGATCACGTTGACCAGGGGGGTGAGCAGCGCATTGATGGCGTGGACCACCCCATCGTCCGCCAGGCGCTTGCCTCCACCGGCACGGATCACGGGGTCCAGCACAACCGGCATTTCCGGGTGGTCCATGAGCAGTGCGTGTATAGCGGCTGCGGTTTCAACGCTGCCGACCAATCCGATCTTGATGGCTGCGATGTCCATATCCTCGAGCACGGCGCGCGCCTGCTCGATAATGATGCGTTCATCAATTTGTAGAGTCTTCTGCACATTGATAGTATTTTGAACCGTGATTGAAGTGATCACCGGTGCGGCATGGCAGCCCAAGCTCGCCAGTGTTTCAATATCAGCCTGTATGCCTGCCCCGCCTGTCGGGTCTGAGCCTGACATCGCCATCACGACGGGGGCCAATGCAGTGTTTCCAGCCATTACTTGTGGATAAGGTAAAGGGTCAATGCAGTATAGAACATATATGTGTGTGATTTGTGGATGGGTCTATGACGAACGCGACGGAGCACCTGATGAGGGGATTGCCGCAGGTACCCGATGGGAGGACATTCCCCTGAACTGGTGTTGTCCCGAGTGCGGGGCGATGAAAGATGACTTCCAGATGATCGAGGTTTAGCGGCGCGTACCGATCTGGCGTGCCAGGTGTGCAATTTTTGCGGACTGCTCGAGTGAGCAGGTCCATTTGTAGGCCAGGTCCAGTGACGAAGCACAGGCATAGACCCCGTGACCACGGGTGACGGTGATGCAGTGCTTCTGCAGGGTGTCGGCGACCACCTGCGGTGCCTGCTCGCCGTAACTGGAAAAGGGAATGTTATGGACCGGGACTTTCGGAAAATACAGCTGCCCTTCGAAATCCTCAGGTACAAACTCCTTGCCGTCCAGGGTGACTGCGATCGTGTAGGGCCCATGGCTGTGCAGCACTGCACGCGCATCGGGATTTTTACGGTAGACCTCGATATGCAGTGCGGCATCGAATGAAGCTTTTTCACCTGCCGCGGCATTCATTTCGCAGGCGATGAGGTCGCCGGCTTGCAGGGTGTCTGCACAGGCACCCGAGGGCGTAATCCATACCGTGTCATCCTCGCGAAAGGAGGCGTTGCCGCTGTGCGAGTCGTTGTATCCGTACTGGCGAAGCCAGGAATAATAGGCCACCAGTTTTTCTTTCGTGCACATGGATTCGAAGGTGAATTTGTTTTATTGTCGATACGAATTTTGCAACCATCACCCAGGCGGACATCTCAACATGGATAAACAGCGCCCACTTTTGCAACGCATGCAAGGAGATTTCTGATGTCGGCCCTGATTTGTGGCTCTCTTGCCTACGATACCATCATGGTATTTCCGGGTCGATTCAAGGAACACATCCTGCCGGACAAGGTGCATATCCTGAATGTTTCATTCATGGTCCCGCAGATACGCCGTGAATTCGGAGGATGCGCAGGCAATATCGCCTACAACCTGGATTTGCTGGGCGGTGAAGGCTACATCATGGCGACTGCAGGCCAGGACTTTGAACCCTACAGCGAATGGCTCGAACAGCGCGGCATCAGCCAGCGCTACATCAGGAAAATCCCGGACGAATACACCGCGCAGGCCTTTGTCACGACGGACCTTGACGACAACCAGATCACTGCGTTCCACTCGGGCGCCATGAACAGTTCGCATGAAAATGATGTACCTGGTGATGCGGGCATCAGCATTGCGATCATTTCTCCGGATGGCAAGGAGGGCATGGTGCAGCATGCCAGCCAGTGTCACGGAGCCGGAATCCCGTTCATTTTTGATCCCGGGCAGGGAATGCCCATGTTCAACGGCGATGAACTGCTAGCGATGGTCGAGCAGGCCAGTTATATCTGCCTGAACGACTATGAGTCCGAATTGCTGCAGGAGCGCACCGGTCTGGGGGTCAAGCAGATTGCCGGACAGGTGGAGGCCATGGTGGTGACCTATGGGAGCAAAGGTTCTGTCATCCACGCAGATGGCGCCAGCATCGAGGTTCCGGCCGTCTGGGCCGGCTCGGTGCAGGATCCTACCGGGTGTGGAGATGCCTATCGCGGCGGACTGCTGTTCGGGCTGATGAAGGGCCTGGACTGGGAGGTGAGTGGGCGAATCGCAGCGCTGATCAGCGCGATCAAGGTGGCGCATCCGGGCACCCAGAACCACTCCATCACCCTGGATGCGTTCAAGGAACGCTTTGAGGAGGAGTTCGGCTACGTATTCTAGTGCTGCCCAAAGGACCGTCAGGACTTGAGGCTGATCCGCTCCCAATCGTTCTCGATCGCATGCTCCGTCAGTTTCTTGTCCGCGTCCACGGCGATGGGGTGTTCGACGATTTCAAGCAGTGGCAGGTCATTGTAGGAGTCGGTGTAAAAATAACTGCCCTGCAAACTCATTGAGCGTGACTGT
The DNA here is from genome assembly GCA_965214675.1 of Gammaproteobacteria bacterium. Taxonomy (GTDB): domain Bacteria; phylum Pseudomonadota; class Gammaproteobacteria; order UBA4575; family UBA4575; genus WTFY01. The sequence goes on from OZ243969.1 coordinate 336,557, forward strand.
GCCCACTGCCTCGCCCGGGTAATCTTGCCTTCACCAAAGCACGGGATGCCTTCAACTTCACCCGTGAACTCACCCTCCTGGCGCACAAGTTCGGTGGCAATCAGATCCTCGACCCGCAGGAGCTCACTGATGGGTTGGGTGATGAACCGGTTGGTGGATGTGATGATCACCGGCAGATCACCAGCCTCCCGGTGGCGCTCGATCAGTTCATGGGCCCTGGGCTTGACCATGGGCCGGATGCGGATCTCGATGAACCGGGCGCGCCACTGGCACAACTCGGCGTAGGCATTCTCCGCCAGCGGCTTTAATGCAAAGTCGAGGAATTCCATGACGTCGAAGGCACCCGCCAGGTAATCGTGGTAAAACCGCTCATTCTCTTTTTCATAAAAGGCGCGGTCCACCTTGCCGGTGAGACTCAGAAAGCGCCCCCATTCATAGTCGCTGTCCCCGTCCAGCAGGGTTTCATCCAGATCAAGAAAAACGAGTGCCATGGCAAGAATCACATACGGGTACGGGGTGTCGTATTCCAGGCGTTGAGTTCAGATGCCGCTGTGCCTCAGAAGGGTTTGACCACGACGAGTATGACAATGGCGACCAGGGCCAGCACGGGCACTTCATTGAACCAGCGGTACCAGACATGGGAGCGGGAGTTTCTCTCTTCCCTGAAGGTCTTCAGGATAACACCGCACCAGACGTGGTAGAGGATCAGGAAGGCGACCAGGGCCAGCTTTGCGGCCATCCACCCGGTATGCAGGAACTCCGGCACGTAATGCAGCAGGGCGATGCCGAACAGGATGGCCAGCACCGCACTCGGCGTCATGATGCCCCGGAAAAGCTTGCGTTCCATGAGCTTGAACCGTTCCAGGCTGGTCCGGTCCGTTGACATCGCATGGTAGACAAACAGTCGCGGCAGGTAGAACAGCCCCGCAAACCAGGTGGTCATGAACACAATGTGAAAGGCCTTGATCCAGAGCATGCCGGGTATCTCGTATCTTCGTCGCTAGGTGAAGTATGACTTTTTCAGGGTGCCGTAGGTCAGTACGCCGTAGATCTTGGAGGTTGTGCTCGCAGGGTCTGCACAAATGCACAACGCATCCGCGTCCGTTTCCAGAAGCTTTTCGCGGGCCGAACTGACCGTGGCCTGTAAATCGATGTACCCGGCCTGCAGGCGTTTTGCCGGAATGTTCAGCAGGTCGATCGGCATGTCTTCAGGGCCCTCGTTTTCCATCAGGAAATTGGTCAGGTCGGTGGCAGGCAGCAAGGATACCAGGGAATCTTCCTGTATGACGATCCATTCCGTTCCGCCTTTCACAAGATTTTTGGCCTGCCCGCGTGTAATGGCCTGGGGGCTGCATTGTACGTTGCGGTTCATGATGTTGACCACACCGACCCGCCCAAAGGCCTGTCCCAGAGGATTATTGCGGTAATCCATGCCCCGGTCGCGCATGAGCATCCGGTAGATCGAATGCTGTCCGAACAACACGCTGGATGTCAGACCGGCGGTGACGATCGCCAGCATCCCGGGCAGGATCACGTTCGAGTTGCGGGTCAGCTCGAATATGGCGGTCAGCGCCGCAAGCGGTGCCTGCAAGACCGCCCCCATCATGGCACCCATCCCGATCAGGGCATACAGCCCCGGGGACGAGGCGCCACCGTCGAACACGGATTGCCCGAAGATGCCCATGATCCCGCCCAGGCACGCACCGATGATGAAGGTCGGACCAATCAGTCCCCCCGGCAGTCCGAAGCCCACGCTGCAGGCGGTCGCCACCACCTTGGCGGCCAGCAGCATGAGCAACAGGCTCAGCCCGATCTCGCTGTGCAGTATCTGGTTGGCCGTGTCGTAGCCCAGGCCCATGATCTGTGGAACGAATATGGCCAGTACACCGGTGATCGAGCCTGCAATCATGAACTTTTTCCAGAGGGGCCATTCACGCCCGGCCCGCGACGTGAGCCTCGTGAGGTAAATGAAAAGGAAGGCGGCAAAGCCGGTCACCACGCCCAGCAATACGACATAAGGGAGCTCAAGCAAGGTGATGAGCTGGGTGCTGGGCACGGGGAACACGGCTTGTGCACCGAACACGGCCCGGGCGACGGCGGTCGCACTCACGGCGGCCAGGATGACGGGCAGGAAGCCTGCCAGCGTATACTCCATCATCACCACTTCGAGGGCAAAGATCACACCGGCCAGGGGGGTATTGAACGAGGCGCTGATGCCGGCGGCAGCCCCGCAAGCCACGAGCGTGCGAATGGCGTTATCGGGAAGTGCCAGACGCTGCCCGATGATGCTGCTGGTGGCCGCTCCGAGGTGTATGGAAGGGCCTTCGCGCCCCATGGATTGTCCGGAAATGACAGATAGGGCAGCGCCAACATACTGCATCAGCAGGCCCCGCATGTGCAGATGCCCGCGGTTGTACGAGAGTCGTTCCATGACATGCAGTACACCGACCGTGGGGTGGCCCTTCGCCCAGATTCTGAATACCAGGGCAATGAGTAGCGCGCCGGCTACCGGCAGCGCAATGCGCACACCGACCGGCAGCCCTTCAAAATTCCCCGGCATGCCCTCCGGTAAAAAAAGCAGTTGCACCGCTTCGATCAAGAGCCTGAAGGAGACAATGACGAGGCCCGTTGCGAGTCCTGCGATCACGCTCAGGACCGCCAGCTGGGCAAGGGCATCAGGTCTTGAGGTGCGCATACGCAAGTTCTCAAGCGCGTTTTGAATGAGTCCTGCGAAGGGCAGCCGCTTTTTCATAGCTGGGATTATGCCAGAGCCGATCCCTGTGTAGGGCTTCGGCATTTGGCTGCCTGCGTTAATCTTGTATGATGCACACAACCCCATAACGCGCCAGCCAATATGATTTCTGTCGGAATAGTCGGAGGAACCGGGTACACCGGTGCGGAGTTGCTGCGCCTGCTGGCCACGCATCCACAAGTCCGTGTGCAGACGGTGACCTCCCGCAGCGAGGCCGGCAAGGCGCTGTCTGAACTGTACCCGAACCTGTCCACGTCAACCGGCCTGGAACTGGTCGCGCCTGATTCAGCCGAGCTCAAGCGCTGTGAATGTGTATTTTTCGCAGCCCCCAACGGCACGGCCATGCACATGGTGCCGGAACTGATCGAGGCGGGCGTCAAGGTCATCGACCTGGCCGCAGATTTCCGCATCAAGGATGCCGCGGTCTGGGAGCACTGGTACAAGCAGACCCATGCGTGTCCCGAGTTATTGCAACAGGCGGTATACGGCCTGCCCGAAGTGCATCGCGAGATGATCGGGGAAGCCCGTCTGGTGGCCAATCCCGGCTGCTATCCAACCGCCATTATTCTGGCCGTCTTGCCGCTTCTAGAGCAGGGCCTGGCTGTGCCTGCACGCCTGATCGCAGATGCCAAGTCCGGCGTCAGCGGCGCCGGGCGAGGCGCCAACGTGCCTGCACTGTTCAGTGAGGCCGGGGAGAATTTCAGGGCATACAACGTTCAGGCGCATCGTCATTGGCCGGAAATCACCCAAGAGCTGCAGGGGATCCGCCAGGCACCGGTCGAGCTGACGTTCACCCCCCATCTCGTGCCCATGGTACGCGGCATATTCGCAACCGTGTATGCGCCGGATGTGGACGATTTCGCCGAGCTGGACGCGATCTATCGCCAGCGCTACTCGCACGAGCCATTCGTGGATGTCCTGGCGCAGGGTGCACTTCCCGAGACCAAGCATGTCCGCGGCTCCAATTTCTGTCGGCTGTCCCTGCTGCGGCCCAATGACGGGGACGTCGTTGTCGTGTTGTCCGTGATTGATAATCTGGTCAAGGGCGCTGCCGGACAGGCGGTGCAGAACATGAATCTCATGTTTGGCCTGGATGAAACCGCGGGACTGATGCAAACGGGCCTTTTCCCGTAACCCGGGACCGGATCAGGCGAAAGGACAACCGATGGCATGGCAGATTCACATCCGCAAGCCTTTTGCGCGATCCGTGTCGCTCGTCCAGGCCATACTGATTCTCCTGTTCGTCGTGGCCATCTCGTTCTGGCTGGGTACGAAAAGCCTGGGACTGCCCTTTCTGGGTGACCCGAGCCTGTCTGGAATCATGGACAAGAACGAGATGATCCGGTTGCTGGAGAAGTCCAACGGGCGGCTCAAGAATGAGGTGGAACTGGCCAAACGTTCGGCCGAAGTTGAGTCGGTGGCCGCCGAGGAAATGAAAAGCATGCTGCAGGAGAAAGATGCCGAGTTGCTGAAGCTGGCCCAGGAACTTCAGTTTTATCGTACACTTTATTCGCCTGATGCTGACAATTCGGCCGTGCAGGTGAGGGCCTTCCTGCTGCGAGAAGATGTCGCCGCCGGCCAGTATGACTACCGTGTGACATTGACCGGAATGCCCAAAAGGAAAGAAAATGTTTCCGGCACGGTTCGACTGAGTGTGGCCGGAGAGCAGCAGGGCGTGCCCACGGTACTGAGGCCGGAGGCCATCCACGAGACACAGGAAGATGGGGGATTGAAGTTTTCTTTCAGGTATTTTCAGGAGATTTCAGGCAGTCTTTCACTGCCCGAGGATTTTTTGCCGGCAAGTGTCCAGGTGGAAGTGCTGCGTAACGGCAGTAAACAAGAGCCGCTTATCGTAAGTTACCTGTGGGATGAGGCGTATGTACAAAATGGAGTTCGCCAGGCACGATCGGAGGAGTGATGATGTCATTTAGGAAAAAAATCAAGGCGGTTAATATCGATACACTGGTCGGCCCACGGTCCAAGGTGGTGGGCGATGTGTATTACGGTGGCGGGCTGCAAATTGAAGGCACGGTCGAGGGCAACGTCATCGCAAAATGTGAGGACAAATGCGTACTGGTGATCAATGAAATGGGTGTCGTGGAGGGGGAGATTCGAGGTACCTATATCATCATCGATGGCACGGTTCATGGAGATATCTATGCCAGTGAGGGCATTGAATTGAAATCCGGAGCCAAGGTCAACGGCGATATCTACTATGCTTCGCTGGGGATGAGCGTAGGTGCACAGGTGAATGGCAGGCTCGTTCACCAGTCCTCTCCCAATCCCGTGGATACCGTGGATCCCCTGGATCCCCTGTAGGCCGCTACATTAGGGATATTGACTAATAAACAGAGGTTTTGTAATTATTGAACCCTGTAGTACAGATATTGGCCCGGGAGCACACTCATGCCTGCAACACAAACCGTCCCACCTGCATCGTTGATCTTCACTGATGCTGCTGCCCACAAGGTCAAGCAGCTGATCGAGGAGGAAGACAATCAGGACCTCAAGCTTCGCGTATTCGTGAGCGGAGGCGGATGTTCGGGATTCCAGTACGGCTTTACCTTCGATGAGAATCTCCAGGACGGTGACACCTCCGTTGAGAACGGCGGCATCACCCTGCTGGTCGACCCCATGAGTTTCCAGTACCTGATGGGTGCAGAAATTGATTACACGGAGGGCCTTGAAGGGGCCCAGTTCGTGATACGAAATCCCAATGCACAGACCACCTGTGGCTGTGGATCCTCATTTTCTCCGGGTTAAACGAAATCAGCCTGACAACCTGTTGAGCCTGATGAGGGGCCTCCATCCGGCGGCTTGTCCGATTTGCACGGCTTCACTCGGGCCGGTGTACCTCACCTAGAACCACTTCCTGACCGGCGCCGGTCACGCTGGGCAGATTGCCCGGATTTCCATCCATGGCTTGTTTGGCAAGCCAGGCGAATGCCATGGCTTCAAGCCACCTCGAAGGTGCCCCGTGGGTATCGGTGCACTCCACCGGGATATCACCCAGGGCCTGTTCAATGCGCGAGACCAGGTAGTCATTGTTGCTGCCTCCGCCACACAGCAGGATGCGGGCAACGGGCAGCGGGTGGTTTTCTACAGCCTGTGCTACGGATCGCGCCGTGAGTTCCACCAGGGTCGCCTGCACATCCCTGGCCTCAAGGCTCACGCCGTGCGGCTCCAGCAGGGCCTGCAGCCAGGCAAGGCTGAAGGTTTCCCGGCCGGTTGATTTGGGGGGCGGGCGTGCGAAGTACGGCTCCTGCAGCATTCGCTCAAGCAACTGTGCGTTCACGGTGCCACGGCGTGCCCAGTCGCCCGCCGCATCAAAGTCCTGGCCCCGGCAGTGATGGACCCAGGCATCCAGCAATGTGTTTGCAGGCCCGGTATCGAAGCCCTCGACATCTTTGGAGGGGTCAGCAGGCAGAAAGGTGATGTTGGCAATGCCGCCCAGATTGATCACGGCCCGGTCTTCACGGGCATGGCGGAACCGTCTTGCGTGGTAGGCGCAGGCCAATGGGGCGCCTTGTCCACCCACGTTGATATCCGCTTGCCGAAAATTGCCGATGGTCGTGATGCCCGTCTCACGGGCAAGTTGCCTGGCGCTGCCGATCTGGATGGATACCGGCGGGGTGCCTTGCGGGTCATGAAATACCGTTTGCCCGTGACTGCCGATCGCCTCGATCCGGTCTGCATCGATGGCGGCTTTTTGAAGCAGATGACGGATAGCCTCGGCGCAGACGCGCACAAACTGATCATCGAGTGCCTGGGTCTGCTGGGGCCAGGTGTTGAGTGAAATGATGCGGTTGATTTCACTTCTCAGTTCCCGCTCGATCGGCTGGCTGAAACTTCCAACCAGCGGGCTGTGCGTGCGTGAAAAGTCCATGAGGACGGCATCCACGGCATCCACGCTGGTGCCGGACATCAGTCCGATGAAGTATCTAGCCATTTTTCTGCAACTGCTGCGCCTCGTCGAGGTATACAGTGTGCTACATGTGAAGCGATTCTGGAAACAGTGCGATCCTACAGGTCTCGCATGGCTAACTGATTTTGTGTGAAAGCCTCAAGCTGCTTGGCTGGAACCTGTATTGACGCCAGAAAACGGTCAATCTCGGCTTCCCTCAGGGATCGGGTCGCCGGCAGTTTCACCTTGAGCGGGTCACGGTGTACTCCGCTGATACGAAACTCGTAGTGCAGGTGCGGGCCGGTCGAAAGGCCCGTGTTCCCGACATAGCCTATGGTCTGGCCTTGCTTGACCTGGCTGCCGACCTGGGTCTTTCGGGCGTACCTGGACATGTGCGCATACAGGGTGGTGTAAATGTTGCCGTGCTTTAACACGATCGTTTTTCCGTACTGGCCTTTGGTGCCACGATAAATCACACGACCCGCTCCGGTGGCCTTGATCGGTGTACCGATGGGGGCGGCATAGTCGATGCCCTTGTGAGCGCGGATTTTGTTCAGGATGGGATGGCGTCTTTTCGGGTTAAACAAGGAACTGATACGGGCCAGGTGAACCGGGGTTCGCAGGAAGGTTTTATGCAGGCTCCTGCCTTCCGGGGTGTAGTAATCGGTGTAGCCATTTTCATCCGTATAGCGATAGGCCCGATGGGTCACGCCTTTGTTGACGAACATGGCGGCCATGATTTCCCCGTCACCCACCTCTTCACCGTTTAAAAGAAGTTTTTCATACAAGATGGCAAAGCGGTCACCGGCTCGCAGATCAAGTGCGAAATCGATGTCCCAGCGGAAAACATGCACCAGATCAAAAATCAGGGCATCCGACATCCCGGCCTTGTGGCCTGCAAGATACAGCGAGGAATCGATTGTGCCGCTTGCCGTCTCCAGCAGGGTATCCAGTGGCCGGTTCAGCATGGTGGCCGAAAAGCTGTCCCCATCGCGGTGATAGACCCGCGAGCTGGCCGGGGTGTATTCGAGCTCCAGACGCTCAAGCTGCTGGCGGGCAATGGAGAAGTGCAGTTTTTGCCCCGGATAGATCCTCTCAAGTGCGCGGTTATTTGCATGCGATTCCAGGATACGCACCAGGTCAGGGTAGACGTCGAGCCTGTTGAAAATGGCGCCGAGCGTGTCGCCTTTTTTAACGACCACGGTGGTTCGCGGGATCGTCAGGGCAGGGGCGGATGCCGTCGGCAGCTCCTGCATGTCCGCACCCACAGCCGGCTCCTGGTGCATGGGGGCAGGCGAGTCCGCATTAATGTCGGGCAAGGCAATAGATGCAGGGGGCTCCAACGGCAGGGCCGTCACATCCATGCGGGTGTTGGCTAGAGTTGTATCGCCTGGTGTAGACTGGCTGGACGGGGTGATGAAAATGGCCGCTGCGACAAGCATGCCTGCAAGCAGTGCAGTGGCGAGGGGAAGCAGGGGAATGGCCTTCCCTGGTCTTTCGCGAGAAGACCTCATATTTTAAGATGGACCCTCAACCATGAGCACATAGTTCAGAAGAGTATTCTCTGTATTCCTGCATATGACGACATCCCTGTTCTTTCCGAGTTCGGCAGAATTTAACAAAATTGCCGGCTTATTAAAAGCTGAAACGACTCGCACGCCTGAGTTTGTGTGCGATGGACTGAAATGACGGATCGCGCTTTTATGGACGAACTGGTTCGCGGTGCAGAGGAAGTGATCGTGTCCGGGGAACTGGAATCCCGGCTCAAAGAGGGCAGGCCCTTGCGCGTGAAAGCGGGGTTTGACCCGACGGCACCGGACCTGCACCTGGGCCACACCGTGCTGATCAACAAGCTGCGCCAGTTTCAGCAGGCGGGCCATCAGGTCATTTTCCTGATCGGTGATTTTACCGGCATGATCGGCGACCCGACCGGCAGAAACACCATGCGCAAGCCGATGACAAGCGAGCAGGTACTGCAAAATGCCGAGACCTACCGGGAGCAGATATTCAAAATCCTGGACCCCGATACCACGCGCATCGAGTTCAACTCCACCTGGATGAACGACCGCAGTGCTACCGACCTGGTCCACCTGGCATCCAAGTACACTGTGGCGCGCATGCTCGAACGCAATGATTTTCACAAGCGATACACTTCAGGCCAGGGGATTGCCATCCACGAATTGCTGTACCCGCTGGTGCAAGGCTACGACTCGGTCGTTCTCAAGGCCGACGTGGAACTGGGCGGTACCGATCAGAAATTCAATTTGCTGGTCGGGCGCGAATTACAAAAGGAAAACGGACAGCGACCGCAGGTGGTGATGACGATGCCGATTCTTGAAGGCATCACCCAGGGTCCGGAAAAGATGTCCAAGTCGCTCGATAACTATATCGGAATCACCGAAGCACCCAATGATATCTTCGGAAAGCTCATGAGTATCGATGATGAGAAAATGTGGCGGTACTTCGAGTTGCTGAGCTATCGCCCGGGCCAGGAGATCGAGTCATTGCGCGAGCAGGCGCAAGACGGCAGGAATCCCAGGGATATCAAATTCGAGCTGGCGCTTGAGATTACCGAGCGCTTCCATGACAAGAAGGCGGCTATTGCCGCACAGAAGGAGTTCATCCGGCGCTTTCAGAAAAGTGCCGTGCCCGAGGATATTGCAGAAAAGCACCTGAGCTGTGTAGACGGGGCCCTGCCCATTCGCAATCTTTTGAAGGATTCCGGCCTGGTCAGCAGTACCTCGCAAGCCATACGCATGATCCAGCAGGGCGCCGTGAAAATCGATGGCGTAAAAGTGGAGGACACCGCCCTGTGCCTTAAGGCCGGGACCACGGGCATCTTTCAGGTCGGCAAGCGCAAGTTCCTGAAAATCCGCCTGGACTAGCCTGACAGGCTGCGAGCTTATTCCAGGGTCAGCAATTCGGCCAGGTTCTTGATGACGTGGTCGGCCTTGTACGGGAGGTGTTCGGGGGTGCGCTCGTAACGGTTGATCCACACGGAGGTAAATCCGTAGGAGGCCGCACCCGCAATATCCCAGGAATTCGAGGACACGAAACAGATCTTGTTGCGAGCCAGTCCCAGCTGTTCCCCTACGAAGTCATACACCGCAGGTGAAGGTTTGTAGGCATGCACCTGCTCGGTTGAGTACACGCCGTCGAGCACGTCGCTGATGCCGGCATGCCTTAAGGTGGAGTTCAGCTTCTGTGGTGTGCCATTGGACAGCACGGCGGTTTGCAGGCCGTCATTTTTCAGTGACGTCAGTACTTCCTTGACATCCGGATAGCAGTCAAGCTGCGAGTGCGCCTTGAGGATCTTCTGCTTGATGCCTTCATCGGTGACTCCGTAGACCTCGCATGCAAAGTCCAGTGCATATTTCCGGATCTTGTCGTAACTCGTGTACTGGTTCATCAGGCTCAACTGGGACGAGTACTGCAGGCGCTTGGAGCGCCACAGCTTGTAGATAATCAGGGCATTATCCCCCAGTTCATCGCGATACTTCTCGAAGGGCAGGTAGGTGTCCAGCAATGCCCCATAGGCATTGAAAACGTAGGTCTTGATTTTTTTCATGTGGTGATTTCTGGAAGTCCAGTCCTTTTGTGCCAAAAACTTGCAGTCCGGTGTGATCAGCGCGTGTCTGACATCCATGCAGTCGCTAATAGTACTTGAAAGTAGCCTATGTTTGAATGCCGGGATTTTCTATCTTTGCAGAAAGCACACCCACCCGGTTTTCATTGTTGGCAGGCCCTGCTTGCAGGGGATGTATGCTGTTGTATATCAGGCTGCGCACAACACTCCGCGGCTCGATACGAGGTACGTGTATGGCGGTGTGGACATGGCGCAGGCCCGCTTCTCGGGCACAAGATAATGTATGTTGCCTTGTACACTGAGCACAAGATACTGTATATTTCTGCAAAATCTTGTGGGCAGGCGGTTCAGGGAGACAGCATGGGCGCGAAGCGGTTTTTGGGCGTTGAGTCAGGGGGGTTTGATATAATAGCCGAGCCGAGCCGAGCCGAGCCGAGCCGAGCCGAGCCGAGCCGAGCCGAGCCGAGCCGAGCCTTGGTGAACATGTTCCTTTGGCGCAGGATGTGCGCTGTACTTTCCCTGCTGTGGTCCGCTCGTCGAGCTTTATCACTGGATCGTTCTTCGTGGCGTCTTCCAAGGCATTTCGCTTCCGGGCCTGAGCCTTCCCCTGCCTCCCGCACGGCTGCAGGTGCTCATGCTGCCATTCGTCCTCTGCGGCGAAGCCTTGCCGCCGTACTGCTCGGCCTTCCCCTGCTGTTCAGTCTCGTTCCCCTGGCCACCGCGCAGACGGATCCCCCGGATGACGTAATCCAGATGAGTTTTGCGACCCGGAGCATTGCAGAATTCGGTGCACCGAGCAATCCGGGAAGCGAGGATAGTCTTCGAGTGGTTGTGGAAATCGGCGCTGGGCTAAGTCCGAAGGGCAAACTCCGCACCATCCGCTACACGGTCGGCGGCTCGGCGACCCTCGGTACGGACTACAAGATAAAAGGCTGCACATCCTCGGCCTGCACCGTGACCCTGCCTGCGAACCGCCATAGCGCCGTGATCCCCATCGACGTGATCAATGATGGCATCGATGAGAACGACGAGACCATCGAGCTCACCCTGACAAGCGGCAACGGCTATACGGTCAACAATGACCGGGTTAGGTCCGACAACCCGCTATATACCTACAACAAGACCACGGTCACGATTCGTGACGACGACACCCGGGGCCTGACGTTCCATCGACGCTGGCCGGACGTGCCTGAGGGTGGCAGCCAGACCTACACGGTGAAGTTGAAATCGCAGCCGACGGAACCGGTTGAGGTCTCTATTGCCTCGAACAATCCGGACGTCACCACGACCCCCACTTCACTCCTTTTCAACCCGACCAACGCTGTTCGTTGGAACACGGCCCAAACCGTCACCGTTCACGCAGCCCACGACAGTGATGCAGTGGATGATACGGCCACCCTGACCCATACCACCTCGGGCGGGGACTACGGCGGTGCCAATGCGCTGAGCATTGGGCGGCCGGTCAGCGTCAATGACGACGAAACCAGCACCACGGTGACGCCCCAGTTGCCCCGGATCAGTCTCACCGGAGGAGATGCCGTGACCGAAGGCAGTCCAGCCAGCTTCACGGTCAATGCGGACCGGGCACCATCCTCGAGTCTTATGGTCAACGTCGAGGTCATTGAGCCCCCCAGCCAGGATTTTGTGGCCGCGAGCGAGGAAAGGGTCAGAACGGTCACCCTCAATGCGGGTGCAACCTCTACCACCTTCACCGTGCCCACGGTGGATGACAGCACCGACGAGGAAGACGCCGCCGTGCAGGTGTTCGTGAATGACGGCCCCGGCTATAACGTCGGCCAGGGGGCCGCGGTCACGGTCCGTGACAACGACAGCTCGATTCCCGCAGCATCCTTCGGCTCGGCGTCCTCGAGTGCGGCCGAGAGTGCCGGCACACGCAATGTGAGGGTCAATCTCTCTTCAGCCGCCCCTTCGGGCGGCCTCACACTCAATTACGGTGTCTCCGGCACCGCAGGCAGCAGCGACTTCACCATCCAGAACTCCCGCACGCTGAGCATCGCGGCCGGCGCCGCTTCCGCGACCATCCCGGTGGTCATCAACGACGACAGCACTGCCGAGAACGCCGAGACGGTGATCCTGACCCTCGCTGGCGGTGCGGGCTACACGGTGGGCAACCCGAGTGTCCACACCCTGACGATTACCGATAACGATGGCAGCACCGCCCAGGCAACCCTGTCGCTCAGCGGACCCGCCGGCGCCGACGAGGGCAACTCGGGCACGTCTGACAAGTACTTCACGGTGAGCCTGTCGAGGGCGCCTTCGAGATTCGTGTCCTGGCAGCTCTGCTTCAGCGGCAGCGCGACCATCGACGCCCCGGGCGGCGGAACCATTCCCGCCGGCGCCGATTACCAGGCCATTTTCGGCCAGACACCCATAGACCTGAGCGGCAGGAGCCCCGCGTGCACGAGCCGGACATTCACGACAACTGACAGCTCCTTTACAAACACTGACGTGGGGATCCGCATAAAGGGCGACACCGAGTCCGAGTCTAACGAGACGGTGACTGTGACGCTAAGGATAGACGACGGACCCGCCGACGTCGTTCTGGGGACGTCCGTGGTGACGTACACAATCCGCAACGACGATGCCACACAGCCCACGGCTTCCTTCGCCTCCGCATCCTCGAGCGCGGCTGAGAATGCCGGCACGCACAACGTGACGGTCAACCTGTCCTCGGCTGCGCCTTCGGGCGGCCTGACGCTGTCCTACGGCGTCACCGGCACCGCGACGGCCGGCAGCGACTTCACCATCCGGAACTCCGGCACGCTGGGCGTCGCGGCAGGGGCGACCTCGGCGGTCATCCCGGTTGCCGTCATCGACGACGGTGCCGAAGAAAGCGACGAGACCGTGATCCTGACCCTCGCTGGCGGTACGGGCTATACGCTCGGCAGTACCAGGGTCCATACCCTGACGATTACCGACAACGACAACAGCGGTGTCAACGATGATGACGGGAGCAACCCAGATCCAGTCACCCCAGGCTCAGACACCACAGATCCAGTCACTCCCCTGGTCCCGATCCGCCCGAGCATCACCCTCCGTGCCGATACTCCCTCCGTGGAGGAGGGCACAGATGCGAGCTTTACGGTGTTGGCAAGTACGGCCCCCACCTCGGCCCTGACGATTCACCTGCGTGTCAACGAGACCACCGGCCAGGACTACATTGATACTTCCAATGAAGGTC